>JANLPG010000206.1:0-2013 GCA_031367105.1 Gemmatimonadota bacterium | reverse complement strand
AGGTCTTCGCCGTAGACGTTGAAGAAGCGCAATGCCAGGATCGCGGCGGGAATCGCACCGCCGAACCAGACGGCGGGCCGGCCGACGCGCCCGACCCATTGGGCCGACGTCACCAGGTCAGAAGTTGCGACGCAGGTCCATCCCTGCGTAGAGCGAGGCAACCTGCGCGGCGTAGCCGTTGAACGGCAGTGTGGGCCGCTTCAGGAATTCCCCGATGCGCCGTTCTTTCGCCTGCGACCAGCGCGGATGGTCGACCGCTGGGTTCACGTTGGCGTAGAAGCCGTATTCCGAGGGCGCGGCGACGTTCCACGTCGTCGCCGGTTGCGACTCACTGAACCGGATCCGTACGATGGACTTTCCGCCCTTGAAGCCGTATTTCCAGGGCACCACCAGTCGCAATGGCGCTCCGTTCTGGTTCAGCAGCGATTTGCCGTAGATCCCGGTGGCGAGCAGGGTGAGCGGGTGCATCGCCTCATCCATCCGGAGCGACTCGGTGTAGGGCCAGGGAAGGACATCAGTGCGCTGCCCCGGCATCTGGATCGGATCGAGGAGCGTGGTGAACTCGACATACTTCGCCTTGCTTCCCGGCTCGACCTTCCGGATCAGCTCCCGCAGCTGGATACCGTTCCACGGGATCACCATCGACCACCCTTCGACGCAGCGGTGGCGGTAGGTCCGATCGAGGATTGGCAGGCCGCGCAGCAGGTCATCGAGGGAATACTTTGCCGGCTTCTTGACGTCGCCCTCGACCGACACCGTCCACGGCCTGGGCCGCAGCGTTCGGGCGTTCGCGGCCGGATCCTCCTTGGACGTCCCGAATTCGTAGAAGTTGTTGTACGTCGTCAGCTTGGCGTATGGGGTCGGCTTGTCGTCGTCGGCCGGGAGGGCGAGGGAAGCGAGCGGTGCAAAGGCCGCGAGGGTCGCCCCTGCCGACCGCAGCCAGGCGCGTCGGTTGAGGTACAGCGACTCGTCGGTGATTTCGCGCGACGGCAACTCGTCGGGATGGCGGATCAGCACCTTCACAACTCCGGGAGGGTTACTGGAATCTACGCCGTCAGCGGACGATCGGTTCTGTGGTCAGAGGTGGGGACGGACAGGGAGGGATTCGAACCCTCGGTACCGTTGCCGGTACGTCACGCTTCCAACGTGGTGCCTTAAACCACTCGGCCACCTGTCCCAAGGGCGGGAAAGTAGCGCGACATGGCGGGGTTGTCATCCCGCGTGGGCAGGGTAGCCTTCCCCGGTCCCAAGGAAGATGATCGATCATCGATCATCGATGATCGATCCTCCTTTCCCGGGCCACCATTCCGTGCGATTCCGCTCCGCCCTGCTTGCCCCGCTCCTCGTCGTCACGACCAGCTGTGCCCGGACCACTGCGCCGCCGGTCGCCGCCACCACCGTCGGCCCGGTCAAGCCGGGGTGCCAGCCGCTGCCACTGCTCGACTCGATCGCGCTGCTGCGGGATGTGGCGGCGATCTCGGCCGACTCGATGGGGGGCCGGGCGATCGGTTCGCTGGGGGGTGCCAGGACTCGCGACTTCATCGCCGCCCGCTTCGATGCCCTCGGACTCGAGACGATTGCGCCAGGGCGGATTCACAAGGTGCCGGTCAGCACGCCCTCCGCCCGGCTCAACAATGTCCCTTTCGGGGCGAACGTCGTGGGGATGCTCAGGGGAAATGTGCACCCTGAGCAGTACATCGTGATCACTGCCCACTACGACCACCTGGGCATCGGCCGGGCCGTCAATGGCGACTCGATCTACAACGGCGCCGACGACAATGGCTCCGGCGCGGCAGCGCTGGCGATCCTGGCGCGTCACTTCGTGCACGCGCGTCCGGCGCATTCACTGATCTTCGCGGCAGTCGATGGCGAGGAATCGGGGATGTGGGGCTCGCGCTACTTCGTCGCGACACCCACCGTTCCGCTCGACCGGATCCTGATCGACATCAACCTCGACATGATCGGCCGCAACGTGAACAACGAGCTCTATGCGGCTGGTCCGGGAAAGTATCC
>JANLPG010000183.1:0-10517 GCA_031367105.1 Gemmatimonadota bacterium | reverse complement strand
TCAGATGGTGAAAGCGACCATCCGGGAGCGAAAGGCGAAGAAGATCCATCGCGACGAGAAGGTGCTCGCCGGCACCGGCATTCGGTCGCTCCGCCGCCAGGAAGTCTTCACGACGCCCAACTTCTTCCCACCGGCCGATTTCGAGCAGCAGGAGGTGGTGGGTGATCCGGATTTCCGCGAGTCGGTGGAGCCGCAGCATTGCTACGTCTGCAAGCAGGACTACAGCGTCGTCCACCACTTCTACGACCAGCTCTGCCCGACGTGCGCGACGCTGAACTTCGCGAAGCGAACGGAACTGGCCAACCTGCGCGGACGAGTGGCGCTGCTCACCGGGGGCCGGGTCAAGATCGGCTATCAGGCGGGGCTGAAGCTGTTGCGCTCCGGTGCGCGACTCCTCGTGACGACACGATTTCCACGGGATTCGGCCGCGCGCTACGCGCAGGAAGCGGACTTCGGCGAGTGGGGTGATCGACTCGAAATCTTCGGGCTCGACCTGCGCCACACGCCGAGTGTGGAGGCGTTCTGTCGCGAGCTGCTGGCCACGCACGATCGGCTCGACTTCATCATCAACAACGCCTGCCAGACGGTGCGACGTCCGCCGGACTTCTACCAGCATATGATGGAAGGGGAGACCGCCGCGCTGCACGCCATGCCGGAGCCGGTGCGGAAGCTGCTGGGGCACTATGAGGGGCTGCGCGGCTACCATATCCTTCCCGAGGCGGAGTCGGCGACCTCGCTGCCGGCGACCTTCGACCGCCGGATCTCCGACATCGCCGGACTGACGCACGCCGCCGAGCTGTCGCAGGTGCCGCTGCTGCCGGAGGAACTGGAAGCGCAGAGCGGCCTCTTTCCGCAGGGCCGGCTCGACCAGGATCTGCAGCAGGTCGACCTGCGCGGGCGCAACTCGTGGCGGCTGCTGATGGCGGAGGTCCCATCCGTGGAGCTGCTCGAGGTGCAGCTGGTCAATGCCATCGCGCCGTTCATCATCAACGCGCGACTGAAGCCGTTGATGTTGCGCACGCCGGAGCGCGACAAGCATATCGTCAACGTCTCCGCGGTGGAGGGGCAGTTCTATCGCCGCTGGAAGACGACCCGTCATCCGCACACCAATATGGCGAAGGCGGCGCTCAATATGATGACACGTACGGCGGCGACGGACTACCACGGCGACGGTATCCATATGAATGCCATCGATACCGGGTGGGTGACCGACGAGGATCCGGTCGAGATCGCGGCGCGCAAGGTCAAGGAGCATCGCTTTCACCCGCCACTGGACATCATCGACGGCGCGGCACGGATCGTGGATCCGATCATCGCCGGCTTCAACACCGGCACGCACATCTGGGGCCAGTTCCTGAAGGACTACGAACCGACCGACTGGTAAGGCCGCAATGGCCGGTCGGGCGTTCCTCCCACGCACATCGGAGTCGATCATGGGTCGCTGGCTGCTGCTCCTGCTTTTCGCTGGCATCACGGCCCCTGCCCGTGCCCAGGTTCAGCCGCCGGGGCAGGTAGTGCCCCGGCCGGCGCAGGGTCGCGAGCCCGAGTTTCCGCCACCCAATATCCGGGAATACCAGCCGCGCTCTACCCTCGTGGTGCCGGTCCACAAGGTTTCCCGCGCGAAATATCCGGTGGTGGACATTCACGGGCATCCTCCTGCCCTGCTGTCGAATCAGGTCATCGAGCTGGTTGGTGCCGGGATGGATTCGCTCAATCTGCGGGTGATGGTGAACGCCAATGGCACCTCCGGCGATCGCCTGAAGCAACAGCTCGAGGCGATCCGGGCAAGCCGCTACGCCGACCGCTTCGTGATGTTCACGACCTTGAATCTCCGCGACGTCGGCCCCGGCTCGGGCGCGAAGATCGCGGCGCAACTCGAGGCAGATGTGAAGGCCGGCGCAGTGGGCGTGGGCGAGATCATGAAGAGCTTCGGGATGACCAACAAGCGGAGTGACGGCAGCCGGCTCCACCTCGACGACCCCGAACTCGATATCGTCTGGGAGACCGCAGCCAGGCTGAAGATTCCGGTGTTCATCCACACCGGTGATCCGGCAGAATTCTGGCAGCCGTTCGATTTTCAGAACGAGCGTTGGCTGGAGCTCGCGCTCTATCCCGAGCGTCGCTATCAGGATCGGTCGCGGTATCCAGCCTTCGAGGAGCTGATGGCCGAGCGCGACCGGATGCTTCGGCGGCACCCCCGCACGATCTGGGTGCTCGCCCACCTCGGCTGGCACGCACAGGATCTGGGCCGACTTGGTCGGTTGTTCGACAGTCTGCCGAATCTGCATGCGGAAGTTGGGGCGGTGCTCTACGATATCGGGCGGCAGCCGCGGAGTGCCCACGACTTTTTCATCAAGTACCAGGATCGCCTGCTCTTCGGGAAGGACAGCTATCAGCCCGACGAGTACCCCTACTATTGGCGCGTGTTCGAGACCACCGACGACTATTTCGATTACTACCGCGACTATCACGCCTTCTGGAAGCTCTACGGGATCGGGCTCCCCGACGTCGTGCTGAAGAAGCTCTACTACGCCAATGCGCTCAGAATCATTCCCGGTATCGCGCGCGGCGGATTTCCGAAATAATTCCCGGCGCGCGAACTCTCAGGCGGGGTCCAGCAGCAGCCCGCCCTGGTAGGTCTGGACGCCGTTATTCACGGTGTGCAACAGCAGGTAGGCGTCGGGTCGTCCATAGGCCCGCATCAGATCGAGCATCATCGGCTCTTCGCCCCCCCACGGGTAGGCGAAGACGACATCGAAATCGTCGAGCGGGTGGGCGAGTTCGAGGTAACCGGATGCGCCAGTCCCGATGGTCGCAATTCGGCCGTCGCCGCTCGTCGGCCGCCACTGGTAGCCGGCCGGCAGGAAGCTGCCGGCGGCGAATCGCGCCTCCGAATAGTGCCGTTCGGCGAGGTCGCGTGCCGTGTGGACGAGATCGCTGTCGAGCTCGATCCCGAACGACTCGAAGCCGAGCATATCGGCCATGATCGCGATGACTCCGGTCGCCGAGCCCCACTCAAGAAAGCGGAGGCCGGCACCACGACGGGGCAGCAGCGCGGCGAGGACGGTCTCATAGTCGGCGGCCACGAACGGATGGAATTCTCCCGGCGTCGCCTTGGCACTGAACGCCTCCCAGATGGCCCAACCCTCGGCGCACAATGCGGCGACTTCCTCGCGCACTGCCGGATCGAGTGGCGCGGCCGGGTCGACGAGCTGCTCGCGAAGCCGCTTCTTCTCGGCCTTCTCGTCACGCTTTTGCTGCTTCTTGAGATCCTTTTGACGCTTTTCGAAACCGTAGTTCTGTCTTTTCGCCATCGGCGCGCTCCGATCCGTCAAAGAGGGGAGGGCTCAGGGCGCCCGCAGGCGCGAATCAGCCATCCTGTCAGCAGACAAGGTAGCCGATTCCGGGCCGCGCTGATGGACGGGGGAAGCCGCCTCCCCTAGCTTGGGTCACGATTCGTCGGGCGTCGGCACGACTGATCGGGTCGAGGAGCTGTTTCGTGCCGTCTGCGATCGTTGCCGTGGGGGCGTTGCTGTGACCAGGGAAGCGCTACGCGCCGGCGTGCGGCGCATCGGATTCTGCCTCAGCTACTTCGCTGCCTGGATGGTCTATTTTGCCCTCCTGCGCGCCGCGTTCCTGCTCTATCACGGGCGAGAAGCCAGCCGTTCCGGGTGGAGTACCATCGCCCAGTCGTTCCGCTACGGTGCGCGGATGGATATGGCAGCCACCGCCTTCCCCGCCGTGGTGGTCTTCGCCTTCACCGCCTTCTCGCTCTTTCTCCCAAGGCTCGCTCCGCGGCTGATCCGCGGCTTCACCACGCTGATGCTGGTGCTGCTGACGCTGATTGCCACGATCGATCTGGAGCTGTTCCGCGTGTGGGGCTTCCGGGTGGATGGCGCGATTCTCCGCTACCTCAACACTCCGCGAGAGATGGTGGCCTCGGCCAGTGCCTCCCCCATCCTGCTGCTCTCGCTGATCCTGTTGCTGCTGCTGGCGGTGGCGATTGTGGCCTTCCGCAGCATCTTCGGCCCGGAGCTGACGTCGTGGCAGCGCGTCCCGCTTCCGGTTGCGCTGCCGGTCTTCGCGCTCATTGGCGGGCTCTGCTGGTTCCTGTATTACCCGGCCCGGGGCGGCTTCCAGAAGATGCCGATGACGCAGAGCACGGTGTACTTCTCGCGCGATGCCTTCGCAAATCAGGCGGCGATCAATGCCGCCTGGAACTTCTTCGATTCGGTCTGGTGGCGGAGCTGGGACACAACCAATGCCTATCGCCTGCTGCCGACGGCACTGGCCCACCGGACCGCCGACGCACTGCTGTTGAGCGATGCCGAACCCGCGGTGAGGCTGTTGCGGATGCGCCGACCGAATGTGATCGTCATTCTCTGGGAGAGCTTTACCTTCAAGGTGGTGGAGCGGCTCGGCGGCGTCGCGGGTGTGACACCCAACATCGATGCGCTGATTGGCGAGGGTGTCCTGTTCGATCACTTCTATGCCACCGGCGACCGGAGTCCTGAGGGACTCACAGCGGTGATCAGTGGCTATCCGGCCCAGCCGACCACGGAAATCATCCAGCATCCGCGGAAGAGCGCGACGCTGCCGGCCCTCCCGCACGACCTTGGAGGCGCGGGCTACCACAGCAGTTTCTACTACGGCGGCGATCCGGAATTCACCAACTTCAAGTCCTACCTGCTGCAGGCAGGATTCGACTCGCTGGTGACAGCGGCGGCCTTCCGGCCGGAGGATCGCCACTCCAGCTGGGGTGCCGACGATCACATCGTCCTCGGGCGGCTGCAGGATGATCTCCGCGCGATGCCACGGCCGTTCTTCGTGACGCTGTTCACGCTGAGCAGCCACGAGCCGTTTCTCGTGCCGATGGCAACTGTCATCCCCGGGACCGACGAGACCAGCCGCTTCCTGAACGCCCACGCCTACACCGACCGCAGTCTCGGGGCATTCATCCGGCAGGCCAAAACGATGCCGTGGTGGGACAGCACGCTGATTGTCATTCTCGCCGACCACGGCCATCGCCTCCCGATGCTCGATTCCCTCCAAGTCGCCAGAAAGTGGGAAACCTTCTCCATCCCGATGCTCTGGCTTGGTGGTGCCCTCGCGGTGCACGATACCGTGATCTCCCGGATTGGAGGTCAGTCGGACTTCCCCCGGACGTTGCTGGGCCAACTCGAGCTGGACGGCAGCGCGTTTCGTTGGAGCCGCAACCTGCTGGCCCGGAATGCTCGCCCCTGGGCCTGGTTCACCTTCACGGACGGCTTCGGGTGGGTGACCGACTCCGGTGCCATAGCGTGGGATAACATCGGTCGACGAACCATCAGCACGCAGGGGAGCGTTGATCCCGCCGCGATCCGGAACGGGCAGGCGCTGCTACAGTCCTTGATCGATGACTATGTGAAGCGCTGACAAGCGGTGCCACCGCTGGTGGAATTGAAGCTGGTCAATGGGCGCCGTGCGGGCGAAGTGCGTTGAACGATGTCGGGATACCAACCGGGTGCACTATGACGCTCGATCGTTTTGAGACAGCCCACCTGCGCGGCGAGCGCCTGAGTGTGGCGCACCTGCCCGAGATTCGCCGGTTACACAGCGATGCTGCGGTGATGGCGCTGCTCGGCGGTGTGCGCAGCGAAGCGGCGACGGCTGCCTACCTCGATCGCAACCTGGCCCATTGGAAGCGGTATGGGCACGGCATCTACATCCTTCGGGACCGTGCGCACGATGCCGTGGTCGGCCTGGGCTGCCTGCGGCACCTCTCGCTCGACAACCAGGACGAGATCGAGATCGGCTACCTTTTTTCCCCCAGCTACTGGGGCCGCGGACTCGGGACCGAGGTGGCGCGGGCCTGCATCGAACTCGGCTTCGGCCAGCTTGACGCCCCCTCGCTGGTCGCGATCACCCACCCCGACAATCGTGCCTCGCGGCGGGTGATGGAGAAGGCGGGGATGCAATTCGAGCGGGACGCGCAACTCGACGACCAGCCGATTGTGGTCTACCGAATCTGGCAAGGCGACGTGCGCTGAGTGGGGAGTCACCGGGGGGGGCCGGAACGTTGCTGCCCGGAACGGGACCCCCGCGCCACGGGGGCGGCACCCCGCTACTCTTAGGCCGTTGAAAAATCGCTGGCATTCACCACCGGGAGTGGATTCGTGATGGATTTTCGTCTGACCGAGGAACAGGAACAAGTCAAGCAGATGGTGCGGGATTTCGCGGAGCGCGAGATCCGGCCGCACGTGCTGGAGTGGGACGAGGCGCAGCATTTCCCGCTCGAGACCATCAAGCAACTCGGTGCGCTGGGGATGCTCGGCGCCATTTTCCCGGAGGTGTACGGCGGTGCGGGGCTGAGCTACGTCGACTACGTCAATATCATCGAGGAACTCGCGGCCGTGGAGTCGGGGGTCGCACTCGCCGTGGCGGCCCACAACTCGCTCTGCAGCGGTCACATCTACCTCGGTGGCAGCGAAGCGCAGCGCACGCACTATCTCCCGAAGCTCACCACCGGAGAGTGGATCGGCTGCTGGGCGCTGACCGAGCCGGCGTCGGGAAGTGATGCCGCCGGGCTGCGTTGCACTGCCGTGCAGGATGGGGAATTCTGGGTGCTCAACGGAACCAAGAATTTCATTACCAACACGACCTACGCCCAGGTCGCGGTGGTGCTCGCCGTGACCGACAAGCACGACAAGAAGCACGGCATCACCGCATTCGTGATCGAGATGGACCAACCCGGCATCCGTCCCGGCAAGAAGGAGAACAAGCTCGGGATGCGGACCTCGGATACCGCCGAACTGGTGCTGGAGAACTGCCGGGTACCGGCGGAGAATGTGCTCGGCCGGGTCGGCTATGGCTTCATCGACGCGATGAAGGTCCTCGACGGCGGCAGGATCTCGATCGGGGCGCTGGCGGTCGGGATTGCCCGCGGCGCCTACGAAGCGGCGCGCGACTATGCCAAGGAGCGTACCGCGTTCGGTCAGCCGATTGCCGGTTTTCAGGCAATTCAATTCATGCTCGCCGATATGGCGACCGAGATCGAAGCAGCACGCCTGCTCTGCTATCGCGCCGCTGCGCTGAAGGATGCTGGTGAGAAGACGACGCTCTGGTCGTCGATGGCGAAGTTGTATGCGTCGGAGACGGCGGTTCGCGCGACTCAGAAGAGCGTGCAGATCTTCGGCGGCTATGGCTTCATCAAGGAGTACCCGGCCGAGAAGTTCTACCGCGACGTGATGCTCTGCACCATCGGCGAGGGCACCAGCGAGATTCAGCGGATGGTCATCGCGCGCGCCCTGCTCGCGATGTAGCGCCGGCGCCCGCATCGGTCACCGGCGGAATCGCGAGCTGACCCACCGCTAATGTGCCGGTGGCGCAGCGGGCGGCCGCAGTTCATACTCCTTCGGTGGCTCGGTTCCCTGCAGCCACCGCACGAAGTAGTCCCAGCGCCGACGCATCATATACGACGACATCGTGCCGTAGCCGTGCTGCTGGTTCGGCAAGAGCAGCAGGTCGAAGTCCTTGTTCGCCTTGATCAGTGCTTCGACGACCAGCAGCGTGTTGTACGGCGGGACGTTGTTGTCCATCGTCCCGTGCGCCAGCAGCAAATGCCCCTTCAGCTGCTTCGCCAGATTCTGGTTTGCCTGGTCATCGTAGTTGCCGGTGCCGTCGGCATTCCTGGTCAGCAGTCCCTGGTAGCGCTCCCCCCAGTCGTCTTCGTAGGCACGGTTGTCGTGGTTGCCGGACTCGGAAATGCCGACCTGAAAGAAGTCGGGGTAACGGAACATCGCGTCCGCCGCCGCGAAACCACCCCCTGAATGTCCCCAGATGCCCGCGCGTGTCAGGTCGATCCACGAATATCGGGCCGCCAGCTGCTTCATTCCGGCGACCTGATCGGGGAGCGTGTTGTCACCCATATTGGCGTAATACGCCTCGTGGAAACTCTTGGACCGGTCCGGTGTCCCCATCCCGTCGATCTCGACCACGATGAAACCGAGTTCGGCGAGCGCCTGCGCATCGCCACGGGCAGGCGTGAAGCCGCGGCCACCGACGCTGCCGCTCTGCGGGCCAGGGTAGATCTGGTTGATGATCGGGTACGTCCGGGTCGAATCGAAATTGCTGGGCCGGAACAGCAGACCATAGATGTCGGTGGTGCCGTCGCGCCCCTTCATCGTGATCGGGAGGGGCGGCTTCCACCCGGTCGCGAGCAGCCGCGAAACATCGGCTCGCTCGAGGGCGACGAGCGGTTTGCCGGTGAGGCCGCTACGCATCACGGTGACCTGGGGAACGTCGGGCTTCGACCAGGTATCGACCAGCACGGCACCATCGGGGGCCAGTGAAATCTCGTGGTCGCCGTCATCGGGGGTCAGCAGCGCGTAGCCCTTGCCATCGATGCCGATGCGGTAGAGATGCCGGAAATAGGGATCACGGCCCGGCTCTCGCCCGACGCCGGTGAACCATATTGTGCGAGTGCGTTCGTCGACCTTGACCACTGTGGCGACGTTCCCCTCACCCGTGGTGATCTGCTGCTTCAGCGCGCCGGTTGTGGCATCGTACAGATACAACTGACCCCAGTTGTCGCGCTGCGACCACCAGAGCAGCTCGTGGGTGGACCAGAGCAGCTGCCAGTTGATCTTCCCCATCCCCGACTCGAAGTGCGACTTCGGCACCGATTCGCTCATCACCGTGCGTACCACTCCCGTGGCCGCATCCGCAATCCGCAAGGTGGCGGTCTTGTGGTCGCGGGTCACCGAAGCGAAGGCAACCTGACTCGCGTCCGGGCTCCACTGGACGTCAGCCATACTGATGTCGTCGCCATTGGTCGAACGATGCTGGTCGGGCGGCATCTGAAAGCGGACGACACGTCTGGCATCGACGTCGATCACGACGCGCTGGAGCATCGTGACGATGCTGTCGCCAGGGAGCGGGTATTTCCAGGCGCGCAGTGTCGGGTGGCCGGTGGTGGTGGAGACGAGGTACATCTCCCCGACGTTGCGCTGGTCCTGCTGGTACGTCGCCAACTTCCGCGAGTCCGGGGACCAGAGCAGGATGGCGCTATCGCTGTTGGTCCAGCCGGCGTTGTCGGTGGCGTAGCCGAAATCCTTCACGCCATCGGTGGTCAACGGGCTTTCCTGGCCGGTCGCGAGATCCCTGACCCAGAGGTTCCAGTCGCGGATGAAGGCGGAGCGCTTCCCATCCGGCGACGTTACTGCCAGCGCGGCGGTAGCGCGAGGACCGTTCCCACCACGGTCCGGTGCCGGTGTCGGAACGAGCCCGGCAACGGCGACGCAACTGATCCCCTGAACGTCACAGGAGAAGCGACGTCCGGTAACCGTCACTGCAAAACTCTTCCCGTCTGCTGCCATCGCGATCGTGGTGAACGGCAGGTGGGCCGCATCGTAGCTCCCTCCCGCCGCCTCGGAGAGCGCCAGGGCCACCTTCGCGTGCGCGAAGGCTGGTCCACGCGATTTCTTCGCGGGGTCGACCAGGATGAACTCCGACCCGGTGGGGGTGACATTGCGGTACCAGAAGCGGTCGCCGGGGAGCCAGCTCCCTCGCACCGCGGTCCCACTGACGAGCGGTGCCACCGCCTGGGCCAGGAATTTCTCGGCGCGAGCGTAGTCGGCGGCGGTCACGGTGGGTCGCTGGGCCTCGGCGCTGTGGCTCGTGCCCGCTACGAGGGCAATCGTGAGCAGGGCGAGGCGCCGGCAAGCGGTGACTGCGGGCATGGCAATCCTTGGTCGTGAGGGGCGATGGCAGCGGCGGATGGGTCGCGACGCGGCCGCGCTGCAACATTATGGCGCCGCCGGGGTGGGGCAACCCCGGGCGTCCGGTCCGACCTGGGCGGCGGGTGCCGGGCGGGCCCTCCCCCTGTGGCGGGGAGGCGCCCTGAGACGTCCCTCCCTGCGCAGGACCGGGGAGAGACGTATCATTTGGGTATTCCCTGAACCCATTACTCGAATCCGAGGTCTCCATGCGTACCGCTGGTCTACGACTCACTTCGCTTCTGGGCGCCGCGTTCCTGATGAGCTGCAGCAGCGTGCCCAATTCCGCTGAAGTCCGGGTTCAGAACGACAACGCCGCGGCGGTCGGGCTGGTCCTGACGCGCTCCGGCGGCGGCGCCGTCACCATCAGCTCGGTCCCGGGCGGCACTATGTCGAGCTTCGTTGACCTGCCACTCGGATTCTACACCGTGACGAGCAGCGGTACCGGTATCCCGGTGTCGGGCACCACTTTCGTCGCCGTTGGCACCGACAACTACACCCTGCTGGTCTCCGCTGGCGCCAACGCGACGGTCACGGTGAAGCGCGAATAGTCCCGCCCACGTCATTCCCGTCCTTCGAGCACCCCGTCGCGGGGGATTCTCCGCGGCGGGGTGTTCGCGCTCCACGCCCCCAGATCCCACCGTATCTTTCGAATCTTCCCACCGACGAGAGCGAACGATGCTGATCGACCGCCGCCGCTTCACGGGTCTCTTTGCCGGCCTGGTTGGTGGCACTGCCTTGCCGCTGCCGGGACTCCTGGCC
>JANLPG010000151.1:0-2289 GCA_031367105.1 Gemmatimonadota bacterium | reverse complement strand
GCCCTGGGCGGCCCCCAAAGCCTGCCAAGCGCGGGTCGACAGGCCGGCCTCGCCCGGTGCCAGCAGGTCGGTATCGACCACGTTGAGCGTCGCGATGATGCGTTGTTCGCGCAGGCTCACCTCCAGTCGCGTCTGGGCTTTGAAGCCCTCGGCACGGCAGACGTGGCAGTCGCGACGCATGTAGATCACATGCTCCTGCAGCGTGTCGATGCCCAGCAGTCGCAGGCGCAGGCCCGTTGCGTGTATGGGGGCACCCTTGGCGCTGCGCGCCGTCCCTCCGGGAGGGAGCGATCGCTCCTTCGGGCGGCCGTGCGGAGCGCTCATCACGCGATCTCCACGCTCTGGCCGAGCCGGGGCACGGTCGCGGACCAGCCGAGTTCGCGCTCGATGCGTTGTCGCAGTGCATCGGCCGGGCCCGCCTCGCCATGGTTGAGGTAGACGCCGCGCGGCGGCTTGGGCGCGGTCGCCAGCCATTGCACGAGCTGCCCCGCGTCAGCATGTGCCGACATGCCGGGCAGCGACACCACCTCAGCATTGATGGTGACATCCTCACCGTGGATGCGGATGTTGCGCTCGCCGGACAGCAACCGCGCGCCGCGCGTGCCGCCCGCTTGGTAGCCCGCAAACACGATCGTGTTGCGCCGATCCGGACCCAAGGCCTTGAGATGGTGCAGCACCCGGCCGCCGGTGGCCATGCCACTGGCCGACACGATGACCGCCGGGTAGCGCAGCGAATTCAGCCCGCGCGATTCTTCGACGCTGCGCGTCATCTTCGCGACCTGGCACATACCACTGCATTCCTCCTCCGACAGGCGGTGCTCGGCGCGGTGCCGGTGGTAGATCTCGGTCATGTCGATCGCCATCGGACTGTTCAGGAACACGGGCAGGTCGGGGATCGCCGCACGGGCCTTGAGCCGGTAGATCGCGTACAGCAGCGCCTGAGCGCGCCCCACGGCAAAGGCCGGAACCACCACGATGCCGCCGCGGGCAGCCGTGCGCTTGATCACCTCGCCCAGCGCCGCCTCCGCATCCTGCGTGTCGTGCAAACGGTCGCCGTAGGTCGACTCGATGACCACATGGTCGGCGCGCGCGATCGGTGTCGGTGCGCGCATGATGAGATCGTCCGGGCGACCCAGGTCACCTGAGAACAGCACGGTCGTGTCGCCCGCGGTCAGCTCGACCGAACTGGCACCGAGGATGTGCCCGGCCGGGCGCAGACGCAGGTGCAAGGCACCGGCGACGTCGGTCGGCTGCTCGAACGGCAGCGGTTCCAGTCGGCGCAGCGCACGTTCGGCGTCGTCCTCGGTGTACAGGGGCAGCGCCGGTGCGTGCTTGGAGAGCTTGTGGCGATTGGCGTATTCGGCGTCTTCTTCCTGCAACCGTCCGCTGTCCGGCAGCAGGATCCGGCATATGTCGATGGTCGACGGCGTGGCGAAGATCGGACCCCGAAAGCCTCGCTTGACCAGCAGTGGCAAGGCCCCCGAGTGGTCGAGATGGGCATGCGTCAGCACCACCGTGTCGAGCGTTGCAGGATCGAAGGGGAAGGGCTCCCAGTTCATCGTTCTCAGGTTCTTGTAGCCCTGGAACAGACCGCAGTCGACGAGCAACTGCTTTCCTTCGTGCGTGACGAGGGTCTTCGATCCGGTGACGGTGCCAGCGGCACCAAGGAAGGCGAGGTTCATGAGAGTGCTTTCAAGTGGTGAGTGGGCGTTCGGGTTTCAACGCAACGCCTGCGGGTCGCCCCGTCCTTGCACGGCAGCGAGTTCACGCTCGCTGAGCCAGACTGCCGCGTCGGCGCCCAGCACCTGGGCCACAGTCCCGAGCACATGTGCCCAGGTGCAGCGGTTCGCGAACAACATGCCGAAGGTGTCCAGCGTTCCTCCACGGTTGTTGAAGCCGAGGTAGGCGGTCGATTCACGTCCCGTATCGATGCGCCGCAGCACCCCGGCCAGCAGCTCGGGCCGGGTATGCGATACGACGACGCGTGCTTGGCTGTGCACAGGGAAGAGCGCGCCGAGTGCGTCGTCCGCCAGCGTGACGCGGGCCTCCATCTCGTCGCGCGGCGACCGCAGGCGTCCCGGCTCGAGGGCAACAACGACCGCATGAGCGATGTTGTGTTTCGTCAGCCGGCTCGATGCCCGCAAGACCTCATTCAGTTGGTACGCACCGATCGAGACCAGAACGAGCTTCTCGGCCGCGGCGCCGAAGCCGACGATGCGCAGGATGCCGTCCGACACGAGCTGGCGTGCTTGCTGTCGGTCGAGTCTGGTGGGCACCGGACGTTTGGGG
>JANLPG010000148.1:0-3237 GCA_031367105.1 Gemmatimonadota bacterium | reverse complement strand
CGCAACCGGCCAGACCGTCGTGGCAAATACCCCCTTCCTCGTGACGTCGGGCTGCTCCTTCCGCAGCGCGTGGAACAGCTACATTTGCACCGAGAAGTACGACGGCTTGTCGGTGCAGAGCGACGGCACCGAGAATATCGCCCCGCTCACGCTCGTGCGTTCGGACGGGCCGCAGGTTGCACTGGTCGGAATCCCCGGCAACCCCAGGAACGCGTCGATGTCGATTCTCCCTGGCCGCACCTACGACATTGCGTGGGGCGTTGCGGCGCCGCCGAAGCCCCGCATCACGTTGCAGCGGGCGGATGCCAACGAGTGGATTCGGGTGAGCTTCCCATACCCGACGGCGAGTTTCAAGGTGCTGCGCGACTTCTCCGCCACTGCGCCACTCCCCGCCGCCGCAAGCCTGGCGGAGGTCGATGCCTCGCCAGGCGACCGGTACTACTTTGATCCGGCGACACAGAAAATCACCGCTCGCCTGTTCGTGCGAAGTGGTCGGACCAGCACGACCCTGCAAGTCGTTCCGAACTGACTGCTCGCCGCCGGCGTGAGAGGCTGCGCTCGCGCGCGGACCCGCGGGCGCGCACGTGCGCTGGATGACATAGCAGCCGCGGCCCGTTATCATCTCGGGGCTGCTCCGCCGAACCGCACACTCCACTCCGATGGTCGTCGAGGTCAAGATGCGCGCGTGCTTCGCGCTCCACCGAGGGTTGTCCCCATTTCGGGTGCTGACACTCCTCGCCCTTGTGGTCCCGCCAGCAACCGCGCAGTGGCGCGACCACCGCAGCTTGAGTGCGATGCTCACCTCCCTGGCGCAGACGCACCCGTCGCAAGCGTTGCTCGTGACCGTGGCAACCTCCCCGGGTGGACGATCCATCCAGGCGTTGCGGGTGGGAGCTGGTGGTGATGCCGCGACCCGGCCGGCACTCCTGGTGGTGGCGAACGCCTACGGGCCACATCTGGTCGGTTCCGGGATCGCCCTGGCCACCGCAGAGCGGCTGTTGCAATCCGGGAGCAGCGACAGCGCGACCAGTCGGTTGCTGAACAGCACGACCATCTGGTTCATTCCCCGGCTCAATCCCGATGCGGCCGAAGGACTTCTGGGTCCGGTGAAGTGGGAGCGGGTTGGGAACGGCACCGCTGTCGATGACGATCACGACCAGCAGCTCGACGAGGACGGCCCCGATGACCTCGACGGTAACGGCGTCCTCACGCTGATGCGGGTGGAAGATGCCAACGGCGAGTGGATCGCCGATTCGGCCGAAGCCGGATTGCTGCGCCGAGCGGACCCCGCCAAGGGCGAAGTCGGTCGCTATCGCCTCGTCGGCGTGGAGGGGAGAGACGACGACGACGACGGCCGCTTCAACGAGGATGCCGCCGGCGGCACCGACATCAACCGGAACTTCGCCTACAATTACCCGCATCACGGGGCCAACGCCGGACAGTTCTCATTCTCGGCAAGTGAAACGCGTGGCCTTGCCGACTTCCTGATCGCCCACCCCGAAATCGCTGCCGTATACGTCCTGGGACCCCAGGACAATCTGCTGACACCCTGGATCAACCGGCCCTCGATGGGGATCGCTGATCCGCAGGGAGTGCGTTCCCCCGAGGGAACCAGTGCCGGCGGTCAGCTCAACTCGATCCTCAAGGCCGACGAGGCGAGCTTCGCCGATGCCGCCCGGCGCTTCCAGAAGACCACCGGTTTGACCAAGGGCCCGGCTAGTGCCGCGAGCGCGGGCGACCTCCTCGCGTTTCTCTACTACGACTTCGGGCGCTGGGCATTCGGATCGCGCGGCTGGTGGGTTCCCGACGCCACTCGCGACTCCAGCGCGCGCGGCAAGTCGGCAAGTCCGACCGCAACCGACCCGCTGAGTGAGGATCGCAACGCATTGCACTGGTTCCGCGCCAACCACGTTGACGCCTTCGTTGACTGGAGCAAGGTGACGGTGGCGGGGGAGTCACGCCTCACCGAAGTCGGAGGGTTCAAGCCGGGTGCGCTGCTCAACCCGCCGGGAGGAGAGCAGTACGACTCGACGCTGGCTCGGCAGGGGCGCTTCATCGTCGAGCTGGCAGGTATGCTGCCACGTATCGCACTCCGCGATGTCAAAGTCGAAGTCCTCGGCGATGGTGTCTGGCGGATCTCGACCGACGTGGTCAACGACGGAGTCCTGCCGACGACGACCGCCATCGGTGCGCGTCTGCGGAATCCGCGAAGCGTAAGGGTCGACCTTGATGCCAAGGGTGGCACGATCCTCAGCGGCCAGAAAGTCCAGCTGATCGCACCCATTGCCGGTGGCGGGCGTTCGACCCGCCTCGCGTGGACGGTTGCCGCCGCGCAGGGCACAACGGTTTCGCTTTCCGCTGGTTCTCCGGTGACGGGAACCGTGTCGCACACCATCACCCTCCGGTGAGGCCGCCGATGCGCATTCATCACGTCGTCCTCGCTGGCATCGCCCTGCTGACCGGTGCCGCCGCGGCGGGAGCCCAGCAAGCCCCCACCGCCCTCGGCAATCTGGCCGCCGCTGGATCACCCAAGGCTCCCAAGGTCCAGGTGATGTGGGATCGTTTCTACGATCACGCCGCGATCGGTGAGATCGGACGCCGCTTGCAGGCGGCACATCCCAACACCTGCCGCCTCTCCTCCATCGGCAAGAGCCACGAAGGTCGCGATATCTGGGTGATCACGGTGACCGACTTCACCAAGGGCGATCCTGACCGGAAGCCGGCGATGTACGTCGACGGCAACATCCACTCGAATGAGATCCAGGGCACGGAGTTCGCCCTCTACACGGCCTGGTATCTCTGCGAGATGCAGGGGCAGAATCCCTGGATCGATTCCTTGCTGGCTACCCGGACGATGTACCTCGTGCCGACCATCAATCCCGATGGTCGCGAGGACTACCTCAAGCAGCCGAACAACGCCTCGTCACCACGAACGGGGAAGGTGCCCCGTGATACCGATGGGGACGGCCTGGTGGATGAGGACAGTTACGACGACCTCGATCACGATGGCAACATCACCCAGATGCGTCGTCGCAATCCCAATGGACGCTTCATCGAGAGTCCGGAAGATCCGCGGATCATGATCCCGGCGCTCCCGGGACAGAAGGGACAATGGGACCTGCTCGGCAGTGAAGGGATCGACAACGATGGCGATGGACTCGTCAATGAGGATGGCGTTGGTGGCTACGATCCCAACCGCAACTGGCCGTGGCGCTGGCAGCCGAGTTACGTGCAGGG
>JANLPG010000133.1:0-2597 GCA_031367105.1 Gemmatimonadota bacterium | reverse complement strand
CACGTGGACTGCGTGTCGGTACAATCTGATCTTCCTCGGCGTGCTGGGGGCCTGCTTCGTGGCAGCGGCGCCGCTGCTGGTCTCGGTCTTTGGACGCGATCCGGCCGTCACCGCCATCGCGGCACGGGGGCTGCGGATCATTGCGATCGGCTTCCCCCTCTATGCCTTCGGGATGGTGCTGACGCAGGCGTTGAATGGCGCCGGCGATATCTGGACGCCGACCTGGCTCAACTTCGCGGTGTTCTGGTGCCTCGAGATTCCGCTCGCCTGGCTGCTTTCGCACCGGCTCTCGCTAGGTCCGGACGGTGCCTTCTGGGCGGTGGCAATCGCCTTCTCGGTGCTGGCGGGGGCAGCGGCGCTGGTGTTCCACCGGGGCCGCTGGAAGCGTCGCACCGTCTGACCTGACGGTCGCTGTGCGTCGCGCTATCTTCCGGACCTCGTCGACCATCCCATCGTCCTGGAGTTGTTTCGTGCGCGCTGCTGCCGTCGCTCTGATCCTGTTCGCCGTTGGCATCCCCTCCGTCGCGCGCGCCCAGAAGCCCGGACCGGACCTGACCGGAACCTGGCGGGTCGACGCATCGGCTGACGTCAAGAACGGACCCCGCGAGGTGGTCATTCGGGCGGATTCGTCGGCGAGCTGGGGGAAGGAAACCGTGCGCTGGCGCGTGAAGGGCGACAGGATTTCCATCGCGCTGGGTGGCGAATGGGAGACCTACAAGCTGAAGTTTCGTGCCAGAGAGAGGACGCTCACGCTCTCCGGCGGAGACCTCCAGAAGGCCGTGACACTGAAGCGCGTCGGGCCGCCGACTTCCCGGCCCGCGAACGTGAAGGTGCCCGAGGATCCCGACAAGATCGGATGATCCGATGACCACCCCGCAGCTGCATCCTGATGCGGGCCTCCCGGCATCCGCCGAAGTGCTGGTCGATGTTCCCCGACTGATGACGGCGTATTACGCGCGGACGCCGGACCACGGGCTGTGCGCACAGCGCGTCGCGTTCGGAACCTCCGGTCATCGTGGCAGCTCGCTGCTCACTTCCTTCAATGAATCCCACATCCTCGCCATCACGCAGGCGATCTGTGAGTATCGGCGCAGCGCGGGGATCACTGGCCCGCTTTTTCTCGGCATCGACACCCACGCTCTCTCGGAATCGGCGGCGGCGTCGGCGCTCGAAGTGCTCGCGGCCAATGGCGTCGAAGTGCGAGTGGACGCACGGAGCGGTTATGTCCCGACCCCGGTAGTGTCGCACGCCATTCTGCAATACAACACCGGCCGCACGCGTGCCCTCGCCGATGGGATCGTCATTACCCCCTCCCACAACCCTCCCGAGGACGGCGGCTTCAAGTACAACCTGCCGTCGGGTGGTCCAGCGGACGTCGCCATCACCGGCCGGGTGCAGGATCGGGCCAATGCGTTGCTCGCCGACGGATTGCAGGGCGTGCACCGGATACCGTGGAGCCGCGCGGTGGTCGCCGACACAACATCCCGTTACGACTACCGGACGGCCTACATCACCGATCTGCAATCGGTCATTGACTTCGACGTCATTCGCGCGGCGGACGTGCGGATGGGCGTCGATCCACTCGGTGGCGCCGGTGTGGCCTACTGGGGCGAGATCGCCGAACAGTATCGCATCCCGCTCGAGGTTGTCAGCACGGAGGTGGATCCGACCTTCCGCTTTATGACGCTGGACTGGGATGGCAAGATCCGGATGGATTGCTCGTCGCCCTTCGCGATGCAACGACTCATCACGATGCAGGATCGCTTCGACGTCGCCTGGGCTTCCGACCCCGATCACGATCGGCACGGCATCGTCACCCATTCCGCGGGGCTCTTGAAACCGAACGCCTATCTCGCCGCGGCCGTGCAGTACCTCTTCACGCATCGTCCCGAATGGTCACGATCGGCGGGGGTCGGGAAGACGGTGGTCAGCAGCGGGATCATCGATCGTGTGGCGGCCGACCTGGGCCGGCCGCTGCTGGAAGTACCGGTTGGCTTCAAGTGGTTCGTTGCCGGACTCTGCGATGGGACGCTCGCATTCGGCGGCGAAGAGAGCGCCGGTGCATCGTTCGTGCGGCGTGACGGTGCGGTCTGGACCACGGACAAGGATGGCATCATTCTCGGGCTGCTCGCCGCGGAGATGACTGCGGCGACTGGCCGCGATCCGGGGGAGCTCTATCAGGCCATCACCGACCGCCTCGGAGAGTCCTCGTATGCCCGCCTCGATGCAGCCGCGACGCCCGAGGAGAAAATGGCGTTGGGCAAGCTCTCGGCTGCCGATGTGCGCACCGCGACGCTGGCCGGCGACCCGATTACGGCGAGAATGACCCGGGCACCCTGGAACGATGCTCCCATCGGCGGGCTCAAGGTCACGACGGCAAATGGCTGGTTCGCGGCGCGGCCGTCAGGCACCGAGGACGTCTATAAGCTTTACGCGGAGAGCTTCGCGGGACCCGCTCATCTGCGCCTCATTCAGGAGGAGGCGCAGGCGATCGTGAGGCGCGCGCTGGAGGCGCGCTAGCGGAAGAGCATCCCCTGAACGGGAGCCTTGAGCGTGATCGGGGCCATCGGCCCGTGCTGTGCCGCCAGGTGAAGCTC
>JANLPG010000144.1:0-2494 GCA_031367105.1 Gemmatimonadota bacterium | reverse complement strand
CCGCGCGTCGCCATCGTCGGCGCAGGGCTGATGGGCCGCTGGCACGCCGATACTGCGCGCCGCGCCGGCGCCCAACTCGTCGCGGTGGTCGACCCGGTCGCGGAGGCCGCACGTGGGATTGCCGGTAGCGACGTGCCGATTTTCACGACACTGACCGGCGCACTCGCGTCAGCGGTGGATGTCGTCCACATCTGCACTCCGCTCGAGTCGCACGTGGCGCTCAGCCGCCAGGCGATCGCGGCCGGCTGCCACGTGATCGTGGAGAAGCCAGTGTCCGCAACGCTCGCCGAGGCCGAAACACTTACCGCCGAGGCACGTGCGGCGGAGCGGCTGTTGGTGCCGGTCCATCAGTTCGTCTTTCAGGATGGGGTGCGCCGCATCGTGGCGCGACGCGACGCCATCGGACCACTGCGGCACATCGAATTCGCCACCTGTTCGGCCGGAGCCGATCGCACCGCCGCCCTGGATCGTGACGTGGTCGCCGCCGAGATCGCGCCTCACGCCTTCGCGTTGGCACGCGCGCTCTTGCAAACCACGGTCGGCGAGCTCCCCTGGCATCTCGAACGGGCGGCCGCCGGGGAGTGGCGCTTCAGCGCGACAACCTCGGCTGGCTGCACCATCGCCGGGCTGATTTCGATGAGTGCCCGGCCGACCTTCGCGACCTGCCGGGTCCTCGGCGAACACGGCAGCGCCACCGCCGACCTCTTTCAGGGTTTCTCGTTGTTCGAGCCCGACACCGCCTCGACCAGTTACAAAGTGATGCGGCCGGTGACCGTGGGACTGGGCACCGCCAGCGCCTCCGCCTGGCAGCTCGCCGGGAGGGCGGTGCGCTGGGAACGCGCATACCCCGGACTGCGCGAGCTCTGTGCGAGAACCTACGCCGCCATTTCCGGTGAGGGGGAAGCACCGTTTCGCGACGACGAAATCGTGGATGTGGCCGCCGCCCGGGAACGCCTGCTGGCGCTGGCTGCGGCTCAAACCCAGGGCTGAGCTGCCGGAAATCAATTCGGAGCGCGCGGGGTGCGGCGCGAACGGCGGCCGGCCAGCTGGAGGGCCGTGACGGTCGCGGCTAGAGCGACGAACAGGCCGACCAACGGCAACCGCTGTTTCTCGATCAGCTGGTAGAGCGCTCCGTGAGCGATGGTCAGAGCCGCGAGCAGATAGGCCCAGCGTTGAATCGCTCGCCACCGCTCGGTGCCGAGCCGTCGCAACGAGAGATCGTTGGAGATGGCCGCCAGCAGCAACAACAACAGCGCGGCAACGAGGCCGGCATAGTTGGCCGCGCCGAAGGGATCGGTGCGCAGGCCGAGGACGCTCGGAGATTCCGGTGCGGGGAGGAAGTAAAGCCACATCCGACCTCTCAGGTGCACCGTCAGGCCGATGGCGGTGTGCGCAAGCCCGAACAGTGCCGACCAGATCCCGAAGTCCCGCCGCCGGTCGAAGCTCACCGGGTTGGGGCGCTCCCGCAGGACGTTGAGGGGGCCGAGCGAGAGCGTGACCCCGAGGAGTCCGAACGCGACGTAGGCGGTGGCGAGCGAAATCCGCTCGCGGACTCCGCCGTGGAAGAGCAGGGCGAGGACGGCAGTGGTGCCGAGCGATCCGAGCGCGATCAACAGGTGCCGCTGTACGCGACGCTGGCCGCGGGGGGCAGCACGGGGAGTCGGGGTCGGTTCAGCCATCCGGCAAAGCTAGTGACTACGGAAAGACGCGGCGTCATTCTTGCCGATTAGACGGCTTTCGCAAACTCTCTGCCCCCGGATCAGGAGTGAACGGCGCGATGCCGCAAGGCGACCCCGAACTGGAATCGGTGCCAGGTCAGGAATGGACGAGCGGCGCCCTCGGTGCGCTCTTGCTCGTGACCATTCTGGGAGTCGCCCTCGGCTGGGCCAGTCGCGGCGCGTCGCTCACCGTCTATGGTGACGACTCGATCTACCTGACGTTGTCCCACTCCCTCGCCGCCGGGCACTTTCGCGATGAATACCTCGTGGGGTCGCCACCCCACGCGCAGTATCCTCCCGGGATGCCGCTGTGGTTGCTACTGGTGCGACTGCTCGTGGGGGGGAGTCTCGACGGCGCCCTCGCCGCCAATCTCCTGCTGATCGCTTTGACGGCGTTCCTCCTCGCCGATTCGGTTCGCCGACTTGCCTCTGCCTGGCTGGGTGTCGCCGCCGCAGCGGTGCTGCTGTTCAACCCGGCGATTTTCGCGCTGGCGGGCCAGCTGCGTTCCGAGATTCCGTTCCTCGCCTGGTGTTCCCTCGCGCTCTGGTTGTCGTTGATCGGCAGTGAGCGAAGTCGGCGCTGGTACCCCACGCTCGCAATCGCCGCGGCGTTGGCCGCGTTCCTGACGCGGAGTGCCGGGATCGCACTGGTCCCCGCGGTCGCCTGGGCGCTGTTGGTGCGCCGCCAGTGGCGTCCGCTGTTGGTGAATGGTACGGCGGCGGCGGCGGTGATCGTGGGGTGGTTTGCGTATACGCGCTGGGCCGCCCAGCACACC
>JANLPG010000102.1:0-11263 GCA_031367105.1 Gemmatimonadota bacterium | reverse complement strand
TTGCGGCCACACTCGCCGTCTTGCATTACCTCTGGTCGGTCAAGCGCGACGTCTCGGTTCCCACGGGACTCGGAATGGTGCTGGTGGCGCTGCTGGCCCTCCGAGTTCGACGGCAACCGAGCCGTCGCCCAGAACTGGCGCGCGACGCCCGCCGGTCGTCGGAGCGGGTGGCCGGAGTCTCCGGATGACGCCCGACCCGCCAGGCAGCCCATCCGCCGACCGGCACGGTGCATCGGGCTAGATTCAGCCGGCCCCAACCCGATCCCTCCCTGCTGCGTACCGGTGGGGTCGGACTCCAACACTCCCTCCAACTCCGAGTGCGTTTCATGCGACGTTTCCGCGTCAGCACGGCGGTCACGCTCCTGCTTGCAGGCGCCGCGGCATCGAGCGCCGCGCAGGCCCGTGCCGCGCTCGATTCCGCCACGCTTGCCGCCTTCCGGTGGCGCACTGTCGGTCCGGCCAATATGCAGGGCCGGGTAACCGATATCGAGGGGATTGCGTTCCCCTCTCACACCTTTTTCGTGGCCAGCGCCGCCGGTGGGATCTGGAAAACCATCAATGGAGGCGTGAGCTTTCGGCCGGTATTCGAGCAGGAACGGGTTGTCTCCATGGGTGACCTTGCCATCGCCCCCAGCGATACCAACCAGATCTGGGCCGGCACCGGCGAGGAAGACTCGCGGAACTCGATTTCGCCCGGGCAGGGGATCTACAAGTCCACCGACGGTGGCCTCACCTGGACGCTGATGGGGCTGGAGAAGACGCAAGCGATCGGCAGGATCGTGGTGCATCCACACAATCCCGAGGTAGTGTGGGTTGCCGCCCTCGGTGCGCCGTGGAACAGCAATCCCGACCGGGGGATCTACAAGACCACCGATGGTGGCAAGCACTGGCGCCAGGTGAAATTCATCAGCGACAAGGCCGGCTTCGTCGATCTTGCGATCGACCCGACCAATCCGGACATTCTCTTCGCCTCCAGCTGGGAACGGCTTCGCGGACCGTATTTCCTGAGCAGCGGCGGTCCCGGTAGCGGGCTCTGGAAGAGTACGGATGGTGGTGAAAACTGGAGCGAGGTGAAGGGCGGCGGCTTCCCGGAAACAACCAAGGGTCGGATCGGTCTCGCCATTGCGCCCAGCGACGCACGGACCGTGTACGCGCTGGTAGAAGCCGACTCAGTCGCGAACGCGAAAGGAAAGAAGGGGGTCGGCACGCCGGCGACGCTGCAGAGCGGGCTCTACCGTTCGACGGACGGCGGTGCGACGTGGACCAAGATGAATTCCAATGACGTCCGTCCGTTCTACTATTCGCAGGTCCGGGTGGATGTGAAAGACCCCAATCGCGTCTACTGGTCATCCACCCCGCTCAACTTCAGCACCGACGGCGGCAAGACGGTCCGGCAGACGACGATCGGGATCCACGTCGACCACCACGCGATGTGGCTCGACCCGAATGACGCCAATCATCTGGTGGTCGGCAATGATGGCGGGGTGGGCCAAAGCTGGGACAAGGGGGGCAACTGGCAGTTCCTGAATTCCTTCGCGATCGGCCAGTTCTATGAGGTGTCCTTCGACTACGCGACGCCTTACAACATCTGTGGCGGGCTGCAGGACAACGGGTCGTGGTGCGGGCCCAGCCGTCGCCGCAACGGTATGATCACCAACGCGATGTGGCACAACGTCGGGGGCGGTGACGGATTCTACACCGCACAAGACCCGACCGATCCCAACATCATCTACTCCGAGTCACAAGGCGGCTCGATGGGGCGCGTCGACATTTCGACCGGCCAGAACTTCCGGATCAACAAGCCGAATTGGCGCACCCGTGCTGGGGCGTGGGAAGATACCGTCGCCGTCCTGGAGCAGGATTCGCTCAGAGCGACCACCGCTCCCGTGAAAAAACGCATCACCGAGCTTCGCGCGATGATCACTGCGGACTCGACCCTGCTCGACCTGCGATGGAACTGGAACACACCGTTCCTTCTCTCACCACACAATCCCACGGTGTTTTACGCCGGTGCCAACCGTGTAGTCAAGTCGGTGAAGCGGGGAGAGGACCTCTTCCCGATATCGCCCGACCTCACGCTCCGCGACACGATGAAGATCCGTGTCTCGACACGCACGACGGGCGGTATCACAACAGACGCGACCGGTGCCGAGACCTTTGGGACCATCACTACTCTGGCGGAGTCGTACGCCAGGCCTGGACTGCTGTACGCCGGAACGGACGACGGGAAAGTGTGGTTGACGCGGAACGATGGCGGCGCCTGGGAGGATCTCAGCGGACGGTTCCCGGCTGTTCCGGCCGGGAGCTACGTCGTGCGCATCGAGCCTTCCTACGCCGACACGAACAGCTTCTACGTCGCGTTCGACAATCACCGCGTCGGCGACTACAGGCCATACCTCTATGCCACCGCTGACTATGGCAAGACCTTTCGCTCGATCGTCAACAACCTCCCCACCGGCGGCGTCGACTTCCTCCACGTGGTGCGCGAGGATCCTGCCTCGCCCAAGGTGCTCTATGTCGGCACCGACGTCGGGGCTTACCTCTCGATCGATCAGGGCGCCTCGTGGCAGAAGTTTATGACCGGACTCCCGACCGTGCCGGTCCACGACCTGAAGATCCAGCCGCGCGACCGGGAGTTGATCGCCGGTACGCACGGGCGCGCGATCTGGGTGGTGGATGTGGCTCCACTGGCCCAGCTGGCCGATTCGCTTGCGCGTGCGGCGCCACTGCTCGTCTTCAAGCCCCGCACCGCCGTGCAGTATGGCGAGCGGCGTATCAACGGTGAGGATGCGGGGCAGTCCACCTTCCGCGCTGCCTCACCTGCGTACGGCGCCGACATCGTGTATCGGGTGACCGGAGCTGCCGCCGATACCGGTCGTGCGACGATCACCATTCTGAATGCCGCGGGCGATACGGTGCAGTCCCTCACCGGCCCGGGGAGTAATGGGCTGCAGCGCGTGAATTGGAACTTCCGCGCGCGGCCTGCCACCCGCGGACCCCTCGGGCCGGCGGCACTGCGCGACAGCATCAAGACGGCGAAGCGGTTCGATGCCGTGATCGACTCGCTCGCCAAGGCGGGGACCGACACTGCTGCCCTGACGCGAGTGCGGCGCTTCCTCCGGCCGCCGACCGGGACTCCTCCGCCGGGCCGCTTCGGTGGGGGCGGTGGCCCGGGTGGTGCCGGCGCTGGCGGTCAGCAGCAGGGATGGGTGGAACGCCCCGGTGAGAGCCCACTGGGTGGTGGCGGGGGCGGTCGAGGGTCTGGCGCCGAAGCCGGAGCCGATACTGCGCTCGTGCGAATCGTCTCGGGACTGACCGTGATTCCCAACCAGCGTGGCGGCGGGGGTGGCAACTTCGGTGGTGGTGCTGGGACGCTGGTGTCGAGCGGTGACTACCTCGTGGTGGTGAAACTGCGTGACCGGATTGCGAGGACGCTGCTGCGGGTGGAACGTGGGCCGGGTGCCGATGTTGACGCCTCCTTCTTCGAGGATCACGACGATCCCGATGCGGAGGCGGGCGATCCGGATGCAGGAGACGGCGGCGGTGGGTTGCAGCGTCGATGAGCAAGCGCTACGACCAGGCCTACTTCGACAAGTGGTACCGCGACCCCCGACATCGCGTGGGGTCGCGGCAGCAGCTCCTCCGGGAGATCGGCTTCGTCGTCGGGGCAACGGAGCAGTTGCTGGAGCGGCCCCTGCGGTCGGTGCTCGATGTCGGCGCCGGGGAAGGGCGCTGGCAACCAGTGCTGCATCGGCTTCGGCCGCTCTCGCGGTATGCCGGCGTCGAGCCGAGCGCGTACGCCGTGCGGCACTGGGGCGTACGGCGCAACCTGCGGGAAGGGAACCTCGAGTCGCTGCTGCAGTTGGGGCTCGATGGACCGTTCGACCTGGTCGTCTGTGCCGACGTGCTGCATTACCTCCCCACACCGGCGCTGCGACGTGCGCTGGCGGCAATCGCCCCGTTCGTGGGGGGCGTCGCCTACCTTCCGACATTCGCCGTCGAAGATCAGATTGCCGGTGACCGGGTGGGCTTCCAGCGGCGGCGTGCCGCGACCTACCGTGCCCTGCATCGGGCTGCAGGCCTGGTGCCCGTTGGGTTGCACCTCTACGTGACGCCTGCGCGCGCGCGTGACCTCGCCGCCCTGGAGCGAGCACAGTGAGCGATCATTCGCGGCTGCCACTCTCGTTGCTGGCCGTCGGCGGATTGGCGCTGCTGCTCTCCCGGATCGGCGCCTACGATCCCACCACCTGGCTGCTCGAAGTCTTTCCGATCTTCCTGATCGTGCCGGTGCTGCTCCTGACCGCCAGGCGATTTCCCCTCACCCCGCTGCTCTATCTCCTGATCCTGGTTCACGCGGTGATCCTGATGATCGGCGGCCATTGGACCTATGCCAGGGTGCCGGCCGGATTCTGGGTGCAAGACCTCCTTGGAATGGCCCGGAATCCCTACGACCGTCTCGGGCATTTCGCCCAGGGATTCGTCCCCGCGATCGCGGCCCGCGAGATCTATCGGCGCAGGATTCCCCTGCCCGACGGAAAATGGCTGTTTTGGCTGGTCTGCTGCACGGCGCTGGCGATTTCTGCCGGCTACGAGTTCATCGAGTGGTGGACGGCGGTCGCGATGGGGACCGGTGCGACCGATTTTCTCGGCACCCAGGGCGACGTCTGGGACACACAGTGGGATATGTTCACGGCGCTGGTCGGGAGTATTGTCGCCCAGGCCCTCCTCGGCCAGATCCACGAACGCCAGCTGGCCGCGCTGGCCGTGCGACCCTCAAGCTGAGCGATTAGTATTTGGTCCCGATGCCAACGACTTCTCGATTGCTCGATGCTGCGGCGCTGGGTCGCGTCCTCACGCGGATGGCTTCGGAGATTGTCGAGCGAGCAGCCGGCCGTGGCTCCGTCGTGCTGGTTGGAATCCAGCGCCGGGGGGTTCAGCTTGCCGATCGGCTCGCCCCCCTGATCGAATCCCAGCTTGGCGAGCCGCTTCGCCGCGGGGTGCTCGACATCACGCTCTACCGCGACGACCTCCAGGCAATCGGGCAGCGCCCGATAGTCCATCAGACCAGGCTCCCTCCCGATCTCGATGGCGCCACGGTCGTGATCGTCGACGATGTGCTCTTTACCGGCCGCACGGTGCGGGCGGCACTCGACGAGATCGCCGATTTCGGACGGCCGCGGCGGGTGCTGCTGGCGGTGCTGGTCGACCGCGGCGGCCGCGAGCTGCCCATCGCCGCCGACATCACCGGGCTTTCGGTGACGACCACCAGCGATGATCACGTGAAAGTGCTGGTGCGAGACCTCGATGGTGAGGACGCGGTGGATCTGGTGCGTGGAAGCGCCGGGTGACGGCGATCCTCGGCAAGGACCTGGTCGGGCTTGAGCACCTCAGCCGCGAGCAGATCGTCGCAATTCTTGATACGGCTGAGCCCTTCAAGGAAGTCTCGGAACGGCCGATCAAGAAGGTGCCGGCCCTGCGCGGCAAGACGATCGTCAATCTCTTCTTCGAAGCGTCGACTCGCACTCGGATCTCGTTTGAGTTCGCAGAGAAGCGGCTCTCCGCCGACACGGTGAACGTGCAGGCCGCCGGCTCTTCGGTGTCCAAGGGAGAGACGCTCGTAGACACGGCACGAAATCTCGAGGCGATGCGCATCGATATGGTGGTCATCCGCCACGGCGCCTCTGGCGCCGCTTCCTTCCTCGGCGATCGCATCCGCTCCAACGTGATCAACGCCGGCGACGGCAAGCACGAGCATCCTACTCAGGCGCTGCTCGACCTGCTCACCCTGCGCGATCGCTTCGGACGCATCGAGGGACTCAAGGTCTGCATTGTTGGCGACGTACTGCACTCCCGGGTCGCCCGCAGCAATATCTGGGGGCTGACCAGACTTGGCGCCGAGGTGGCCGTCTGCGGCCCGCCAACACTGATGCCGAGCCACGTCGCCGAACTGGGTGTCACCGTCTTTCGTCGTGTCGAAGAAGCCATCGAATGGGCCGACGCACTCAACGTCCTGCGGCTGCAGCTCGAGCGAATGCAGGCCGGCTTCATTCCCTCCTTGCGCGAATACAATCGGCTCTTCGGCGTCACCACGGAAAAGCTCGCGCGCGCATCAAAGGACCTGCTCATCCTCCATCCCGGGCCGATGAACCGCGGAGTGGAGATCGATTCGGATGTGGCGGATGGTCCCCACTCCGTGATCCTGCCGCAGGTCACCAATGGCGTGGCCGTGCGGATGGCGGTGCTCTACCTGTTGGCAGGCGGCGCGCCGGACTGGGCATCCGCTGGAGGCGACGCATCGTGAGTGCGATCTACTTTCGTGGTGGCCGCGTCATCGACCCATCGCAGCACCTCGACGAGGTGACCCACCTGCTGGTGCAAGACGGTCGCATCGCCGACATCGGTCGGGATGTCGCGGCCCCTGATGGAGCCGAGGTCGTCGATGCCACGGGATGGGTGGTGGCCCCGGGACTCATTGATGTGCACGTGCACTTGCGCGAGCCCGGGCAGGAGGACCGCGAGACGATTGCCACCGGGGCCGCAAGCGCAGTGGCCGGGGGTTTCACGGGGATTTGCGCGATGCCGAACACCGACCCGGTCATTGACAACCAGGCGGCGGTCGGCTTCGTGAAGTCACGCGGCGTCTCGGCCGGTTTGGCGCGCGTCTATCCCATCGGTTGTATTTCCCTGGGCCAGCGCGGCGAACAACTCGCCGAGTTCGGTGAAATGGTCGCGGCCGGCGCCGTCGCGGTCAGCGACGATGGGCATCCGGTGATGTCGAGCCAGTTGATGCGGACCGCGCTCGAGTATGCCAGGATTTTCAGTATTCCGGTGGCCGACCACTGTGAGGATACCCCACTCGCGCACGGTGGGGCGATGCACGAGGGGATCGTCAGCACCCGGCTGGGGCTGAAGGGCATTCCATCCGCCGCCGAGGAGATTCACGTCGCTCGCGACTGCATCCTGGCCGAGCTGACGGGAGGGCACGTCCACCTCTGTCATATGAGTACCCGCGGCTCGGTGGAGCTGATCCGCCACGCCAAGGCGAAGGGGCTCTCGGTCACGGCGGAGGCAGCACCGCACCACTTCACGCTGACGCACGAACGTTGCGAGGGATACGACACCAACGCCAAGATGAATCCGCCGTTGCGCGAAGCCGAGGACCGTGACGCGATCCGTGCGGCGCTTGCCGATGGAACGATCGACTGTATTGCCACCGATCACGCCCCGCACCATTACGATGCCAAGGAGCGGGAGTTCGACGATGCCCCGAACGGGATCATCGGGCTCGAAACCGCCCTCTCGCTCGCGCTCCGCGAACTGGTCCAGCCGGGCCTCCTCTCGCTCGCGACGCTGATCGAGCGGATGAGCACGGCACCGGCACGGCTGTGGCACCTCGACGGCGGCAGCTTGCGACGAGGCGGAGTAGCGGATCTGGTGGCGTTCGACCCGGCGGCCACCTGGACCGTGGACCCGGCTCGCTTCCGGTCGAAGTCGCGCAATACGCCCTGGGGTGGGGAAACCCTGCCGGGAGTCGTCCGTTGGACGGTGGTCGCGGGACGGCCAGTGTACCAGCGGGCATCGTGATAGATTGGAAGCGCCCCCGAAAGGGATCGGCTGCCAACCACGCGCCCTGGAAACGATGACCGACACTCCCAACGATCTCGCTGCGGTGGAACAGCTCCTCGCCGAACGTGACGCCATCCACGGATGGCTGACACGCCTCGACGCGACCGGCGCCGCTGCGTCAGACCCGGTGCGCGCACGCGTGCGCCGGGACTACCAAGTCCGGATGGAGAGTCTCACCGAGCGGCTGCGGGTTCACGCCGACGCGGTCGCCAGCAAGCTGCAGGAGGATCGCGCAGAGCACGCTGAGCTCATCGGTCGCGCGACGGCTGCACGAGAAGCACTGGCCGAGGCCGAGCTGCGGCACTTGGTGGGCGAATATGACGAGGGCCGTTACCACGCCGAGCGAACGCGTCACGGCAGTGATCTTGAGACCTTCGAGGTGTCGCTGTCGGCTGCGGCCGAACGCATTGAGCGACTGGAGGAGGTGCACCAGGTGGTCGGCACCGGGCCGAAGCTCGCCGCCGGGGATGGCGTCGTCTTCCTGCAGAGCGTTGACGCCGCCGAGCCCCCAGAAGTGACGGAAGCGCCGATGGCACGCTCTGAAGCCGATCCCGAATTCGCCATCGCGATTGACGAGCTCGCGCCCGAGGAGCACGACCGTCTGCTGGCGGTCTTCGAGGAGATCGACCCCCTCCCGCCGCTGACGGCAGCGGCCTCCGGTTTCGCCCCGCTCTCTTTCCGACCAAGCGGCCACGCCCCGGTCGAGCCGGCCCGTCCCGTCGCGCCACCGCTCCGTCAGAACACCCCGCCGTTGGGGATGCCGGCCGAGACACCGCCGCGGTTCGTGCGCCCCGGGGACGTGGTCGCTGCCCCGCCAGCAGCTCAAACAGCTGCGGACTCGATCTTCGAGCAGGACATCGTCGCCGGGCCGCGAGCGGAGCCGTCGGTGCCCATCGTGGGGCGTACTTTGCGCTGCGGCGAGTGCGGCGCGATGAACCGACCGCTGGAGTGGTACTGCGAGAAGTGCGGGGCGGAGCTGACGGCGCTCTAACCGCCGATCGTGATCGCCGACCGGGACCCGCTGCGGTCGTCCTCGCGCGTCGGCCCATCTGGGATCCCCGAAAACAATTTGCCCGCCGAAGCGATAGCTCCGGCGGGCGGTTCGATTCGGGGCGAAGCGCCGCTTACTGCGCCTGGGTATTCACCAGTTTGGCCAGGCGGGACTTGGTCCGCGATGCCGTGTTGCGATGGACGATGTTCTTCCGCCCGGCCCGGTCAATCAGGGAGCTGGCCTGCTGCAGGGCCTCACTCGCTTCCGCCGGTGTTGCGGCTGAGCGGACCTTCTTGATTGCCGTGCGGAGTTCGCTGCGCGCCGCCTTGTTGTGGGCGGTACGGCTCTTCGTCTGGCGCATACGCTTCTTGGCGGACTTGATGCGTGGCACGGTGTTCCCCTGGCGGCTACGTGGATCCCCGGGCGGAGCGGCCCATCAGGGCTCCCCGCAAGCCCTCTAGCATAGCGAATCGCCCGTTTCCGGACAAGGGGGAGGCCCCCGAAGCCTTTGACCAAGTCGCTGTCCCGGGCTAGGTTGGACCACTTCTCCTACCCAAGGGCATCCCCTGTTCGGCGACTTTCTCCTGGCGATCCCGATGCTGCTCTTTGCGCTGGTGGCGCACGAGTTCGCACACGGGTGGGTGGCGCACAATCAGGGGGACGACACCGCCTACAACCTCGGGCGGCTGACCCTGAATCCGCTGCCGCACATCGACCCGTTCCTGACGGTGATCCTGCCGATCGTGCTCTGGATCGGCTCGAACGGGACCTTTACCTTCGGCGGCGCGAAGCCGGTCCCCATCAATCCCCGGAATTTCCGCAACTACCGCCGAGGGGATATCCTGACGTCGGGCGCAGGCGTGGTCACCAATGCGGTCCTGGCAGTGCTCTGCACCCTCCTGTTCATTGGGGTGGGGATGCTCCACAGCGTCTCCGGAGGACTCGGTACCTCGACGGCCAATGCCGCCCAGCGGATGCTGACTTTCGGCGTGATGATCAACAGCGTCCTGGCAGTATTCAACCTGATTCCGATCCCCCCCCTCGACGGCTCACGGCTGTTCTACCATCTGCTGCCGCCCGCCCTGGGGGCGCGTTATCGGTCACTCGACCGCTTCGGCTTCGCGATCCTCCTGGTGCTGATGCTGCTGTTCAAGGATGTCCTGACCTTGCTGCTCAGTCCGGCGTACTGGAGCGTCGAACAGCTGCTGGCGCTGGCCAACCCCTACGCGGTGGCAGTCGCCCCCGACATCTTTCAGTAATGAGTACCGCGCTCGATCCGCTGTCCGGAGAGTTGGGCCAGGGCACCGCTTTCGTCGTGGCGCTCGACGGCTTCACCGGCCCACTCGATCTGCTCCTGCACCTGGTGCGGGAGGAGCAGATCGACATTGCCGATATTCCCGTCGCGCGGATCGCCGACCAGTTCCTCCGGATCATCCACTCGCTCGGCTTGAATCAGGCCGCGGACTACCTCGAGATGGCGGGTCGGCTGATCCGGCTCAAGGCACAACTCCTCCTGCCACGTCGCACCGAAGACGACGAGTGGGAGGATCCCCGGGCCGAATTGGTACGCCGCCTCCTCGAGTATCAGCAAATCAAGGAAATCGCGCTCCAGTTCTCGCGGTTGGCAGAGCGTCGCGCGCTCCGTTGTGCCCGCGGCTACCTGCCACCGCCGAGCGCCGCGCCGCCACCGCTTCCCCTGACGATTGATCTGCTCGACCTGCTGGTGGCGGTCGAGCGCGTTGTGACCAACATCCCGTCGCCAGTGATGCACAGCGTGGTGACGCGCCCGCTCGATGTCGAGAGCGCGGTGATCCGGCTTGAGGCGCTACTCGCCGAGCACGAGCAGTTCGACTGGCGCGTGGCACTCGGACCGCAACCCAGCATCGTCATCCTGCTGTCAACCCTGCTCGCGATCCTGGAATTGGCACGCCGTGGCCTCTGCCGCGTGCGTCAGGATCTTCCCTTTGCCACCCTGGTAATTGCCCGTGAGCTCGCTGAACCCGCTGTCGCAACTACTTGAAGCCGCGTTTTTCGCGGCAAACCGGCCCCTCACGCTCGACGAGCTGGAGGGGTTGGAGCCGGAGGCCGCGGCCGCCGAAATTCGCACCGCACTCGAGGAGCTGCGGGAGCATTACGACTTCGGTGGGCATTCCATCGAAGTCGTCGAGATCGGTGGTGGCTTCCAGATCCTGACGCGCCCCGCGTTTGCTGCCGCCGTCGAGCGCGCGCACGCGATGCAGCGGCAGCCGCGATTGTCGGCCGCCACCCTCGAGTCGCTGGCCACGATCGCGTACCGGCAACCCGTCGGACGCGCCGAGATCGAGGAGATCCGCGGCGTGAACTCTGGCGGCGTACTGCGCACGCTGCAGGAGCGTGGCCTGATCGAAGTGATTGGCCGCAGCGAAGCCCTCGGGCGTCCGCTGCTTTATGGCACGACACCGCTCTTCCTCGAGCTGCTTGGCCTCAATGATCTCGCGGATCTGCCCCGCGCCGAGGAACTGACCATCGCCCTGCAACCGCACCGGGCTGAACCTGAGACCGACGCCGATGCCACGGGCTACGCCTCCGTCGAGGAGGGTTGATGCCGCCGATGCGCTTGCAACGCTTTCTCGCGCGTGCCGGGGTCGCCTCGCGTCGTCAGGCGGA
>JANLPG010000085.1:0-2390 GCA_031367105.1 Gemmatimonadota bacterium | reverse complement strand
GCTAATGCGAAATACCGCCGGCCCGCGGGAGAGCTGGTCGGGGTCGCGGTGCCGGGGTGGCCAGATCCGCTCTGGATCCGTGCCGGGTCAAGCGACTCCGAGGTGTTCCATCAGTTGCTCGTCAACCGGGAACTCGCCGTGGAATTTTCTCCGACACCACAGCGGATCATCGATGGTGGAGCCAACTTCGGCCTGGCGTCGCTCTGCTTCACTCACCAGTGGCCCGCGGCAGAGATCGCAGGGATAGAACTCGAGCGGCGAAACTTCGAACTTGCCCGGACGAATTGCGCCGGCATCCCGGCGATCGAGGTCCGTCACGCCGCGCTCTGGGGGAGCTCCGGCACAGTCGGGATCGCCAATCCCGAGGCCGATGCTCACTCATTTCGTGCGGGCGTCACCGGCACGGTGGGCGGTGTGCGAGCCTATCGGATCGCTGAACTACTCGATGAATTGGGGTGGGACACCGTGGACCTGGTAAAGCTCGATATCGAGGGGGCCGAACGACAGGTTCTGGCCGATGGACCCTCCTGGTTGCCACGGGTGCGCCATCTCCTGGTGGAGTTGCACGATCGCTTCGAACCGGGCTGCACTGCGGCGTTTCACGCCGTCGTGCGGAGTGAGGAATGGGAGGTACGCGCCCAGGGCGAGTACCTGCTGGCTTCGCGGAGGGAGTGGAATGAGTGAGCAGTTCGAGATGATTCGCCGCAGCGAATTCGCCGCACTTGACGATGGCGGCATTTTTCTCAACAGTGCCAGCGTGGGGCCGATGCCGGCGCGGAGCGTGGCGGTGCTCGCGGCGGCCAATCGCGACCGTGCCCGTCCGGCGATGTGGCCGGTGGAGCGACTCAATACGATCCTCTCCGAGTCACGCTACCTGAGCGCGCGGCTCATCAACGCCGCCGAAGACGAAATCGCGTTGATGACCAATACCACCACCGGGCTGAACGTGGCGGCGCACGCCCTGCCGCTGGGGCGGGGTGATCTGGTCCTCACCTTCGATGGCGAGTTCCCGTCGAACGTCTATCCCTGGCTGCGGCTGGCGCCGAAGGGCGTCACGCTCGAACTGATTCCGCGCACGCGCGAGGGGTGGCCCGACGAGTCGCGAATGCTCGCGCGGCTCCTCGATCCGCGGGTCAAGGCGGTGGTGGTGTCTCTCACCCAGTTTGCCAACGGCTACACGGTCGATCTCGCGGCGCTCTCGCGGGCGACGCGCGAGCGTGGCGTCTATCTGGTGATCGATGCCATCCAGGCGGTGGGGCAGCTCCCGGTGGATGTGCGCTCGACGCCGGTGGACTTCCTGGCGTGTGGGGCGCAGAAGTGGTTGCTCTCGCCGTGGGGGACCGGCTTCCTCTATGTGCGGAAGGAGTTGTGCACCGCGCTGGAGCCGACTTTCGCGGGGTGGGCGGCCTTTATGGGCACCGACGACTACACCCGGCTCACCGCCTACGATCCGCGGCCGTGGCCCGATGCCCGGCGGTTCGAGCTGATCACGCTACCGGTGCAGGACTTTGCCGCGATGAACGCCTCGGTGGGGCTGCTGTTGCAGGTGGGGATCGCGAATGTGGCGGCGCACATCCAGTTGTTGCACGAGCCGCTGATCGCCTGGGCGGCGGAGCGCGGAGCGGTGGTCACCTCCCCGCGCGGGGAGCGCGGGTCGGGGATTCTCTGCCTTCGGCCCGCCGGCGACGTGGCGAAGAGCTACCAGCGGCTGCAGGGCGCCGGGGTGCAGTGTTCGTTGCGCGAGGGGTCGATCCGGTTGAGCCCGCATCTGTTCAACACCGAGGAGGAGATGGTGCGGGTGGGGCAGTTGCTGTCGTCGTGAGTCTTCCTCGATCATCCTGAGCGCCGCAGTGTCATCCTGAGCGCAGCAGTGTCATCCTGAGCGCAGCGAAGGATCTTCGGGACTGGCAATCCAAAGATGCCCGGGGACCGACGAACGTCCCCCTGAGCGCAGCAGTGTCATCCTGAGCGCAGCGAAGGATCTTCGGTCTCCCCGTTCGGGGATGGCCGGTTCGAGCGCTCAAACTCCACAACCAGCCGATGCCAGCCCCACACCACCGCGAGATTCTGCCACCCGGGATTCGTACTGGTGATCAGCGCGAGCTTGCGACGACGCACCCAGCCCTTGATCTGCTTTTCGCGTCGAATTGCATCCGCCATACTCGATGCGACCTCAACCAGCACAAGGTGGTGCAGCCGATATCGTTCTGCAAAGCTCGACCCGCACCCGGTCCGGTGCTGAAGCCACCGCCGCAGCATGTCCCCCGTCACTCCGATATAGAGTCGTCGAGACTTGGAAGCCAGGATGTAGACGAAACCGGAGCTTGGCATGTCGAAGGAGGCGGACTGGCTAGGTCTACTGAGGACACCTGGAGACGCCGGAAGTGGCT
>JANLPG010000070.1:0-6969 GCA_031367105.1 Gemmatimonadota bacterium | reverse complement strand
AGCGCGGCGAAGCGCGCCTCGAGAAATGACTGGACTATCCCGGACTTGAAATCCGCTCCGCCGGCCCGGCGGAAACGCCCCCACGCGACATATCCGGCCCACGCGCCCACGACCAGAAGCGCTCCGGCGAGGAGGCGGGTCTTCAAGGAATGGTCGATCCAGCGCACCGTGGGCATGAGGGAAAATACCCCGCTCTCTCCAACCCTAGATATCCCTCGTTCGAGGGAGACCGGGGCTAGAGCTTCGTCCGACGGAGGAGCTGGGCGTTGAGCAGCACTTTCGCTGACCGAAGGTGCCGGCCGGCGGGACCCCCGGCAAAACGGCCTGGATGAGTGCGGTCCCGCGCGCTCAGGTACCGCACGAGCGCACGGGCGGGTCATCGCCAGATGGCGTTACGTGAGCTCTGCACCTTGTGCACGCAAGGCATGCCAGGTGAGGTGTTCGTATACGGCGCTCCAGTACATTCCGAAACTCAGGCCGAACAGCAGCTCCTCGGAGGGGATCCCGTACACTGACCCGCCGCTCAGGGCGGGGAGATTCCAGACGGCCGCGATGTAGCCGGGGGCCAGCCATCGCAGTCCGAGCATGAATGCCGCGTAGAGACAGAGGAAGAGTACGCCACCGGCCAGTGCGGGGCGCGCAAGATCAGGCCGGCAGACCAGCGAACCCAGTGCACCGACCAGCAGGCAGACGATGGACGGATAGATCGGATTCCAGGCGAGGAGCCAGAGCGGAACGAAGAGCACGAATGGCGCGAGCAGTATTGCCCGATGGAACCGATGACGGCGGTGCGCTCGTTCGCCGGCGGCGACAGGAACGTGGACGCGACGCGTAAGCGTCGCGTACGCCGCCGCGCCGATCCCTCCGATCGCGAACGTGAATATGATGCTCTCGATGTCGAATCCCGTGCGCTGCGCGAGTGCGAAAAGGCTCGGCGGATCCCAGTATCGCGGGACGAAGATCGGCTCGGTAACACCGAAGAGCGCCGTGATCGCGCTTGCACGCCACATCAGTCGTCGCAGTCCTGGATTGCTCAGGTGGAGAGCGAGCCACGGCAGCAGGAATGCGCTCGCCCAGATCAGCCACACGTAGTGGTAGGTCACGACCGGCTACCTCCCCCGCAAGGCACTTCCATCAACCCGGGCCGGCACACGCGATCACCATCTTTACGTTCTTCCCTGCGAGCCGCCGACGCGGTGTCACGCCGGTGTCAGATATCGCGAACCGGAAAGCTGACGAGCCGCCGTTGATCGTCAGCACGCAGGGCAGCGGCGTTATCATTGCACGCCGGGCTACTGTCCGTCGATGTGGCGGTGGCCACCGGGCGCCGCGATCGCTGTGGCATCGGGAAACCCACCGAGATTCCTGAATCGGAGGTGCGCATAGATGAGCAGGCTCAGCAACGCGGCGAAGAAGCACCAGATCGAGACCAGGGCCGTGACGTGGACGATGTAGGCCGCGATGAAGGAGAACAACGCCAGCATGCCGAAGAGCCTCACGAACCGGTGACTCGAGAAGAAGCAACTGACACACGTTGCGGCGAGGTAGAGCGCCATTACCGGGATCCGGTAAAAGTGGGGAGACACGTAGGCGATATGCCTCCCGATGACTTCGGCGACCATCGGGCTCATGACCATGTAGTACAGCAGGTAGCTGCTCACCGCGACGCCCACAACCCCGTATGCGAAGATCACCTTCTTGCGCCAGGGTACGGCTTCGAGGACGCCCACGGCGAATGGCATGTACACGGGCCACAGGGCATGCGAGAATCCCGAATACAGATACGTCATCCACTCCTTGAGGAGCGGCGCGTCGTGACTGAACGTCAGCCAGATGACGCCTTCGATCAGTTGCTGGACGCCGAACAGCAGCGGGATCAGCGCGAGCGGCCGTTCGGTCGGTGTTTCGGTGCGCCGCAGCGCCGCGACGCCTACCACCGACAGCGCAGTGCCGGCAACGAAACTGGCCGAAGCTGAAAAGCACATCAGGCGGGACTCCTCTTCTCGTCGCGAGGCGGCCGGAGCCCCGTCAGTTTGGTGCGCTTCAGCATCAGCGCATTGATCGCCACAATGAGGGTGCTGCCGGACATCGACAGTGCCGCCACCTCGGGGCTCAGGACGAACGGATACAACACCCCGGCCGCGAGCGGGAACGCGATCGCGTTGTAGCCCACGGCCCACCAGAGATTCTGGTGCATTTTCCGCAGCGTCGCGCGCGACAGCTCGATCGCCGCGACGATGTCATACGGATCGCTCTTCATCAGCACCACATCGGCGCTTTCCATCGCCACATCGGTGCCGGCACCAATGGCGAATCCCACGTCGGCCTGGGTCAGCGCCGGCGCGTCGTTCACGCCGTCGCCCACCATGCCGACCTTCTTCCCCGTGGCCTGCAACTCCTTCACCTTGTCGGCCTTCTGGCCCGGCAGCACGTCGGCCAGCACGCGGTCGATACCGAGGTCCGCGGCGATGCGCTTGGCCGTGGCAGCGTTGTCGCCGGTCAGCATCACCACTTCGATGTGGCGTTCGCGCAGCTTGGCCACGGCGGCCTTGGAGGTCGGCCTGATGGCATCCGCGATGGCGATGAGGCCGATCACGCGACCGGATTGCGCGACATGGACCACGGTGCGGCCGTCCCCCTGGAGGCGTGTTGCTTCCGCTTCCAGCGTACCGAGCGCGAGGTTCTGGTTGTCCATCAGCAGCCGGTTGCCGAGGAACACCGGGCCGCCAGCGGTCTCGGCGCGCGCGCCCATGCCGTCAAGGCTTTCGAAGGCCGTTGGTGCCGCGACGGTCAGGTGCGCGGCACGGCGGACGATGGCCTGAGCCAGCGGATGGTCGGATCCCTGCTCGACGGCCGCGGCGGCGGTCAGCAACGCATCCTCGGTCGTGCCCTCCGCCGTGACCATCTCGACCACCTCCGGCTGGCCGACGGTGAGCGTGCCGGTCTTGTCGAAAATGATGACGTCCAGCTTGGTGGCATCTTCAAGGGCCGACGCGTTCTTGAAGAGAATGCCGTTCATCGCGCCCAGCCCCGTGCCCACCATCACCGCCATGGGCGTGGCCAGGCCCAATGCATCCGGGCAGGCGATCACGAAGACCGTGATGGTCAGGGTCACCGCGAACAGCAGCGACTGTCCGATCCACCAGAACCACACCGCAAAGGTCGCAAGGCCGACGAGGATGGCGACGATCACCAGCCACTGCGCGGCCTTGTCGGCCAGGAGCTGCGCCGGCGCCTTGGAGTTCTGCGCTTCCTGCACGAGTTTGACGATCTGCGCCAGCGCCGAGTCGGCGCCGACCTTCGTGGCTTTGTAGCGAAAGCTGCCGCTCTTGTTGATGGTCGCGCCGATCACCGTCGCCCCTGGTCCCTTCGTGACCGGCATCGACTCACCGGTGAGCATGGACTCGTCGACCAGCGACTCGCCGGTCTCCACCGTGCCGTCGACCGGGATCTTGTTGCCCGGCCGGATCACGACGATCTCGCCCGCCAGCACCTCCGCCGTCGGCACTTCAGTCTCAACGCCGTCCCGGATCACGTTGGCCTTGGCCGGGGTGAGATCCATCAGGGCCGTGATGGCCGACGACGCACCGGCCCGGGCGCGCATTTCCAGCCAGTGTCCGAGCAGGATGAAGACCAGCAGGACCGACGCGGCTTCGAAGAACTGCCCGCCTCCCTTGAAGAAGAAGGTCGTACCGACGCTGAACAGATATCCGGTCCCCACGCTCAACACGATCAGCGCGGCCATTCCCAGTACGCCCTTCTTGACCGCGCGCCAGGCGGAGACAAAGAACGGCCAACTCGGGTAGAGGATCGCGGCGCTGGCCAGGACGAACAGCCAGAGATCGAGCTCCAAGCCGAACGGCGGGGCCGGTGGCACGAAGAGACGTCCCATCGGGGAGTACACAAAGATCGGCACCGCGAACGCCAGGCAGATCCAGAAGCGATTGCGCATGTCGCGCACCATGGCCGCCAGGTCGTGGCCAGTGTGGCCCATGTCGTGCGCCATGTCGGCCGACATGGCGGAGGGCGCCTCTGGCGCCTTCGCCGGCTCCATCGACGGGTGACCCGTGTTGCCCGCGTGGGCGCTATGGGCTTCACCGGCGGCCGGTGCAGCCGGAGGCGCGGCGGCAGGCGCGGCAGCCGGTGCCGCGGCAGGTGCCGCGTCGTGCTCCGACGCATACGCGCGCTGGCGTACGGCCGACTTGATATCGCTGACCTCGAGTCGGGTCTCGTCGTACCGCACGGTGGCGCTTCCTGCAGCGGCGTTCACGGTGACGCTCTCCACGCCCGGCACGGCCCCGATCTGTGCTTCGACCCCGGGCACGCTCAACACCGAGAGCATGTCGTGTACGTCGATCACACTCGTCTTCATCGCGGCTCCGGCAGGCGGTGTTCATCGCAACGCGGCGCATCGCGATCAGTGGGGCGGACTAGCGCAGTCTACTGCCCCAGAAATGCGATGCGATGCCGTAGAGTGCACCGAGGACGAACCCGGCACCGGTGAACACGGCGACTCCCGTCAGCACCGCGAGGGCACTGCCGGTGAGCGGCCACGGACTCACTGGCGCAATGGCCGCAATAAATCCGAAGGGTGGAAACACGACGTCGAAGATGGCACAGAGCAGGTACGCCACCGCGAACGTCGTGGCCAGCGCAAACGCGGGGACCTTCCAGGGGCGTGGCATGGTCCTTACATCTTGTGCTTGACGACGCGCGCTGCGTCGCCCGGGTTCTCGTCGCTGACCATTTCGCATGCGGCCACGGGTGCCACTGTGCCGGCGCGCCACATCCATCCCACGGGAAGAAAACGAGGTGCCTGCTGGCTGATCACGTCCGCGGGCCGGAATGACACGGTCAACCCGGATTCGACCTGGATGGCGTCGTCGGGCAGCGAGCGGAAGTCACCCGTGCGTTCGTCATGACTGTGCGGCATGAAGACACCGAGGTGAAAGTCAGCTAGCCTGCGCAGCATCGCCTGCACTTCCGGCAGCTGAATGGCGTCCTGCGCCGAGAGCATGGCAGCCGTCCAATCAGATCGGCTTCCCTGTCCAACGAGGGGGGTCGTCATACTTCGCTCCTGAGTGGCTGTTGGTGACCGGGCGCCCTAGCTCTTGTCTTTGTCCTGGTGTACGGTGTCGTGCTGCGCGGCGGGCACGGGCACTGCTGCCGGCCCCTTTGGCGGCGCCGCGTTGTCGCGCTGGATCGGGGATGCGTCCGCGCCACCAGTTGTCGCCGCTGGGGCTGGGGGTGCCGGGAGTGGGCTCGGCGCATTCGGTGCTCCGTGGCCTTGGTGCCCGGGGCTCTTCGCGGTCGCGTCGGTCGCCGTCGCCGCGAACCCACCTTGGCGCACTCCCGACTTGATATCGGCGATATCGAGGCGGGTCTCGTCGTAGCGCACCGTTGCGCTGGCCGCCGCGAAATTGACCGTAACGCTCTCGACACCCGGCACGGCGCCGATGCGCTGTTCGACCCCATCGACGCTCAACACCGACAGCATATCGTGTATTTCGATCACACTGGTCTTCATCACGCCTCCTTTGCCGTGTAGGCATTCAACATGTCCTGTGACGCACTCCGGCTACTTCGCAAGCCCACCGTGCTTGCGCGGTGGCGTCTGGCGTGCGATCACGATGTGCGCGTCGGGTCGACTCATTGCGGCAATGCAGTCTTTGTCATGCTGGTCGAGATGGTCATGCAGGGTGTTGCCCCTTCATCTGACACAGGATGAGCGTGGCGCACCCGTGACGCCATCGCCGACTGCCGGTGCAGCGGGTCGTTCCGGAGGGGTGTACGGGACTCATCGCTGTTCGAGATCTCGTTCGCCCATGACCACGCGCGTGACCCGCCCCTGGCCAGGGTGGCTCATCGCTTCGTACAGGCGCTCGCCCTTGAGCAGCAGCTCGGCGATCAGCGCAGTGAACGCGCGCGGCGACATCTCTCGCGCCGTCCCGGGGATGAGCCCTTTGAACAGGGTGATGCGGTCCGCCAGCGGCAGCGCATTGGCCTTGTCGACGAGCCGCCGCAGCACGGCGTGATTGAGCATGGATGTGTTGAGGCTGGTTGTCACGACCGCATCTCAGGCCGCGGTCGCGGTGTAGCCTGCGTGCGCGACTGCTCCGCGCAGTGCCTCTGGACTGGTCAGTGCGGGATCGTAAGTGACCGTGGCGGCTCCGACCGTCACGTGCGCTTCCTGCACGCCGGTGATCTTCGAGAGGGCATTGCGGACGCTGCTGACGCAACCGCCGCAGGTCATGCCGGCAATGGGGATCGTGAGGCTGAGCATGGGACCTTTCGGCGGCGAAGGGTGAACAGCGGTGCCGCTGTCGCAATGACAATCATCGCTTTGTGCCGCCGGAGCCATCCCACCGAAGGAGTAGTTCTCCTTGGGGATGCGACGGGCTCGCGGCTCCGGGTTCTCTACGAGAGGGGCCGACTGGCTCAGCGCCCGACCGGTGCGGTGGAGGCCAACCGGTTGTACGTCGCCGCGATTACGGCGAAGGTGAGGGCGGTCCCGGCGGTCCACACGACCAGGCCCAGCGCGAAGCTTCCCCACGTAAGTGTCCGGACCAATCCGGTCAGATCCGCGTGGATGAGATCGCCGGCGAACGCGGAGGTGGCCTGGGGTGCCAAGGCCACCCCGGCCGAGCACACGATGAAGAGCAGTGCTGCGGCCAGTCCGCCGGCGCAGGCGAAGGCACGAATATCGAGACGCATACAAACCTCCTGAGAGAAGCAGGATTTCAATTGTTACCCACGGGGACCGACTCACTTTCGGATCGAAGATCGGGCGATCTGGTCCGACCCAACCCTCGTTCTTTCCACAGCGCGTAGATCGCCGGGATCACCAGGAGCGTGAGCAGCGTGCTGCTGATCATCCCCCCCACCATCGGCGCGGCGATCCGCTTCATGATGCTCGCCCCCGCTCCCGTCCCCCAGAGGATCGGGAGCAGGCCGGCCATGATCGCCGTG
>JANLPG010000096.1:0-10861 GCA_031367105.1 Gemmatimonadota bacterium | reverse complement strand
ACTAGCGGCCACCCCTCCCAGCCAGCGGCTGCGCGTGCGGCGAGGATGATGGTTCCGGGGGTGCGGGTCGTTGGCGTGGCAAGGAGAGGAGTGAGCAGTTGTGTCGCTCGCCACGGCTGGCCGGAGGCGACCGCGGCCTCCGCCTCCGCAAGCGGCGACTGTGCTGCAAGCGGGGTGGCGAGGAGGAGGGAGAGCGTCACGATGAACGCGATGAACGCCGCGCAGGGCGCGGGGTGAGCCACGGCGCGCAATTAGCCCCCTGCTTCGACCGGCGGATGGAAGTCGCCTTCCCACCGCGCCATCACGACTGAGGCAAGGCAGTTGCCGAGGAGGTTGACCGAGGTCCGCGCCATATCCATCACCGCGTCGACGCCGAGAATGACGGCGACACCCTCAAGCGGCAATCCGTACATTGCAAGGGCACCGGAGAGAATCACCAACGATGCGCGGGGAACTGCTGCGACTCCCTTGGAGGTGAGCATCAACGTCAGCATCATGCCGATCTGGGTGCCCAGCGTCATATCGATCCCGGCTGCCTGCGCCACGAAGACGGACGCGACCGCGAGGTAGAGCGTGGAGCCATCGAGGTTGAAGGAGTAGCCGGTCGGGAGCACGAAGGCGACGATCCGCTTGGGTACGCCCATCTTCTCCAGGTTCTCCATCGCCAGCGGGAGTGCCGCTTCAGAGGAGGCGGTGGAGAAGGCGATGAGGTAGGGCTCCTTGACCCACCTCCAGAACAGCTTGATCGGCACCTTGGCAATCAGCGCCACGGGCAGCAGCACGAGCAGCACGAAGACGATGAGGGCGCCATACAGCGTCAGCACGAGTGCCCCGAGGTTGCGGAGCACCCCGAGCCCGCTGTGGCCGATGGTGATCGCGATCGCCGCACCGATGCCGAAGGGAGCGAACAGCATCACGATACCGGTGAATTTGAACATGACCTCGGAGAGCGAGCCGCAGAAACCGAGCATCATCTCCTTCGGCTTTCCCTTGACCTGAGCCAGCGCGATGGCAAAAATCAGCGAAAAGAACACCACCTGCAGCACTTCATTCTTGGCGGCCGCGTCGAAAAACGACGCCGGGACGGTGTGCTCCAGCACGCTCATCACGGTGGGCTTGGTCTGGGCCAGTTGCTGTCCGGTCTCGACCGACGCGCTCAGGGTGATCCCCGCACCCGGCTTGACCAGGTTGACCGCGGTGAGCCCGATGACGAGCGCCAGCGTCGTGACGATCTCGAAATAGAGGATGCTGCGGAAGGCGAGTCGCCCGACGCGCTTGAGGTCGTCGCCGTGCCCGGCGATGCCAACCACGAGTGAGCCGAAGATCAGTGGCACCACGATCGACTTGATCATCCGGAGAAAGATCGCCGAGATCGGAGCGAGGTAGGAGCCGACGTCGGTGCTCGTCCACACCTCGTTGTCGAGCCAGCCGATGGTGACACCGATGATCATCGAGATGATGATCCACCTGGTCAGCGAGATCTTTCGCAGGCCACTCAGCATGACAACTCCTTCGGGTGGGAATCAGCCGACGAGGGCGCCGGCCTTCTGTTGCACGCGGTCAAGCAGGGAATGCCAGCTGGCAGCGAACTTGGAGACACCATCGTCTTCCAGGAAACTGGTGATGTCCGCGAGGGGCCGGACACCGAGCGCGGCGTACCCGGCGAGCAGCCTGGCCGCCTCGACCTCCGACTGCGGCGTGATCCGCACGTGCGGATCACCGTGAGCGAGGTAGGCGCGATAGGTGTCTGGCGGGATGGTGTTGACCGTATCGGGTGCAATCAGTGCGTCGATATACAGGGTGTCCGGAAGCTTCGGGTCCTTGGTGCTGGTCGAGGCCCAGAGAGGGCGCTGCGCCTTGGCACCGCGGCCGGCAAGTGCCTGCCAGCGCGGTGTCAGCAGCGATTCACCGAAGGCCGCATAGGCGACGATGGCATTGGCGATGGCGAGCCTGGCGTGGTATGGAGCGCCGACAGCGCCCAGCGGTGCAAGTGCAGCATCGGTCTGGCCATCGACCCGGCTGACGAAGAACGACGCCACCGAATGGAGCGCGTTGATCTGTCCACCCGCTGTCACGCGTTGCTCCAGTCCACTGAGAAATGCGTCGACCACCTGACGATACCGTGCGACGGAGAAGAGCAGGGTCACGTTGATATTGATGCCCTGGCTCAGGCAGTGGGTGATCGCCGGAAGGCCGGCCAGCGTGCCGGGGATCTTGATCATCACGTTCGGGCGATCCACCCGCGCCCAGAGGCGTTCTGCCTCGGCAATGGTGCCTGCGGTGTCGTGCGCCAGCGTTGGAGCAACCTCGATCGAGACGGTCCCATCGCCGTGACCATCGGCATCGTAGACTGGGCGGAAGACGTCGCACGCCGCCTGGACGTCGGCCACCATACAGCTTTCGACGATCTCGGCCGGCGTGGCGCCGGTGGCGGCGAGGCGACGGATATCATCGTCGTAATCGCCGCTCCCGGCGATTGCCTTCTCGAAGATCGTCGGGTTCGAGGTCATCCCGCGAAGCCCCTCCTCGCCGATCAGTCGCGCGAGTTCGCCGGAGTGCACCAGATCACGGGTGATGAAGTCATACCAGGGGCTCTGGCCGAGGGCGCCGAGGCGGGTCAGTGGATTGGGCATTGCAACCTCTTGCAGGTCAGACGAGCGAGCGAATGGCCTTGGCCACCTGCTCGGCGGTAAATCCGAATTCCTTGAAGAGCGTCTCTGCCGGAGCCGAGGCGCCGAAATGGTTGATTCCGATGCTGCTGCCTCCGGAGCCCACCCACTGCATCCAGCCGAAGGTGCTGCCCGCTTCGATCGAGACGCGCGCCGTGATGGCGGGTGGCAGCACCCGGTCACGCCAGCTGGCGTCCTGTGCCGCGAACAGTTCCCACGATGGCATCGAGACGACGCGGGTCGGGATCCCTTCGGCGTCGAGCGATTCCGCGGCTGCCACCGCCAGCGAGAGTTCAGATCCGGTCGCGATGACGATGGCGCGCGGCGTGGTGGCCGGCTCGTGGAGGATGTAGGCACCGCGTGCAGTCTCGCTCACGGGATCGGCAGCACGGGTGAGCGCCGGCAATTTCTGACGGGTGAGGATCAGCGCGACCGGACCGCTCCGATGCGCGATCGCCGTGCGCCACGCCGCCACGGTTTCGGCGGCATCGCCCGGGCGTAGCGTGGTCATCCCCGGGATGGCGCGCAGCATTGCAAGCTGCTCGATCGGCTGGTGGGTGGGGCCGTCCTCGCCGAGGCCGATGGAGTCGTGGGTGAGGATGTATAGCGTGGGCAAAGCCATCAGCGCCGCGAGGCGAATCGATGGCTTGCAGTAATCGGTGAAGATCAGGAAGGTGGCGCCGTAGGGTCGAATGCCGCCGTGCGCCGCCAATCCGTTGAGTGCCGCACACATTCCGTGCTCACGTACACCCCAGTGAATCCGGGTGCCCGCGCGACCTGGCTCGAACGCTTCGCCGACACTGATATTGGTTCCGTTGCTGCCGCCGAGGTCGGCGGAGCCGCCGGCCATTCCCGGAACGCTCGCGGCGAGGACCGCCAGCGCCTTCTGCGACGCCTGCCGGGTGGCGAGCGATTCCGCGCTCAGGTCGGGCAATGCGGCATCCCAGCCGTCAGGGAGGTCGCCCGCCAGCTGCGCCGTGAACGCTGCAGCCTCTGGATGGGCCTGGAGCAGGGAGTTCCAGTCGTTCACCAACGCGTCGCCGCGCGCCACCATCGGGCGCATCTCATCGTAGGCCTCGGGCGCGACGTGGAACGGCTCGGTCGGCCAGTTGAGGATCGCCTTGGTCCTGGCGATCTCCTCCTTGCCGAGCGGTTCGCCGTGCGCCTTGGGCGTGTCGCGCTTGGTCGGGGCCGGGTCGCCGATCACGGTGCGCAGGACGATCAGCGTCGGCTTCGCCTGTTGGGCAGCGGCGGCCGTCAGTGCCTGGTCGATCGCCTCGAGATCGTTGCCATTACCCACGTGCAGTACATTCCAGCCGTAGGCGGCGTAGCGTGCGCCGACATCCTCGGTGAAGGCGATATCGGTGCGGCCGTCGATGGTGATGCGGTTGTCGTCGTAGATCACCGTCAGCTTGCCGAGAGCGAGATGCCCGGCGAGGGAGGCCGCTTCGCTGGCAACGCCTTCCATCATATCGCCGTCGGAGGCGAGCACCCAGGTACGATGGTTGACGATCTCGGCGCCGGGTTGGTTGAATTGGGCGGCGAGCAACCGTTCGGCGATTGCCATTCCGACGGAGTTGCCGATCCCCTGGCCGAGTGGGCCAGTCGTGGTTTCGACGCCGACGGTGTGGCCGCGCTCGGGGTGACCCGGCGTCTTCGATTCCCACTGCCGGAACTGCTTGATGTCGTCGAGGGTGAGGTCGTAGCCCGAGAGGTGAAGCAACCCGTAGATCAGCATCGAAGCGTGACCGCACGACAGCACGAAGCGGTCGCGATCGGCCCAGTGCGGATCGTGCGGGGCGTGCTTCAGGTGGCGACGCCAGAGCACGTAGGCCACCGGGGCGAGCGCCATCGGGGTGCCTGGATGTCCGGAGTTCGCCTGTTCGACCGCATCCATCGCGAGGACGCGGAGCGAATTGATAGTCAGCCAGGCGGCGGGGGAGTCAACAGACGGACGAATGGCAGCGGTCACGGGATGTTGGGGCTCGGGGTGATGTCGGCCCGAGGAGGTCCCGGCGCCGAAAGAAGATACTCCGGGGAGGGGCGGCCGGCGCTGACTGGCGCGGTCGACTTGATGACCAGTGATCTGACCAGTATCTTCTGACCAGTCATCGTCATTGGAGCAGTCATGCCACCGCCGACCTCACCGATCCGGCTCTCGGCCACCGAGTTCAAGGCTCGCTGCCTGGAGCTGATGGACGACGTGGCCACCCGCCGCACCCGCTACGTCGTCACCAAGCGCGGTGTGCCGGTCGCCGAGCTGGTCCCGAGCGGTGACACTGACGCCAGCCCTATCGGCTTCCTTCGCGGTACCGCCATTGAACACGGCGACCTGGTGGCGCCAGATCCGGCCACATGGGGAGAGGGTGCCGATCCTCTCGACGAGGTATGACCGCGAGTCACCAGGTGTGGCGTATGCGGGAGCAGCCAGACTTTGCCGGGCCGCTGCTGCTCGATACCCACGTCTGGTTCTGGATGCTGGTTGGAGATATGGGGCGGATGCATCGAAGTGTGGCAGGACTGCTCGATCGGGCGGCTGGCAGCGGAACCTTGTATGTGAGCGATATCTCGGCGTGGGAAGTCGCCACCAAGGTTGCGACCGGTCGCCTCTCCTTGTCGCTGCCGGTCGATGCGTGGCTGGAACAGGCGGGGCGGGCACCGGGAATCAGCTTTCTCCCGCTCGACCGTTCCGCCCTGGTGCTGGGGGCCCGGCTTGGCGAGATGCACGGCGATCCCGCCGATCGGTGGATTGTCGCAACTGCCAAGCTCAGACAGCTGACGCTGCTCACTGCCGATCGTGCCATCCTGGAATTCGGCCGGAAGGAGCGAGTGACGCCGATGTGCGACGTGCGGCGGTAGCGACAGAGTCCGAACATCGCCTTGGATGCGCACTTGCGCCTTGTGACATCGCAGGCGATGACAAACGCGTTGTTGGCAGAGTCCCCCTCTCCACCAAGAGCGCTCCACCGCTTTCCACTGTTGACGCCGCGGCCGCCTCGATCGGTGGAACCCTGAACCGTTCCGCCGGTATGATGGCGGAGAGCCGTTCCGATCAGCCACCGGAGTCCCGTGACCAGCGCCAGCCGCAGCTATGAGATCCACGAGACCGCTGCCTTGACCGGCCTGACGCCGGCACGGTTGCGCGCCTGGGAGCGACGCTACGATGCGGTGCGACCCGCACGTCAGGCCAATGGCTATCGGGCGTACACCGCCGAACAGGTCGCGCTGCTCCGCGCATTTTCCCGGCTGGTGGCCGCCGGGGCGCGCATCGGTGTGCTCGCCGCGATGGAGCCCGCCGACATCATCGCTGCGGCGAGTCAACGCGTCTCCGATGGTACCCCGCGCGGTGAGATCCTCGACGCCATTCGCGCGCTCGACCGCGAGCGACTCGAAGGGCTGGTCGCACAGCAGGTGGCGCTGCTCGGCTTGGCTGGCTTCGCCCGCGAAATCGTGCTCCCCCTCGCCACCCTGATCGGCGACCTCTGGTCGGTCGGGGAGATTCCGGTCTCCGCCGAGCACTTCGCCAGCGAGGTCGTGGTACGCGCCCTCAAGAACGGCCTGCTGGTGCAGGCGGTCAGCGGACCGACGGTGGTCTGCGCTGGCCTGCCCGGGGAGCGGCACGAGTGGGGTTTCCTGGCCACCCTCACCCGGGTCCAGAACGCCGGGTGGCGAGTCCACTATCTCGGTGCCGACCTTCCGCTCGACGACATCATCCACGCCGCCTGGCAACTCCGACCGGCCGGGGTGGTGCTGACGGTCAGCGATCCCGGGATCTGCCGCGCGTCCCTGAATCGGTTGCTCGTGCTCCCAGCCAGGCTCCCCGAAGGCGTTTTCGCGACCATTGGCGGCTCCGGCACCACCGGGGAGGAAACCGCGCTTCGGGCTGCCGGTTTCCGTCTCGGACTCGAAGGCTTCGGGATCATCGAGTCGGCCCTTCCCACGACCGCCAGCTGATACTATGACAATCGTTGCACCCCCCACCGACGCTCGCCGCGCCGTGATCATCGGTGCCGGCATCGGCGGTCTTGCCGCTGCCGTGCGGCTCGCCCACGCGGGCTACCAGGTCACGGTGCTCGAGCGGCACGCCATTCCGGGCGGGCGCAATGGACGCTGGGAGTCGGAAGGATTCACGTTCGACACCGGCCCGTCTCTGCTGCTGATGCTTGAGTACTGGCAGAAGCTGTTCGCCCTTGTGGACCGGAAACTCGAGGACTACCTCGATCTGGTTCAGGTCGTCCCCAACTACAACGTGCACTTCCCCGACGGCTCCATCCTCGAGATGACGACGCAGCTGAACCGGCTGCTGGAACAGATGGAGGCGTTCGAGCCGGGGTGCGGGCCGCGCGTGCTGGAGTATCTCGCGCGCACGAAGCGGCTCTACGACTCCGGTCTCGAGTTCATCTCCCGCAACATGACCAGTCCGCTCGACATGCTGCGTCCCGGCTCCCTGGGATCGCTCGCGAATCTCGGCGCACTCGGTGATCTCCAGAAGCTGATCGGCAAGTACGTCCACGATGAACGACTGCAGCAAGCGCTCTCGTTCCAGGCGCTGTATCTCGGGCTGTCGCCGTACGATGCCCTCGCGATCTATGCCTTGCTCCCCTACACCGAACTCGGCGGCGGGATCTTCTATCCGATGGGTGGGATGCACCAGATCCCCCTCGCGCTCGAGCGCGTCGGCCGGGAACTCGGCGTGGCCTACCAGTACGGCGCCAGGGTGGCGTCGCTCGAGAAGCGCGATGACGTGATTGCCGCGGCAATCCTCGAGGATGGCAGCCGGGTGGAGGGCGACGTCGTGCTGGTGAATGCCGACCTGCCGTACGCGTACGAGCGTCTGCTCGGAGAGCCGTTGCCCAACATCGAGAAGAAGCGCTTCTCCTGTTCGGTCGTGCTGATGTACCTCGGTGTGAATCGCGAGTACCCCGAACTCCAGCACCACAACTTCGTGGTGGCCGATGATATGCGCGAGGCATGCCGGCAACTGTTCGAGGCGCACACGATGCCGGAGGACACGCCGTACTACGTCGTTGCCACCACGCGGACCGACAAGAGCCAGGCGCCTCCCGGTTGCGAGAACCTCTTCGTGCTGGTGCTGGCACCCAGTCAGCATCCTGATCCTGAGCAACGGATCGACTGGAGCGTCGAGGGTCCGAGGGTCGAGGAGCGGATGCTGGAAAAGCTGGAGCGGTGGGCGTTGCCGGGACTGCGCGAGGCGATCGTGACCAGGCGGCTGGTCACACCGGCCGACTTCACGGCCAATTTCGGGAACTTGCGGGGGGAGGCCTTCGGGCTCGCCCACAACCTGCTCCAGATCGGTGCGTTCCGGCCGCAGAATCAGCACGCCCGCTACCGGAACCTCTATTTCGTGGGGCAGAGCACCCATCCCGGGTGTGGCCTCCCGATGGCCCTGATCTCGGCCAAATGTGTGGTCGACCGGATCACCGCCGGGGTTCCGGTGTATGCCTGAGGATGCTTGACCGGAGCTACTCCAGCGCCGAGGCCGTAACGGCCCACTGGGCGAAGTCGTTCTACTTCGCCTCCCGCTTCCTGCCTGCCCCGAAACGGCGCGCGGTCTTCGCGCTCTACGACTTCTGCCGCCACGCCGACAACCTGGTCGACGAGCGGGGGAGCCGGAGCATCGCCTCCGTTCGGGACGAACTGGCGGAGCTCGACGCCACGGTGCGGGCGTTGCATGCCGGGACGACCCCGTCCGGCGTGCGTTGGCTCGCGCTGCACGACACCCAGCAACGCTTCGCCAATCCGCTCGAACCGCACACCGACCTGCTGATCGGCGTGGCGATCGACCTGGAGCCGGTCGAATTCCAGGATTATCCGTCGCTGCATCGGTACTGCGGACTGGTCGCGGGCGGTGTCGGACTGATGCTCGGGCCGGTGCTCGGTGCACCGCGCCAACGCTTTCAGGAACCCGGCATCGGCCTCGGTATCGCGATGCAGCTCACCAACATCATCCGCGACATCGGGGAGGATCTCGACCGCGATCGCGTCTACCTTCCGCGCGAAGAGCTGGCACGCTTCGGGCTCACCCGCGCCGATCTCGCGCGCCGAGTAGTCACCCACGCGGTGCGGGAACTGCTCGAGTTTCAGGTCGCGCGCGCGCGGCGCGGATTCGTGGCGGCCGATTGCGTCGTCGGACTCTTTCCGCGGGATGGCTCCGCCCTCACCGTGCGCCTGCTGCAGCAGAGCTACGCCGGCATTCTCGACGTGATCGAAGCGTACGGCTACGATGTCTTCGCGCGTCGCGCCTACACTAGCCGGGCGCGCAAACTGGCCATCCTCGCTCGCGCCCTCTGGTTCGAGCGTCGACTGATGGCGCCGTTCCCGAGCGAGCAGTCGGCGTGACCGATCGGAGCGCGCTGCCGTCTCGTCCACCGCCGCCCAGGCCCCTCGCGGCCTGGGCCTTTTCGCACTATGTCAGCGGCCTGGCACGGAAGAGCTTCGCATCGGTGCGCTGGAGGTCGGAAAGTGACTGGCAGCATTGGGATCCCGGCATCGCCACGCTGGTCATCGCGAATCACAGCAACTGGTGGGATGGCTTCATCGCGCACGAACTCACTCGTGCGATGCAGCGGCACTTCTTCATCCTGATGGAACAGCAAAATCTCGATCGCTACCGCGGGTTTCGCTGGATCGGCGCCCTGCCGCTCGAGCGCCGCCGCCCGATGCAGGCGATGCGCGATCTGGCCACGGCCACGGCCGCGCTGACTCCAGATGCGCTGATGTGGATCTTCCCGCAGGGGATGCGTCGTCCAGCGAACGAGACACCGGCGCGGTTCGAGCGCGGAGCCGAATGGATGACCCTGCGGCACGGCGCCCCGCTGCGGGTGGTGCCCTGCGCGTTGCGCTATCCCTTCCTCAGCGAGCAGCGGCCGGAGTGTCTTGCGCTGCTGGGCAACCCCTGGCTGGTCGAGCCGGGGGCGCGGCCCGATCCTGGTGCCGTGACGGCACGATTCGAGACGATGATCCAGGGCACCCTCGCCTCCCTTGATCGAGCGCTGCGGTCGGAGACGCTCGAAGGGTACGCCACGCTGATCGCCGGTCCCCCTTCGATCAACAACCGGGTCGATGCCTTCCGCCACCGTTTGGGCCTCCTGAAGGAGTTCAACCACCGTAATGGCTAGTCACGACACGCCCGGGGGTGCGACCAAACCGGTACGGCTTCGGCTAAGTTGTTGTGTAGTAAGTACTTATAAAGAATACGCCTGGCCCAGGCAAGTTTTGCCCGCTTCGGTCGTTCGGCCGGATCGTGGCACGACCGGTGCGTTTGGGTTCCCGGAATGAGCCACGCCTACCTCGTCTGGAAGGTGCTGCATCTGGCCGGGGCGGTCCTGATGCTCGGCAACGTCACGGTCACCGGGGTCTGGGCGGCGCTGCTCTGGCGCAATCGATCCGAGGTCCCGTTCCGGCAGATCGCCCGGGGGATTCTCTGGACCGATCTCTGGTTCACCCTCGGTGGCGGGGCCCTGATGGTGATTGCCGGGATCCAGATGATTCGCCTCGGCGCGGTGCCATGGCGCGAGACCTCCTGGCTGTGGCGAGGCATTCTGGCCTTCGGCGCGACCACTGCGATCTGGCTGGTGGCGCTGCTGCCAGATCAGTGGCGGATGGAGCAGTGTGATCCGGCGGACGAGATTCGATTCGGACGGCTGTTTCGTCGCTGGAATCTGGTGGGATGGATGGCAACCGCAGCGTTGTACTGGGGACTCTGGATAATGGTCACGAAGCCGATATGAGCAGCGATACCACCCGACCCCGACTGCAGTTGTCGCTCGGCGCGCTGGCGCTCCTCGGTGAAGAGCGCCTCTCGCTCGGAGGACGTCGCGTTTTTGCTGCTACCTGCCGCGAGGCCGGTGCCGAGTTGCTGGTGACGTTGCATCCGGCGGCCCCGGAAGGGCCGACGGCTGCGGCCGTGTGTGATCGCGTCGTGCGACTCAAGGCCTTGGCGCACCCTGGCATCTGCACCCCTGTGGCCGCCGGTGACCTCGATGGACGCGCCTGGGTGGTCGAACCGTGGTTGCGCGCACCGACGGGAATCCAACGACTTTCCGACGGCGGTGCCCTGACCGTGCGACACGGCATCCTCGCCCTTCGCGACATCACCCGGGCCGTTGCCTCACTCCACCGTGCCGGACTCACGCACGGCGCACTCGACCTGACCGCGATTCACATCTCGC
>JANLPG010000115.1:0-3646 GCA_031367105.1 Gemmatimonadota bacterium | reverse complement strand
TCGCGCGTGGCATACTTTCCCATCAAGCGACCAAGGGCCGTGCGCTCGTATCCGGCGTAGTGATAGATGTGCAGCGAAGGATCGGCTTGCCATCGGGCATAGGCCCAGTCAATGAATTCCTCGAACGCGAACTTCTCTGCTTCCTCCGTGTGCGCCCACCAGTCGCGAAAGTGTGGGCTGCCCTCGTCAACCGTCACAACGCCGAGCAGATATTCGAGTCCGCCTGATGCGAAGGGAAACCCTTCGATGTCGAAGAAGACATCGCTGGGAGAGTGGAGTGGCAGCAACGCGAGTCCGCGACGAGGGCGCTCCGGGTCGGGAGCGCGGAACGACCATTGGATCTGCCCACTCTCACGACTCGCCACCTGCATCGCCGCCTGGGCGCGGAGGTTGGCAAGCGTCGATGGGGTGACGCGAGGAACTGCGGCACCCTCACTCGTCGCCAGTGCTTCAACGGTCTGGATCGACGCTTCGCGTAACCGGATGATCTGGCTGCGAGAGATTCCAGCGACCAGACTCAGATCGTCAACGTGTTCGAGGAGGTGTTGCGCGACTTCCGCCCATTGGCCGAAGGCACGGTCGAGCGCGGGATCAGGGACGGTGTCGGGAAGCCACTCCGCCTGGAATTGCTCGAACGAACGCTTCAACCGACGATAGTAGTACCAGAAGTCCGCAGTTTGGAATGTTGCGTCGGAGCCATCGCCCAGGATGAAACCGAGGCGCTCCGGACGGTGTCCCTGCATCGTCTCGAGCATCTCGGCGTAGGCACAGAGTTGAAGCAGAAAATATGGTCTGGCGCTCCGCGCCAACTTGGTGTCCCACGGTTCGTACTGGTAGTCGCCGAAAGCGGAGACTCCCTCGACCCGGTGGAGGAAGTCGGCGAGGCCCATCCAGCCTGCGGTGCGCAGTTCTCCCTGGAAGATGATCGGAGCGCCTCGTTGCATCGCGTGCCGGGTCTCATCGAACGCCGCTGGACCGCGCTCGATTTCTACCAACCCCGGTTCTGCCGCCCGAAGCCGGTCAAGGTGCGCAGCTTCGTGCGCGAGTCCACGACGGATGACGAGCTCCCGCTCCTCATCGACGACGTCGACTGAAAGCGCCGCCCCGGCCAACAGATCACGCCCGGCTCCTCGCGACAACTCGACGCGGTTCCGCTCGCACCAAGCCGCGAAGTCGCCCTCGAGGTAGGCGATGAGGTCTTTCGGGGAATAGTGGAAGGAACCGTCGGCCAGGCGTCGCATCGGGATCTCTCAGGGGATGGCGTGGGGGACAGCTGTAATATGGGGGATGGTGTGACGGCCCGTGCGGTGGGGCTGTCACACCCCTTGGCGAGATTACCCAGGGACGATGGAATGCTGCGCGCAGGGCCGCCGTGAAGTATTGTAGCAGCGGACAGGATGCCCCCCCCCGGTCTGCGCACCACTCCCCTGAGGTGGCGACGATGATCTCCGACAAAACAGCCCCGTGAACCAGGCCGCCAAGCTCCAGCGGTGGATGGACCTGGTGACGACCCTGCTCGATCACCATTTCGGCGTCACGCTGGCGCAGCTGCGCGGCGAAGTCCCGGGATACCGCACCGGGAAGGAGGCGTCGGTTCGCCGGACGTTCGAGCGCGACAAGGACGAACTCCGCGCCCTCGGCGTCCCGATCGAAACGGTGGGCACCAGCGGCGACGCCGAGACTGCCTACCGAATTCCGACCGATCGCTTCTACCTGCCGTACCTCAGCGTGGTGACCGCGCGCGGGCGCACCCGACCGCGTCGTGTCGATCGCTACGGATATCAGGCGCTGCGCGAGTGCGACTTCACCGACGCGGATCTGCTGTTGCTGGCAGAGGGCGCAGCGCGCCTGCTTCCGCTGGGCGACACCGTCCTCGCGGCCGATGCTCGAGGGGCACTGGCGAAACTCGCCGTCGATGTACCCGGTGAACATCTGACCGCCACCCCGGGCGTGATCGTCGTCGGTCCGATCGCCACGGCGGACCCGCATACGCTGACGCTCCTGGGCGATGCCCTGGTGCGTCGCAAGTCGGTGACGTTCACCTACTACGGCATCGAGCGGGACGAGACCGAGCGACGAACCGTATTGCCCTATGGCCTGACCTGTACCTCGGGTCACTGGTATCTGCACGGCTTCGATCCGGCACGGGGAGCGGCCCGTCGCTTCCGGATCTCGCGAGTACGGGAGCTCAGGATCAATCCGAAGCAGCCGGCGACGCCCGACTATGAAGTCCCCGCGAGCTTTCACCTGGGAGAGGTGGCCGAGCCGGTGCCGGCGTGGGAGTTGGGCGACGAACCGGTCACCAAGGTCACGCTTCGATTTCGCAGCAGTACCGGGCGGGTGCGCGTTGCGCGAACGCTTGGCCGGTCTACCAGTGGTGACCGCGACGTGATCCGCTTCGCGGTCCGCCGCCGCGAACCGTTTCTCCGCTTCGTGCTGAGTCTCGCCGGCGACGCCGAACCGCTCGCTCCTCCCGACATCGTCCGGGAATACCACGCACTGGTGGGGCGGACGCGAGCGACGCTCGAGGGGACACCGTGAGCGACACTGCAGCAGCGCAATTCCGTCGACTGCTGGATGCCTTGCCGCGCTTCGCGGAACGACCGACACAGTCGCTCGCGGCACTCTCGGAAACGCTCGGCGTCGAGGCCGCGGCGCTGGTGCGCGACTTCGCTGCGCTGGCGGAGCGCTACGACGACCCGGCCGGTTTCGTCGAGGGAGTAGCCGTCAATATCGATGGGGATCAGGTCACCGTACGGACGGACCATTTCTGTCGTCCGATGCGGCTGACGCACAGCGAACTCTGCGCGCTGGAACTCGGGCTGGCGCTGCTCGCGCGAGAGTCACCCCGTGCGGCAACGCCGCAGATTCTCGCACTCCGGGATCGCCTCGCCACGCTGATCACGATTCTCCCGCAGGATCGGGTGTACGCCGGCTATCGCGACGGTGCCCTGGCAACCGATGGCCGGGACTCACTGGATATCGTGCGGCAGGCGTTACGCCGCCGGCGCGTGCTGCGGATCGGCTATCAAGGCGCTCAGCAGGACGCCGCCTCGGAACGTGACGTCCACCCGTGGCGGCTGGTGTTCTCGCAGGGGGCCTGGTATCTGGTGGGATGGTGCGAGACGAATGCGGCACCCCGGGTGTTCCGGGTCGATCGCATCACCGTCGCGACCCTGCTTGAGCGCGGCGCCGAACGCCCGGACGACTCGGCCCTTGCCGAAGTAATGGTCAACGGTCAGCCGTTTGTGGGGAGCAGGACTCCGGAGCAATTCACGGTGTGCTACTCGCCGGCGATCGCCCGCTGGGTTGCCGAACGAGACCGCGGCCCGCTGGAGCCCGATGGTTCTGCGCTCCGGACCCGGCCCCTGGCCGACCGCGAATGGGCCATCCGGCACGTCCTGCAATACGGGCCCGATGCGGAGATTGTCGCACCGCGTGACCTCCGGGCTGAGCTGCTGGACCGGTTGTGCGCGATGGGACCTCGCCGGCCGGGCGTCCCCCACGGATAGATTTGGCGGTCGCACTCCCCGCATCCGGAACACAACCGATGACCCGCCGCCTGCTGCCCCTCGCTTTCCTCGCCGCCTGCTCGTCGGCACCCAAGGCCGCCCCGACCGCTCCCGCCAGCGCGGCTGCGGCACCC
>JANLPG010000055.1:0-4190 GCA_031367105.1 Gemmatimonadota bacterium | reverse complement strand
GGTGCGACCGCCCTGCAGTATGTCGTCCAAGCGAGTAGCAGTCCGGTCCCGTACCAGCTGTGGCAAGTACTGCCCTACCTTCTGGCGTTGGGTGTGATGGCGGCGGGACGGAAGCGGATGATGGATGATGGATGATGGATGATGGATGATGGATGATGGATGGGCGAGTCGCTGCGCGGAGATCAACGCGTTCGCTCTGCGATCGGGGAGTACACGGCGCGGGTTGACGGTCTCAAGGAGTTCTGAATGCGCGCACTGAACCAGCTGCTTTCCCTCGGCGCGCTTCTCTCGGCCTGCAGTGGCGCATCTCGTACGATCGCCCCGATCACGCTCGAGCCGATGGCCACGATCGGTGCCGCCGAAGGGAGCGGGACAATGGCGACCTGGCCGCGCGTGAGTGCGCGTCACCCCGGCGGCTTCCGGGTGCTCGTGCCACAGCCAGGTGGAATGGCGGCGCTGCCGCTGGCGTATGCCGACGATGGTGGGTTGCTGGGAACGATCGGCGCGGCCGGCGACAGCACCGGTGGCTTTCGCGAGCCGCTCTTCACCCGGATCGGACCCGGCGACTCACTGTGGATCTTCGATAACGCACAGCGCGTGCTGGTGTTCGGCCCCGATCGCCGCTGGGCGCGCACCGTGCAACTCCCCGTTGGTCCCTGGGACGCACAGGTCGGAGCCGATGGCCGGATGCTGATCGCCGCATCAGCAAGCGACCGGCCGCTGCCGTTGCTGCAGTTGAGCGCGGTCGGAGTGGTCGAGCGAGAGTTCGCTGCCGACAGCATTTCCCAGTCGATTCATAGCCCGCGGCGATTGATTCACGCTCCCGACGGAAGCTGGTGGACGATGCCGATGCAATTTCGTTATCGGCTCGAGCACTGGGATACCAGCGGTGCCCTGATCGGTGTGCTCGAGCGCCGGCCGGAGTGGTTTCAGAGCTACCGGACCTCGTTGGCACCGAGCCGGGAACAGGCGCCATCGCCGATGCTGATGGATGCCTGGTTCGACTCGGCCGGCCGACTCTGGGTCCTCGGGAAGGCGGCCGATCCCAACTGGAGCGCTGGCCTGACGCCGCCGAACGAGCACGGGACCGATCCGGCCATTGGCGATGCCGACAAGGTGTACGACACAGTGATCGAGGTGCTTGACCCTGCCACCGGTGCGCTGCTGGCAGAGACGCGGTTCGATGTGTCGTATCCATTTGCGGTCGAACCCGGCGTGGTGATGCGAGTGCGAACCACAGCGGACGGGTGGAATCAGGCGGAATTGATGCGGGTCGTGCTCGACACGACGCGACTCGGCAAGGGCGCGGGAGGGGCCAGGCGATGAGTGGCTTTTTCCTGGGATTGCGGACTGCGAAGTACAGCGTGATTGACCTTGAGAAGGCGAAGGCGTGGTACAGCGAGGTGCTCGGGCACGCACCCTACTTCGACGAACCCTTCTATGTCGGTTTCGATGTCGGCGGCTTCGGACTCGGTGTTGTCCCCGATGGCGGGGCGCCAGCGCGCGCGGAGGCGGGGGTGGCCTATTGGGGGGTCATCGACGCCGAGGCGGCGTACGCCCGGCTGGTGGCACTGGGCGCGACAGCGCACGAGCCAGTGCAGGATGTGGGCGGCGGGATCAAGGCGGGGGCCGTGCACGACCCCTTCGGCAACATCTTCGGGGTGATCGAGAACCCCCACTTCAAGCTTCCTTCGCCGTGACTGGCCTCACCCGGCCACCAAGTTCCACCGAGTTAGACCGCTTCCGCGCGATGGCGCGGCTCTGGGACGAGGCGATCCGGCTGCCGATCATCGGCCGCGTAGGCCTCGATGCGGTGGTTGGACTGGTACCCGGGATCGGGGACATCGCCGGTGGACTGATGGCGGGCTACGGCCTGGTGATCGCCGCGCGACTCCGTGCCCCGGCTGCGATCTTGTTGCGGATGTTGCTCAACATCGCGGTCGACACTCTCGGTGGGGTGGTGCCGCTGGTCGGCGACATCTTTGATTCCCAGTGGAAGGCGAATACCCGCAATCTCGCGCTGCTGGAGGGCTGGCTGGCCGAGCCGCACCGCGCCCGCCGCCGCAGCGTTTTCCTCCTCCTTGCGGTCGCCCTGGCGTTCTGCGCGCTGGTGACGCTGACGGTATGGCTGGCAGTGCGGGTGGTGGCGTGGATCTTCGGAGTCGTGTAATCGAAAGTCGACGTGGCGATATTCCCGTCCTGCCGAATCGGAGCTAACGTTGGGGATGACCACGAACACCGAGACGCTCTCCTGGGGCGGGATAGGGACGCGATGGGTGATGGCGTTGCTGCTCGTCTTCACGACGTGGAACCCCACCGGGATCTCCTTCGTCCACTGGGCGGTGATGCCGATCTTCAACGGCGCGCCAGGTGAAGGCGGAACCAACGCGCCGCTCAAGTTTCTCCTCGGCGTAGTGCTCCTCGCTGGCTGGGTGCTCTACCTCCAGGCGACGCGCCGCTCACTCGGCGCGGGCGGGACCGTGCTGGTGGGAGCACTCTGCGCCGGGGTCGTCTGGCTGCTGGCAAGCTGGAAGGTGCTGGCGATGCAGGGACCGATGATCGAGTGGATCGTGCTCGTCATCCTTTCGATCGTGTTGGCGATGGGGATGAGCTGGTCGCACATCTCGCGCCGGATGAGCGGGCAAGTCGACACTGATGAGGTGCAGTAGGAAGCACGCTGGTGTGGGACCGGGGCCGAGGAAGGCGTCTCCTTCCTCTGATCTTGACTCTAGCTGAGAGGTCGGCAATGAACATTCTCTGGACTATTCTGATCGGTTTCGTCATCGGCGTGATCGCCAAGTTCCTGATGCCGGGGAGGGATCCCGGTGGCTTCATCATCACCACGCTGCTCGGCATCGCCGGCTCCTGGGTCGGCGGCTGGATTTCGGGAATGCTCGGTGGCGTCGGGACCGTCGGCTGGATCGGCTCGGTCCTCGGTGCGATGCTGCTGCTCTGGATTTACCGAATGATGAACAAGAGTTGATTTCAGCTTCGCGAGGAGCGACGCAATGCGTCGTCTGATGCTGACTCTGGCGGTGCTGTCACTCGTGGCAGCGCCGCTGGTTGCTCAGGGCCCCAGCGCCGACAGCGCGATGCAGGCGACGTTCACGCGCTGGGTTGCCGAACATCGTCTGGTCGGGGTGGTCGCTGGGCGCCTGCTCCCCAAGGGGTCGAGCGTGATCACCGCGGGGACGCGCCACGCTGAGGCCGCCGATGCGATGACGGACTCGACGCTGTTCGAGATCGGCTCCATTACCAAGGCATTCACCGGGACGCTGCTGGCCGAGATGGTGCTCCGACGTGAAGTCGCGCTGGACGATCCGGTGGCCAGATATCTCCCGGGGTGGACCTTTCCCACCTTCAAGGGGCAGCCGATTACGCTACTCGATCTCGCCACCCAAAGCTCCGGACTGCCCTCGCTTCCCGACGATTTCCGGCCGGCCGATGGTCTGGACCCATATGCCGACTATACCGAGGCGCGATTGGCGGCCTTCCTGGCGCGCTACCAGTTGCAGCGCGCCCCAGGCAGCCGGTACGAATACTCCAATCTGGGGATGGCGCTGCTCGGCCGTGCCCTCGCCGAGCGGGCGCGGAAGCCGTACGGGGTGTTGCTGCGCGAACGGATCCTTACCCCCTTGGGGATGGCGGACACGCGCATCGATCTGACGGCCGACGATCTGCGCCGTGCCGCCGGCGGCCACAACGATCAGCTGTTGCCGACCTCCGACTGGCACCTCCCAGCGTTCGTGGCGGCGGGGGCGTTGCACTCCACCGTTCCCGATCTGCTGCGTTTCGCGGCCGCCGTCCGCGACACGACCCGAGGCCCGCTGGCCAAGGCGATTGCGTTGGCGATCCGCCCGCGGCGCGCCTATCGTGGAGAGGACTCAATCGGTCTGGCCTGGCATCATCTGCACGTTGATGGCAACGATGTGGTGTGGCACAACGGCGGTACCGGTGGCTTCCGCACCTTCCTCGCGGTCTCGATCGCGACCGGGCGGGCGGTGGTGGTGCTGGCCAATGCCAGTGTACCGATGGACCCGATCGCGCTCTCGATCCTGCGCGAACAGCCGCCGCTGGGACCGCCTGTTCGGGAAGTGATGAAGGAGGTGGAGCTTCCTGCCGCGGCACTGGCGCGGTTTGTCGGTCGCTATGAGTTCGCCGAAAACTTTGCCATCGAGATCTCGCAGGAT
>JANLPG010000114.1:0-15946 GCA_031367105.1 Gemmatimonadota bacterium | reverse complement strand
CTACACTGGCACGGTGCCGACCACGCTGTTCGCCCCGTCGACCGGCAACACCGCGTCGCACAGCGGCACGGCGAGCTCGTTCACCTCGACGGTGACCAACAGCAGCATCACGACCAACCCGAAGCAGTGCACCGTCACGGTTGGCGATGGCACGGCGACGGACGGCCAGATCGCCTGCAGCTGAGCACCCCGACGTCTGCTGCCTGCGCCCGAGCGTCCCACGGCGCTCGGTCCGCGGTGTGGACGCGAGGATGACACGTCAGGTTCACCGTCCTGGTGGGAGGAACGACGCAATGTCAGTTGAGGGTCGGAAGGGATTCACGCTGATCGAGCTGCTGATCGTTGTCGTGATCATCGGTATTCTTGCGGCCATCGCCATTCCGAAATTCGCTGCCACCAAGGACAAGGCGAAGCTGGCATCGGTCAAGACCGACATCCGGAACATCATGACCGGGCAGGAGGCGTATTTTGCGGACTACGCGACCTACACGAACACCCTCCCGGCCACGATCTTCCAGGCCTCCACCGGAAATGCCGCCAGTGCCACCGCCAATGCGACCTCGTTCACCGCGACCGTGACCAACAGCAGCATCTCGACGAACCCCAAGCAGTGTACCGTCGTGGTCGGCTCCGGCCAGCCAGCGGATGGCGTCATCACCTGTAGTTGACAAGCTGCGGCGCGCGCTGAGCCGCGCACGAGACCTTTCACCGGGCCGGTCGCGCGATGTGCGACCGGCTCGCGTCGTTTGGATGGCTACGCTCAGCCCGCGTCTCGCCAACGTTCCGGCTCCACTACCAGGAGCTGGGGGTGAAGTCAGAGTGTGGGGTGTCGTTGGTCGAACTGGTCGTCGCGTTATTGCTGCTCGAACTCGCGGGTGCTGCTGCACTCGCGGCCGCGCTCACCGCCGAGCGCCTCGGTAGTCGCGCGGCACGCGGTGCCGAGGTCGATGCCCGACGTTGGGAGGGCTATCGCACCGCCGAAACGGCAGCCAGTTGTCGGGGGGAAGCGGCGCCGCGTGCCGTGCCGCTCCGCTTTCCTGCCACCGCCGAGCGCGAGTCGCTGCTGGTTGTGGTGCGGTGCGGCCCGTGAGTCGGCGGGGCTGGACCGTGGTGGAGCTGTTGGTCGTCGTGACCGTCTCAGCGATCCTGGCCGCATTGGTCAGCGGGGTCGTCATCGCCTCGGCCCGCGTGGCGGCGCGTCAGGCGAGTTCGCTTGAGCACGACCGCACCGGTCTCACCGTGGCCGCCTGGTGGCACGTCGACCTCCGTGACAGCGAGGGCGGTGACGTCGCGGTCCCGGCCGCCGACCGGCTGGTCGCGCACCATCCGGTCGGGGCGGCGGCGCCTTGCCTGGTGACCGGCGCCGACATCCTGATCGCGCGAGCCGACTGGCGCGGGGGCCGCGATCCCGAGCCGGCGCGCGACGAACTCTGGCTGCTCACCGATGTCACGACCTCCGCCTGGGACGAAGCACCGCTGGTGGCAGTTGCGAGTGGCCTCTGCCCGGGCGGCGGGCCGGCGCTCCGGCTGACGCTGGCGCTCACCGTCGCGGCGGTCCAACTCGTCCGGGTCGTCGAGCCGCTGCAAATGCGGCGGTATCGCTCGGGGAACAGTTGGTGGCTGGGGCTCGCCCCCGCCGATGGTGCCACACCGGTGCAGCCATTCGCCGGGCCAATCGATGCGGCGGTATCGGGTTTTGCGCGAGACACCAGCGGAGTGCACGTCTTCGTGCAGCCCGCCGCTGGTCGACTGTTCGAATTGCACGCGCCGCTGCCCGCACCGTGAGCGCCCCTGGCGCCCGCTCCCGCCCAGCTGGTGGCGACGCCGGCTTCGCACTGGCACTGGCCCTCGTCGCCATCGTCCTCCTCGAAGGCTTCGCCGCCTTGGCACTGCTCGCGGCCGCCGCCCGGGTGCGGCTCGCCGGAGATCTCCGACTTGCCACCGAAGCCGACCTCCGCGTGGCCAGCGCGTTGGCGGAGGTGCGGGTGGCGCAGGATGCCGCGCTCGCCGGCCTCCCCGACCGTGCCCGAATCGATTTGCCGTGCCCGGCGAGGGACGTCCGCTGGACCGCGGCCTGCTGGGCCGTTCGGCAAGGACCATTGGTGCAACTCTCGGCGGAAATCGCGCTCCGCAATCCCCTCGGGGTCGCGGTCGCAGCCCGGCGTGCGACCCTGCTCCTCGGGCACGTGGCTGCCGATACTGTCCGGGTGTCAGGGTACCGTCCGCGTTACTGAAGTGGGCGTGGCACGGGGAGTGCTAACCTGATGGATGACCACCGGAGGTAACACTCCGGTTCCGTGCCGGGGGCGGTTCGCGTAAGTGGCCTCCGGACAACGGGTTGGTATCGGGTACTTCGCTTGACCGCTTGGTCGGGACGGTGGTACCATATAGCAACCCTCCTCGCACAATCCGGGCTCCTATGGCGCTCTTCCCCCGCGCGCGATCGACGGTCGGTCTCGACATCGGTAGCGGATTCATCAAGGTTGTGGTGGTGAACCACAGCTCGGGACAGCCTGTCCTCGAGCGGGTCGCCATCCAGCCAGTCGCCGACGACGCCATCGTCGAAGGCGAGGTGATGGATCCCACGCTGGTCGCCCACGCCGTCCGTGACCTCCTCGCGCGCCTCCAGATCAAGAGCCGCGACGTTGTCGTGGCCGTCGGCGGTCGTGACGTGATCATCAAGAAGATCACGATGGATCGGATGAAAGAAGCGGAGGCCCGCGAGGTCATCCGCTGGGAAGCCGATCAGCACGTCCCCTTCGATCCCGAAAACGTCGAACTCGACTTCCAGATCCTCGATCCTGAGGCCGATGGCTTGCAGATGCAGGTCCTCCTGGTGGCGGCGAAGCGCGAGCTGGTCGAGTCCAAGCTCGCCTTGCTGAGCGAAATCGGGCTCAATGCCAGCATCATCGACGTCGAAGCATTCGCGCTGCACAACGCCTTCGAGCGCAACTATCCCGAGGCGATGCGCGGCGTGGTGGCGCTGGCCAACATCGGCCACGAGACCACGACAGTGAACCTGCTCGAAGACGGCGTGCCGGTGTTGACCCGCGATCTCACGGTCGGCGTGCGGCGGTTGCGCGAGGATCTCCAGCGCGAGCGCGGAATGGCGGTCGATGCCGCGGATCGTGTGGTCCGCGGCAGCGAACTCGATCCCGCGCTGGCGCCGCACGTCGCGGCCCGCGGCGAGGAGATGGCCCTCGGCATCGAACGCGCCGCGGCCTTCCTCCAGACCTCCAATCGGCCGGTCGGCGCCCTCGCGCGCCTCTACCTGACGGGCGGTGGCTCGCGGGTGCCGGGGCTCGCCGGCGTGCTTGCCGATCGGCTCCGCGTGCCCGTGACCCAGGCCCATCCACTTGAGCGGCTCGACGTCGCACCCGATGCTTTCGGGGAACTCAGGGTGGATGATGTCGCCCCGTTGCTGATGCTCCCAGTCGGACTCGCCCTGCGGTCGGCGGCGTGAGGAGACCCACGCGATGATTACGATCAACCTCCGGCCCGGCGCCCGGCGTCAGGTCCAGCGCGGCCCCGCCTTCGCAGGCGTCGGCACCCAGCTCAAGGGTTTCTTCGCCAAGGTGAAGGAGCCGTGGCTGGCAGCCGCCGTGATCGCCTGGGTCGCCGTGCTCTGCTTCCTCGGCTTCGTCCTGCTCTCGACGACCGCCAAGATCTCCCGGCTCGAGCCGCAGCTGGAATCGGCGCGTACCGAGTACTCGCGCTACCAGGACTTCGTGAAGCAGAAGCGCCGCGAAGAGAACGTGCGCGATTCGATCCTGGCCCAGATTGGCACCATCACCGGCGTCGACCAGGAGCGCTACACCTGGCCGCACATTCTCGACGACATCGGTGGCGCGCTCCCCGACTACACCTGGCTGACCGAAGTCTCGATCCTGCCGGCGGCCGCCCGAACGGCGATCGACAGCAGCGCTCCGGCCGCCCCGGTCAATCTCCGGATCGTCGGTCGGACCAGTGATCTCCAGAACTACACCGCCTTCCTGCGGCGGCTCGAGGAGAGTCCGTGGATCACCAACGTCCTTCCGGTCGAGGCGAAGACTGTGGTCGAAGGAAATCGTGCCCTGACCGCCTTCATCATTCAGGCTTCGTTCTCCCGGGCCGACGCGACGCACATCCGTACCGTGCCGGTTATTGAATCGGTGGTGAGGTAACCATGGCGGACCTGCCCAAGTCTACGCCGGTGATGCTCACCTGCATCGCCCTGCTGGTCGGCTATGTCGGGTACACCGGGACCGGACTCAACGCGATCGGGATGAAGGGACTGCGCGCTCGCCAGGAGCGGGTCACCCTGATGACCGACACGCTCACCCGGCTGCAGGCCGAGATCGACACGGCCAAGCGCGATCTGGCACACGGCTCGGTCGAGGAGCTCAAGAAGCGGGTCGAGGCCTACAAGGCGTCGCTCGGCATCTTGCGCACGCTGGTGCCTGAGCAACGCGAGGTCAACAACCTGCTCGACGACATCCAGATCCGCGCCAAGGTGCGCGGGGTCACCTTCTCCGGCTTTGCGCCCGTGCCGCCCGAGGCGGGGCCAGCTCCCTACGATACCTACAGCTACAAGCTGTCGGTCATCGGCCACTACCATCAGGTGGGACAATTCCTCACCGATATCGCCTCGCTCCGGCGAATCATCGTGCCCGGTGATGTGACGATCGGTGCGGCGAACGCGACCCAGGCCCGAGCGCTCGGTGATACCACCGCGATGCTCGAGGCGAGGTTCTCCATCAAGACGTACGTCAAGGCCAAGACGACGGAGGACTCCACCAATGCGCCGTGAGTCGCTCTCGCTCCTCGCTCTCGCCACACTGCTTGGTTGCGGTGGCGGCAAGGTCGTCCTCTCGCCGGCCGATTCGACCGCCGCAGTGAAGTCCGACTCGGCGCTGGCTGCCGGCGCGGCACGCCGCAAGGCCGCCGCCGTCGCGCACGCCGACAAGATGCGTCGGCTCGCCGTCGACACCATCGCCGCTGCTGGCGGACGTCCGCTGCTGCGCGAGTCGTATGCGTATCAGGGCGCGGCCCGCGATCCCTTCCGCTCCGTGATGGCCACCGTGGTCCGTGGCCCCGAACTTCCTGACCTCCGGCTCACCGCGATCTTCTTTGACGATCGCGACCCGGGCAACAGCATCGGCGTCTTCCGTGACGTCGGCAGTAACCGCCGCTATGACGTGCACCCCGGCCAGCGGATCGGTCGGATTTATGTGGCCAGTATGACCCGCAAGGATGTCACACTGCGCCTGGACGACTTCGGCACCGTCCGTGAACAGACCTACTCGCTCCGTAAGGCGGAGGACGAGACGCCATGATGACGCGATCCCTCTCCTGGATGCTGGTGCCGATGTTCCTCGGCGTCCCGGCTTCCACACTGCGCCACGCTCCCGACGCGCAAGTCACCGCGATGTCGCTGTCGAGCAGTGGCGGAACCGCCCGACTGGCCCTCGCGGTCAGCGGCACCGTCACCGTGAAGGACGTGGTCTACCACGATCCGGACCGGCTGGTGCTCGACGTCGAGGGCGCGACACTCGCCGACATCGGCAACTACGACGGCCGCCAGCGCGGTGTCGTGACCGCCATTCGTCAGCGCCAGCACCTGCCCAATGTGGTGCGGGTGGTGCTCGAGTTCGACCGGCTCCCCGCCTACGCGGTGGATCGCTCGACCCCGGGGATCGTGACCGTGGCGTTTGCCGATGCGCCGTACGAGGGGTGGACGGCCGGTGCCGGCGGGGCGAAGGCCCTCGCGGTCCCGAGCAATTTCCGCGCGCCCGCTCCGGTAGCCGACCTCCAGCAGAACACCGGCGGACGCGGCAATCGCGTCGGCCCGCTGGCGCCTCGCGCCGACGACCCGCGCTTCTCGGTGACGTTCGACAAGACGCCGATCGAGGACGTGATCTATTCCTTCGCCAAGTCGGGCAAGCGCTCGATCGTCACCGGCAAGGGGATCAGCGGAACGGTGTCGATGACGCTCACCGATCAGACCTGGAGCGATGCCTTCGAGGCATTCCTCGCGACCCAGGGTCTCTCGGCCGTCGTGATGAAGGGTGGCATCATCCGGGTCGACGCCCCGGGCGAACTCTCGCGCCTCGACTCGGTCGAAGTGCTGGAGACCCGCCAGGTGCGCCTCAACTACGCCAAGGCGTCAGAGATGGCGAAGTCGGTCGAAGGGATGATTACCAAGAACCGTGGCCGGATCATTCCGGATACGTCGAGCAATTCACTGATCATCACCGATTCGCGCACCCGCATCGAGTCGATCGTCGACTTCGTGCACGGCCTCGATATCCGCACCCCGACCGTCGCGATCCAGGCCAAGCTGATTTTCGTTGATCGGACCGATCTGCAGCAGCTCGGCCTGAAGTACGACATCGGCACCGGGACGCAGTTCAACAACAAGATCGTGCAGCGCACCGACCCGACCACCGGACTGCCGTACAATCCGAACACCAATATCGTGAACCTTGGCGGTAACGCGGTCTCCGGCATCTCCAATGCCGAGCAGCTGATTTCGGGCTCGGCGCTCGACCTGGTCTTCTCGACCGCTATTGGCGGCTTCTCGGTGACTTCGTTCCTGAGCGCCCTCGAACGGGTGGAACTCACCGACGTCGAGGCCGTGCCGATCATTCACACCCTCGATAACCGCAAGGCGAACATTCTCTCCGGTGAAGAAACGCCGGTGCGAGTCATCGACGCCTCATCGTTCGGCCAGGTCAATCAGGCGCCGCGCGCCAACGTGACCTTCAAGGAGACCGGCATCAAGCTGGTCGCCACGCCGCACGTGACCAACAACCGCCAGATTCTGCTCGACCTCGAGGTCGAGCGCTCCTCCATTCAGGCGCTGGCCGCCGTCGATCTCGGTTTCACCATCCCGAAGCAGCGGGCCGAGAACCATCTGCTGGTCAATGATGGCGAGACCGCCGTCATCGGCGGCCTCACGGTGACCACCGTGACCCGCAACCGGTCGGGGATTCCGCTGCTCTCGTCGCTGCCGTTCATCGGCGGACTCTTCTCCTTCACGGAGAATCGCGAGAATCGCAAGGACCTGATCATTCTGGTGATGCCAAGAATCATCGATGATCCGACGCCTCCCTGATGCTGTCCGCGGCCCATGGCCGCGGGTTGATGTCGCGGGTCCGTGATGCACCGAGGCGCCCGACGCAAGTCGGGCGCCTCGCATTTTATGGCCGCGCGTACATATTGGACGGGGCGATCTACTGCTGCCCACGACCCTCGGTCGCGGGTCGATTCACGAACCAGAGGTATCGCGGATGTTCAGGTTCACCACCGCCGGCGAATCACACGGGAAGGGACTCGTCGTCATCGTCGAAGGGATCCCCGCCGGGCTCCCGATCGGTGCCGCCGCGGTGGACCACGACCTCGGCCGACGGATGCAGGGCTATGGTCGCGGCGCCCGGATGAAGATCGAGCAGGATCGGATCGAATGGCTCGCCGGGGTGCGCGCCGGTGAAACCCTTGGCTCGCCGATCGCGATGCTGATCCACAATCGCGACTGGGCCAACTGGGAAGATGTGATGGCCGCCGAGGGGAGCGGCGAACTCCGCCGCCGCCGCGTGACCCGTCCGCGCCCCGGCCACGCCGATCTGGTCGGTGTACTCAAGTACGATCGACTCGATGCCCGCGACATCCTCGAGCGTGCCTCGGCCCGCGAGACCGCCGCCCGGGTCGCGGCCGGCGCCGTCGCCCGTCGTTTCCTCGACGAACTCGGCATCGAGATCGGATCCCATCTGGTATCCCTCGGCGGGATCCGGGCCGCATTGCCACCGACCCTGCCAACTCCACTCAACACAGCCTCCGACGCCTCGGCGGTGCGCACCCTCGATCCCGCCGCCGAAGCGACGATCATCGCGCGCATCGATCGGGCGAAGCAGGACGGTGACACCCTCGGCGGCGAGATCGAAGTCGTCGCGCGCGGCCTCCCCGTGGGGCTTGGCAGTCACGTGAGCTGGGATCGCAAGCTCGATGGTCGACTCGCAGGAATGCTGATGTCGATCCCCGCGGTCAAAGGGGTCGAAATTGGAATGGGATTCGAGGCCGCGCGCCGTCCCGGCTCGCAGGTGCACGATCCGATCGTCAGCAGCGATGGCCAGAACGCCGGGGATCCCCGCGCCGGCTTTCGCCGCATCGGCAACAACGCCGGTGGGCTCGAGGGCGGGATGACCACCGGTGAGCCGTTGGTGGTGCGCGTGGCGATGAAGCCCATTTCCACATTGATGTCACCGCTCAAGACGGTGAATCTCGCGACGGGCTCCGAGGCCAACGCACAGAGCGAACGTTCCGATGTCACGGCGGTGCCAGCGATGGGAGTGATCGCCGAGGCGCTGGTGGCGCTGGTGCTGGCCGAGGCAATGCTCGAGAAGTTCGGCGGCGACTCCCTCAACGAGACCCGCCGCAATCTTGCCGGTTACCTCGCAGCCGCCGGGCAGCGCTGGGCCGCCATCCAGGCAGAAATCGACCCCACGGGGGAGCGCTGAGCGGCCCCCGCCCGATCGTGCTGATCGGCCTGCCGGGTGCCGGGAAGAGTTCGGTGGCAGAGCGGGCGGCCGGAATTCTCGAGGCGCCGTGGCACGATCTCGACTCGGCGATCGTCTCCACTGCCGGAAAGAGCGTCCGCGATATCTTCGCCGACCACGGTGAACCCCACTTCCGGGCGCTGGAGCGTGCAGCGATGGAGCTGGCGCTGGGGGTGCCCCAGGTGATTGCCGCCGGTGGTGGCTGGGCAGCGGAGCCGGGGAATCTGGAGGAAGTCGAGACGAGATCGCTCATTATATATCTGTCGCTTTCCCCCGAGATCGCGGCGATGCGTCTGGCAGGTACGACCGATCGGCCGCTCCTCGCCGATACTCCGCTCGAGGCCCGGCTCAGCGAGCTTCTCGCGGCGCGGGAGGCACGGTATCGGCTCGCCGGGGTCGAAATTGCGGTCGGCCAACTCTCGCTGGAGCGCGCTGCGGCGGCTGTCGCAGCGGCAGCCAGGCACTACGGCGGCTGGTAACGCATTGACAGGTAATGACTTGCATTCCTGTGGGTTGCTTCAACGTGGGCCAGCGGGGTATTACTCCACCTCCCGGAACTGGTGAGGCGGCTACCTTGCTCGCCGCACCCGGTGCGTCGGCGGGACTCGAAATTGAGGGATTGATGGCGACAACCACGAAGTCCAAGGCCACGAAGGCCAGGAGTCCCCGGACCCGGGCGGCGGCAACGTCGCAGGGCGGGGGGCTCGGCCGCGCGCTGGTCATTGTGGAGTCGCCCACCAAGGCGCGCACCATCCGCACCTTCCTCCCCGACGGCTTCACGGTGGCCGCCTCGATGGGGCACATTCGCGATCTTCCCGGCGACGCCAAGGAAATCCCCGCCAAGTACAAGGGCGAGGAGTGGGCACGCTTCGGGGTCAACGTCGCGAACGACTTCGAGCCGCTCTACATCGTGCCGAGCGACAAGAAGGCGGTGGTCAAGGAGTTGAAGGAGTTGCTGAAGGGCGTCGACACCCTCTACCTCGCGACCGACGAAGACCGCGAGGGAGAGAGCATCTCGTGGCATCTGCTCGAGGTGTTGCAGCCGAAGATCACCGTCAAGCGAATGGTCTTCCACGAAATCACCAAGGAAGCGATTCGCGAGGCACTCGACCACACGCGCGATGTCGATCAGGATATGGTCCGGGCGCAAGAAGCACGACGCATCCTCGATCGACTCGTCGGCTACACCCTTTCGCCGCTGCTCTGGAAGAAGGTCGCCTTCGGGCTTAGCGCGGGCCGGGTACAGAGCGTCGCGACGCGCCTCGTGGTCGACCGCGAACGCGAACGGATGGCCTTCCGCACCGGTTCCTACTGGGATCTCTCCGCCACGCTGCTCCACGGTGGCGCGGAGTTCGAGGCGGGGATGGTGGCGCTCGATGGCAAGCGCCTCGCCACCGGCAAGGACTTCGACGAGAACAGCGGCAAGGTCGCCGCCGACAGGGATGTGCTGCTGCTCGATGAGGCGACCGCGCGGACGCTGGTCGAGACACTGCAAGGCGCAGCGTGGAAAGTCACCAGCGTGGAGGAATCGCCGCGCACGATGCGGCCGTACGCGCCGTTCACGACCTCGACCCTCCAGCAGGAAGCCAACCGCAAACTGCGCTACAGCGCCAAGCAGACGATGCAGACGGCCCAGAAGCTGTATGAGCGCGGCTACATCACCTATATGCGTACCGACAGTGTGGCACTCTCCGACCAGGCAATCACTGCCGCTCGCGAGATCGTCCAGCGACTCTACGGGGCGGAGTACCTCCCCGACGCAGCCCGGCGCTACGCCAACAAGGTCGCCAACGCGCAGGAAGCGCACGAGGCGATCCGCCCTGCGGGCTCGCACTTCCGCACCCCCGAAGAGAGCGACCTCGACGGCAACGAACTCGCCCTCTACGACCTGATCTGGAAGCGCACGGTCGCGTCGCAGATGAAGGACGCCAAGAAGACCTCGACCACGGCCGAGATCGCGGTGCTCACGGCGACCTTCCGTGCCAGCGGCCTCCGCACCGACTTCGCCGGCTTCCTCCGCGCATATGTCGAGGGTTCCGACGATCCCGAAGCGGCGCTCGAGGATCGCGATACGCCACTGCCATCGATCAGGAATGGCGACACGCCGAAGTGCACCGCGCTCGAGCCGGTCGGACACGAGACCAAGCCGCCGGCACGCTTCACCGAAGCGTCGCTGGTGAAGGCACTGGAAGAGAACGGCGTCGGCCGCCCCTCCACCTACGCCAGCATCATCGGCACGATCGTCGATCGGGGCTACGTGGTGCGGCAGGGACAGGCGCTGGTGCCGACCTTCACCGCCTTCGCCGTTACCGACCTGCTGATTCGTCACTTCGGCCACCTGGTCGATGTGGAGTTCACCAAGGGAATGGAAGACCGGCTCGACGAGATCTCCGAGGGTCACCGCGATATGCTGGCGTACCTGAAGGAGTTCTACCTTGGCGAAGAGGGGCTGCAGCAGCAGACCGCCAACGGCGAGCGCGACATCAAGCCCGCCGAAGCGCGCCAGGTGGCGATCGAGGGACTCGGCGCCACCGTGCGAATTGGCCGCTTCGGGCCCTACGTGGAACGGGAAGGCGATGAGCCGCTCCGCGCGTCGCTTCCGAAGGACGCCACGCCCGCCGACCTCGATCCCGAGCGGGTCGAGGCACTGCTCCGGCAGCGCGCCGAGGGGCCGGCCTCGGTGGGGACGCATCCTGAAAGCGGCGATCCGATCTACGTGATGGATGGTCAGTATGGACCGTATGTCCAGCTCGGCCAGCAGGAAGAGGGAAGCAAGGTCAAGCCGAAGCGCTCCTCGCTCCCCAAGGGTGTGAAGCCGGAGGATGTCACGCTGCCGATGGCTGTCGGCCTCCTCTCGCTGCCACGCCTCCTCGGCGAGCATCCCGAGAGCAAGCGTCCGGTCAAGGCCGGCCTCGGCCGCTTCGGTCCCTACATCCTGCACGACCTGGGCAAGGGTGAGGCCGAGTTCCGCTCACTCAAGGCCGGCGATGATGTGCTGACGGTCAATCTGGAGCGCGCCGTGGCACTGCTCGCGGAGCCGAAGGCCGCCCGGCGCGGACGGGGCGCCACCGCAACGCCACTGCGCGAGATCGGTGCGCATCCCAAGGATGGCAAGCCGGTGCAGCTCTTCGATGGCAAGTACGGTCCGTACGTGAAGCACGGGGAGCTCAACGCCTCGGTCCCCAAGGGCACCGATCCGATGACCTTCCCGCTCGAGTCGGCCGTCGCACTGCTCGCCGACAAGGGGAAGGCGCCGAAGGCGAAGCGGGGCGCAGCGGGCAAGCGGCGCTCCGTCACATCGTGAGCGGCACGCCCCGCCACGCCACGGTCGTGGGCGGCGGACTCGCAGGATCCGAAGCGGCCTGGGCCCTCGCCGAACGCGGCATCGCGGTCACGGTCGTCGAGATGCGCCCGATCGTGAAGACCCAGGCGCACCAGACCGACAGACTCGGCGAGCTGGTCTGTAGCAACTCCTTCAAATCGGTCGAGCTGGAAAACGCACACGGGCTGCTCAAGGCCGAACTGCGTGAACTTGGCTCGATCTTGCTTCCGATCGCCGATCAGGCGCGCGTCCCGGGTGGTGCGGCGCTCGCGGTCGATCGTGACGTTTTCAGCACCCTCGTGAACGAGAAGATCCAGTCGCATCCACGCATCACCGTGGTGCGCGAGGAGGCGACCGCGCTGCCCTCGCCCGGCATCGTCGCCACTGGTCCCCTCACCTCCGATGCACTCGCGACCGCCATCGCGGAACGCCTCGGCAGCGGGGCGCTCGCCTTCTACGATGCCATCGCGCCGATTCTTTCCGCCGAATCGCTCGATATGAATGTGCTCTACGCCAAGTCGCGCTGGGGGAAGGGCGACGGCGACGACTACCTCAACGCGCCGATGGACAGGGAGGCGTACGAGGCGTTCGTCGACGTGCTCACTGCCGCCGACCAGTTCCACGGGCACGAGTTCGATGCGGTACCCTACTTCGAGGGCTGTCTGCCGGTGGAGGAGATGGCGAAGCGCGGGCGCGAGACGCTCCGTTTCGGACCGATGAAGCCAATCGGACTGCACCATCCGGTGACCAACCTCGAACCGTACGCCGCCGTCCAGCTGCGTCGCGAGGACAAGGCGGCCCAGATGTGGAACCTGGTGGGGTTCCAGACCCGGCTCCGCATTCCCGAACAGATCCGGGTGCTGCGCAGCATTCCCGGACTCGCCAACGCCGAGTTCCTGCGGTACGGCAGCATTCATCGCAACAGCTATCTCAACTCCCCGGATTCGCTCGGCCCGGCACTGCAGGCGCGCGATGGTGCACCGCTCTTCTTCGCCGGGCAGCTCACCGGCGTCGAGGGCTACACCGAGTCGCTTGGCACCGGACTCCTCGCAGGAATCAACCTCGCGCGGGTGATGAATGGTGAGTCGGTGACGACACCACCCCCTACCACAATGCTCGGCGGCTTGCTGCGCTATTTGCGCGAGGCCGACCCGAAGCACTTCCAGCCGATGAATGCGAACTTCGGATTGGTCGATCCGCTGGAGGGCCGCGTGAAGAAGGATCAGAAGAAGGCCTTGCTGGTGGAGCGCGCACGGCGTGATTTCGCGGCGTGGCGAGCGGCGGTGTGACGCGCGAGCGGATCACCGAGTTCCTGACCCATCTCGAGAAGGCCCGCGACAGCTCGCCGCACACCATCTCGGCCTATCGCCGCGACCTCGACGCCTTTGCCGACTTTCTCGATCGACGGCACGAGGGAACCGGCTGGAGCTTCGTGACAGTCGACCGGCTGGCGTTGCGTGGCTTCCTCGCCGAGATGGATCGGCGCGGGCTCGCCAAGCGGAGTGCGGCGCGAACGCTCTCGGCGGTGCGGTCGTTCTACAAGTGGTTGCACGTGCATCACGATGTCGACATCCCCGCCATTCGCGCGGCACGACTGCCGCGGCTGGAGAAGCGGCTGCCAACCTATCTGCTGACCGAACAGGTGACCGCCCTCTTCAAGGTGGCCGAAGGGTTGGCCGAGGGGGACGACGGAGACGCAGTTCGGGACCTGGCGATGCTCGAGTTGTTCTATTCCTCGGGACTCCGGCTCTCGGAACTGCGGCTGCTCAATCTGGCCGCACTGGATTTGTTGAGCGACCAGGTCAAGGTGCTGGGGAAGGGCCGGAAGGAGCGGATCGTCCCGGTGGGGCAGCGGGCATCGATCGCGCTCCGGCGGTACCTTAGGGCACGGGAGCCGCTGGCCGGGTTGCCAGGGGCCGACCGGCAGGCGGTATTCATCGGGCGGCGCGGCAAGCGGCTGAGCGCGGTCACGGTGCAGCGGCGAATGCACAGGCTCTACGACGCCATAGGCGCCAAGGAGATGCGTACGCACTCGATGCGCCACACCTTCGCGACGCACCTGCTCGATGCCGGGGCCGATCTTCGCGCGGTGCAGGAGCTACTGGGTCACGCGAGCCTGAGTACCACCCAGATCTACACGCACACCAGCGTGGAGCGATTGAAGCAGGTGTATCGCGATGCGCATCCGAGGGCAAAATGAGCGTTGAATTTCACGGCACGACCATCCTGGCGGTGCGAAAGAACGGCCGCGTCGCGCTCGGTGGCGACGGCCAGGTATCCATCGGCGACACCATCATGAAGTCGCAGGCGACCAAGGTGCGTGCGCTGAAGGGCGGCCGCATCCTCGCCGGCTTCGCGGGGTCGGTGGCCGATGCGCTGACGTTGTTCGAGCGCTTCGAGGAGAAGTTCGACCGCTACCCGGGCAACCTGACGCGCGCCGCGACCGAACTCGCCAAGGACTGGCGTGGCGATCGTTACCTTCGCCGCCTTGAGGCCCTGCTGATCGTGGCCGACCTCGATCACGTCTTCCTGCTCAGCGGCACCGGCGAGCTGATCGAGCCCGATGACGGGGTGCTCGGCATCGGCTCCGGTGGCACCTTCGCGCTGGCTGCCGCACGCGCGCTCTTGCCGGACGAGCGATTGAGCGCCAGGGAGATCGTGCAGCGGTCACTGGAAATCGCTGCCGACATCTGTGTCTACACCAATCGTCACCTCACGGTACTGGAGCTGCCCGCTTGACCACGCCTGCCGCACCGGCCGACGCCGTCGACGCGAATGCGCCGCGTCCCTGGCTGGAGGAACTCCCGCCGCGCCAGATCGTCGGCGAACTCGACCGCTACATCGTCGGGCAGGCGGCCGCCAAGAAGGCGATTGCCATCGCGATCCGCAATCGCTGGCGCCGCGGGCAGGCGCCCGATGGCATCCGCGACGAGATCACGCCGAGCAACATCATCCTGATCGGACCCACGGGCGTCGGCAAGACGGAAATCGCGAGGCGCCTCGCGCGGCTCGCCGGCGCGCCGTTCATCAAGGTGGAGGCATCGAAGTTCACCGAGGTGGGCTACGTCGGTCGTGATGTGGAATCGATGGTGCGCGACCTCGTCGATGCGGCGATCTCGCTGGTGCGCGTCGAGCGCGAAGATGAAGTGTGGCCGCAGGCCGAAGAGCGCACCATCGAGCGATTGCTCGACCTGCTCCTCCCGGCCGCCGACGGTGATCCCGACGACGAGGCGTTGCAGAAGCGACAGGCGGCGTCGCGCGAGAAGCTCAAGCTGCTGCTCGCCGAGGGGAAGCTCGACGAGCGCGAAGTGGAGATCGAGGTCACGCCGCAGAACTATCCCAATCCCGATGCGATGCGGCAGCCGGAGGGGATGGATTCTCCGGAGTCGTCGTTCACGGACTGGTTGATGGATATGCTGCCGAAGAAGCCGAAGCGCCGCACCGTCAAGGTGCCCGATGCGCGCCGGCTGCTGGAAGACGAGGAGCTGCGCAAGCTGGTCGATATGGACGAGACGGTGAACGAGGCGCTCGACCGGGTCGAGAATCACGGCATCATCTTCATAGACGAGATCGACAAGATCGCCGGTGAGAAGAGCACCACCGGCCCCGATGTATCGCGCGAGGGTGTGCAGCGCGACCTGCTCCCGATCGTCGAAGGGTCCACGGTGCAGACGCGCTATGGTCACGTGCGCACCGATCATATCCTCTTCGTGGCGGCTGGCGCGTTCCACGTGAGCAAGCCGAGCGATCTGATCCCGGAGCTGCAGGGGCGCTTCCCGATCCGGGTGGAGCTGGAGCCACTCACCGAGGCCGACTTTGTGAGGATCCTGACCGAGCCCGAGAATGCGCTCACCAAGCAGTACCAGGCGCTGGTGGCGGCGGAGGGGTGCGCGTTGAGTTTTGAGTCCGATGCCGTCGACGAGATTGCGAGGATCGCCTGGCTCGCCAACGACCGGATGGAGAACATCGGGGCCCGGCGGCTGCACACGGTGATGTCGACGCTGCTGGAGGACATTCTCTTTGACTTGCCCGATGGCAAGACCAAGGAACTGAAGCTTGACGGGGCGGCGGTGCGGGAACGGCTCGCCCG
>JANLPG010000043.1:0-3388 GCA_031367105.1 Gemmatimonadota bacterium | reverse complement strand
GGCTTGATGTCGCGGTGCACCACGCCGTGGCGATGGGCGTAGTCGAGCGCATCGGCGACGTCGCGGGTGATGCGGACCGCTTCGTCGATGCCGAACTGGGTCTCGCGATCGAGCTTGGCGCGCAGCGTCTCGCCCTGGATGAAGGGCATCACATAGAAGAGGAAGCCATCGGCACTTCCCGAATCAAACAGCGGCAGGATGTGCGGATGCTGGAGCGCGGCGGTGGTCTTGATCTCGACCACGAACCGCTCGGCGCCGAGGACGGCGGCGAGCTCGGGCTTGAGGACCTTGATGGCGACCTGGCGGTCGTGCTTGATGTCGTGCGCGAGGTAGACGGTGGCCATACCGCCGGCGCCGAGTTCGCGTTCGATGCGGTAGCTACGGCTAAGGGCGGCGGCGAGGCGATCGAGTGCGGTGTTCACGACGGTTCGGGGACGGAGACTACCATAGGCAGACCTCGACGTCAGTCTTCGAGAAATCGTCGCCAACGAAGAGCAGTGGTTCGTCACTCGCCACTGCGAGCGCATAACTGAAGCAATCACCGAAGTTGAGGGAGGCGGGGCTCCGACCTCGACCGTACCGCAGCGCGGCATCGCGCGCCAGCGCCACCTGCGCCTCATCAACGGGGACGACCGCCGCCCCGAGGCTTCGGAACAGACGATCGAGCGGAGGCTCGCCCGCCTCGCCGTACCGCCCGAGCATCACCAGGGAGGCCTCGACCACAGTCGCGGCTGACACGAGCCGACGGGGGTCGGATTCCACCGCGGCAATCAACCGCTCCGCCGAGGGCTCGCCGAGCAGCATTGCCATAATGGCGGAGGTGTCAATCACCATGGATCAACCCGGCAGGCCGTGATCGTCGTACCCGAGGATTTCATCCGCCGTGCGCGCATCCTGCACCGGCAACCGGGCAAGCCGTTCCTGAATCCGGCGGACTTCTGCCCCCACCCCCCGGCGTCCACGATGGGTCTCCTGCTCGAGCCGGTCGCGCAGTGCCTCGCGAATCGCCTCCGTCAGCGACAGTCCGGTGGCCGCGGCAAGCGCTCGGGCGAGGCGGTCAGTTTCGGGGTCCTTGATGCTGATGGCCATCTCTACCTGTCTAGATAAGGATATGGAAATCTAGACAACCTGGAGTGCCGGCGCAAATTGGACGCCGTTCGGTTGGAGTGTTCATCGCTTCACCTTCGCCCGCACTTCTGTCGCCCAGTTCTCGACTATGACGATCCCCGAGCCCGCTTCCGTCGCGCTGCCGACGAGCCGCGCCATGATAAACCGCCCGTCGCGGGCCACATCCCAGGGTGTGTACCAGGTTGCCTCGGCGCCGAGCAGCGCCTCGCGCAGTCGAAAGAGGGGGACCGGCGCGGCCAGCCGCGAGCCCGGTATCACTCGCGCCGACATCATCTGCCGGTCATCGCTGACGAAGAAGAGTTCCCGGCCGTCTTTCGACCAGAGGGGAGCGACACCCCCGGCGCTCGAGATCTGCTGCTTGCCGGCATCCACATCCGGAAAGGGGCGGACAAACACTTCGGTGCGACCGGTTTCATCGGATTGATAGGCCATCAGCTTGCCATCGGGCGACAGCGCGATCGCCTCCTCGTCAAACTCCGTCACCAGCAAGGGTGTCGGCGTGGTGTCTACGCCGAGGTGGAATCGTGTGATGTTGCGGCCGCCGGTCACCGCGCCCACCGACCCCTGCCGAATGAGCAGCCACTGACCATCGGGCGTGGGCACAGCCTCGTCGAGAGTGCCGGTCACGAGAAGCGAGTCGCGCCCCGAGCCGTCGGCGCGCCGTTGATAAATGCCACCCGGGCGGCGCACGCCGACGAAGGTGATGTTCCTGTTGTCCGCCGTCCATCGCGGGCGATAATCCGGCAGTGGATCGAACGACACGCGATACCCCGCACCCACGGGGAGGGGCTTGACCCAGATGTCGTCACCCGACGGGGTGGCCAGACCGATTGCGAGGCGTGATTCGTCCGGCGAGAGCGCCCAGCCGTGATTGTTCGCGAGCGCGGTGAGCCGGAATGTCCAGGTTGTGTCCACCGGCGTCTCGCGCCCGGTACGGTCGACCCACACCATGTCGAAGAGACGCCCTGCACCTGTTCCGCCGGTGAGTGCGAGCAGCGTTCCCGTCTTCGATACGCGGAAGAGCTGCAGTCCACCGTTCAAGGGCAGCTGCTCGGTGAGGGACGTGGGGGTTCCCGACGTCTCGAGCGATGACAGGTCGAAGTGCAGGGCGAAGATCCCGCCGGCATCGGTACTGTACACCAACAGGTTCGGCGCGATGAATGCCCCGGCGGACGCGCCGGGAACGAGCAGCCGTGCCGTTTCCCCAGGTCCGCGAATGGCCCACAGGTTGCTCACCGCGCATCCGGGTTCGCAGGCGACGAAGAGGGTGCCGCGGCCATCGGGCAGCGCTGCGGGTGAGAGGGTGATGAGCGTGTCGGATTGCCAGAGTATCGACGGCGTGCCGCCAGCGGCCGGCACGCTCATGAGTCCGGCGGCGCCGCGCAACGGATAGACGATCGTCCCGTTGTCCATCCAGGCCAGGCCGAAGTTGCCGGCAATGTTCTCGCTCGCGAGGAGCACCGGGGCGCCCCCGCCGACGGGGATCTTGTTGAGTCGACCGTTGACGACGAATGCGACCCACAGCCCATCGGGCGACACGGCGAACGCCTGTGCGCCGATCGTGCCACCAATGGGAGACGCGGCGTAGCTGTCGCGCCGCTTGAGCCAGAGCTGGCTGCCGCCCTCGGCCGGACCCGCGTAGATGAGGAAAGTGCCGTCGGGTGCGAGTACCGGTGTCGCCGAGCCGAGGATCATCTCCTGCGTGCGAGGCAGCGCAAGGCCGTAGCGAATGACCGGCGCGGGTGCGCTCGTGCGGAGCCAGCCCCACGCGGCCGCACCAAGCCCCACCAACGCGAGTGCCCACGGCGCGGCGGTTCGCCAGGCAGGTGCGGGAGCCATCGCAGCACGGAGTCCCGTGGTACGGCGCGCGGACGTGGCACCGGAGTGCCCCAGCGCACTCGAGAACTCGGCCGCGGTGGCGAAGCGATCGGCAGGAAGCTTCTGCAGCGCGGTGTGCACGGCGTCGGCCACGTGGAGTGGAATCGTCTTCCGCAGTGAGGTGACATTTGCCGGCTCGGCGGTCATCACCTTGGCGACAATCGCCTGCGCGGTGGGGCCGCTGAAGGGCGGCTCCCCGGTGAGCATCTCGTAGGTGACGCAGCCGAGGGCATAGACGTCGCTGCGGGCATCGAGTTCCCGCTCCCCCATCGCCTGTTCCGGACTCATATACTGCGGTGTGCCGAGGGACATCCCGGTCTCGGTCATCCGGGTGCCGGCCTTGCTGGCGGCGAGCGCGATGCCGAAGTCGGCCACCAGGGCA
>JANLPG010000041.1:0-18342 GCA_031367105.1 Gemmatimonadota bacterium | reverse complement strand
GTCACCGATATGAACGTCAGCGTCGCGCCATCGGGCGACCACTTCGGCAACCCTTCCTGCGCCGGCGTGTTCGTCACGCGCTCGATCGGACCCCCGTCGAGTGACAGGATGTAGATGTCGCGCGACCCGCCTCGCCAGGAGTGGAACGCGACCCGGCGTCCATCCGGGGAGGGATCGGGAGCAAATTCCGGCGTTGGATCCGACGTCAGTCGCTCAGGGACCCCAGCTGGGAGTGGCATTCGATAGAGATCGGAGTTGCCCGCCAGGTCGGAGTCGTAGAACAACCAGTGGCCATCGTGTGAGATGGAGAAGTTCTCAATGGTCTGCTGGCCGAAGGTCACCTGTGTGGGTCGCGTCCCGGCTGACGGTGCCCGGCCGGTCCAGGGCTGCGACCAGACGTTGGCGCTTACCGTCAATACAGCATATGCGACTGCCCGGCGGTCGGCGGAGAGCGAGAAGGTGGAGACGTTGAGCCCGACGGTGAGGCGACGCGGCTTGCCTGCCGCGCTGCCCTGCCCGTTCACCGCGACGGAATAGATGTCGGGGAGTCCCTGTGCATTGGACGCGAAAAACAGCTCGCGTCCATCGGCCGACCAGCGAGGTGACTGGCTGCTGGAGCTGCTGTCGGTGACGGCGCTGACGTGCCCGTTGCGGGCGTTGATGATCGCGATCCAGCTCGGAGCGATGTTGCCGAAGGCAACTCCCGGTGTGAGGTAGAGGGCGTTGCCGGAGGAGCAGGCAATCAGATCGCGCGAGCCCCAGGTGCAGAGCAGGGGCGAATAGAGTGGCGCGAGCAAATGACTGGTACCGTCGGCGGTCCGCACGAAGATCGTGTCGTTGGTGGCATAGGCGATGCGCTGCGCGTCGGGCGACCAGGTTGCCGTCATAACGCCGCTGACCTGCGTGGGCACTTCCTGGCGTGGGGGGCCGCCACCCGATGGTGCGCTGAACACCTGCAAGTTGCTCAGGTAGAGGATCCGGGTTCCGTCGGGTGACCACTGTGGGTGCGTCTCGACGGCGACCGAGTCACCGGTCAATGGCACGGCCCGCCCTCCGGCGACTGGCCGCACGTAGATGGTGCTCTGGGTGCCGTTCCCGGACGAATAGGCGACCTGCTTCCCATCGGGCGAGAGCGCCGGCGTGATCTCGAGGCCGGGTTCCCAGGTCACCTGCGTGGCTCGGCCGAACGGCGCGGAACCCTCCTGGCCGCCACTGCTCGTCCGTCGGCCGGCCACGAAGGCCATTGCCACCAGCGCCATCACGCCCGCGCCGAGCAGCAGCGAGCGCCGCAAACTCGCGGCCGGCGGCCGGGGGATCACGGCTGCGCTGGTGAATCCGGTCGGGGTGGAGAGCGCGGCGGCGAACGCCGGTGCCGTCGCAAAGCGATCGGCCGGTAGCTTGGCGAGCGCAGTCAAGACGGCGGCCTCGACATACCCGGGCACGGTGTCGCGGACGGTACTGATCGGCGAGGGTCGTTCGGTCATCACCTTCGCGACAATCGCCTGCACGCTCGACCCGGTGAATGGGGGATCGCCGGCGAGCATCTCGTAGGTCACCGCTCCGAGCGCATAGATGTCGCTGCGCGCATCAATGGCACGCTCACCCATCGCCTGTTCGGGGCTCATATACTGCGGCGTGCCGAGGCTCAAGCCGGTCTGCGTCATCCGCTGGCCGCCGGCGCTCTGGACGGCCAGCGCGATCCCGAAGTCGGCGACCAGCGCGTGTCCGTCCTGCAGCAGGATATTCTCGGGCTTGATGTCGCGATGGATGACGTGGTGACTGTGGGCGTAGCCGAGGGCGTCGGCGACTTCGCGGGCGATCCGAAGGGCCTCTTCGATCGGCAGCTGCCGGTCCCGTTCGAGCCGGGTGCGCAGCGTCTCACCGGTGACCAGCGGCATCACGTAGTACAGCAACCCGTCGGCATCACCACTATCCAGCAACGGGAGGATGTGCGGGTGTTGCAGCCGCGCGGTGGTGCGGATCTCGCTCAGGAAGCGTTCGCCACCGAGCGCCGCGCCGAGGTCGGGATGGAGCACTTTGATGGCGACATCGCGCTGGTGCTTGAGGTCGTGGGCGAGGTAGACCGTGGCCATTCCGCCCGCGCCAAGCTCGCGTTCGATGCGGTAGCTACGGATGAGGGCGGCGGTGAGGCGGTGCAATCCGTTTGTCATCGTCGGACCGCGCCGCCGCTGGAGGAATCGGCGCGCCGCAGCCCGGCTTGCCAGTTCTGGATGTAGGCCACGGCGAGGCCGGTCGGGGAGACGCGCGCGAGAAACCGCTCACCATCTCCCACCACGGCAAAGCCAGTGCCCCGGTCGTCGAAGGTGGAGCGCCGCCACGACGGAATCGAGAAGCGGGTATGCGGTGATCCGGTAGGGCTGCCGGTGGTGGCTGCGATCGCGGCTTCCTGCACCCGCCCGTCCGGGGTTACGAACCAGAGTCGGTTCCCGGTACTGGCCCAATTGGGCCAGCGACCACCCTCCAGTGAGACCCGGATCGACGGCCCAGAGGGGAGCGGCTGCACATAGATCTCTGATCGCCCGGTTTCGTCGGAGCTATAGGCGACTGAGCGCCCATCTGGCGAAAAGTGACCCTCCCAGAGTTTCCCGGAGCGCACGATCTGCTGGGGAGCGACGGCGCTATCCACCCGCATCAGCTGCAGCACGGTATCCCGACGCACGAGGAGCGACCGGCCATCGAATGACCAGTCGAGGGGAAAAGGGCACAAGGTATTGCTCGACGGGCCTTCGTACAGGATTCGCCGGACCTCCGTCGTCAGCTCACGCTCGATGATCCGGCAACGCGTGGGGCCGACCATCGCATAGGCGAGGTGCCGCCCATCGCTGCTGAAGACTGGCCACGTCGTGCCCAAGCCCTGACCAGGCGTCGGGAAGGTGGAATCGGTGGTGAGGAGTCGCGAGCCCCGGTCGGAGTCAAGGTCGTAGAGCCAGATTCCGACGGTATTGCCGGCCACCGCGACCAGTGGCGGGCCGGCCCGTCGTGGGCGCACGTTGAGCGTCCAGGTGCCTTCCACCCGGACGGTATCCCGCAGGACACCGGTCGCGTCGTACTCGAGGTAGGGTCGATCGACAACCCCAGGAAGAAATGCGAGGGTGTTGTTCGACGACACGCTGAAGGTGTGGACGCCGCTCTGGTTTCGTACATCCGAGGCCACGCGCACCATCGGACCCTCGAGGGCGAGGGTTTGGAGGTTGAGGCGCTGGGCGTCGAGGCCACGGACGTCCGCTTGACTCGGGACGAAGAGGTAGCCCGGTGGCACCACGGCAAACTCGATGGTCCGGATCGGCAGCGTGCCAATCCGTTTGCCGTCGAGGCTGGCCACCACCATATCGAGGGTACGCCCACGGGCGTAGAGGAATCGCTCGCCATCCGGGAGAAAGATGCCCCTGACCGAGGGAGCAGAATCGCGAGGAACAATGAGCCGACAGGCACCACCAGCGGCGGGCACCGTCGAAAGTCCCTCGCGGTGACCGAAGAGGATCACTCCCTTCGCGCCCCACGAACCGCCAGTGGGATCCGATACCGGACAGAGCCGACGCGGCTCGCCGTCTTCGTCGAGCACGGTGAGGTGTCCCCCCGCGAAGTAGCCGAGTGAGCGACCATCGGGCGACCAGAACGGCGCGCTGGCGTCGCTCGTGCGGGGGATGGGCTCCGCTTCGAGGCGGTTGAGGCGTCGCAACCAGAGTGCACGCGAGCCGTCGGCCGCCGCGAACACAAATGCCAGGCGGCTGCCATCGGGCGTGAGCGCGAGGGAGCGTTGCTCACCGATGCTGCCACCGGGTGGCGCGAGGAGCGATGTCATCAGCGTCGTATCGTTGGCGGGCGGCGAGGGACGCACGGCACGGGTTGCCGCCCAGCCGAGCACGGCGCCTCCGACAAGGAGCGCGAGCCCGGTCGCCCGCGCGCGTGAGAGCGATTTCGCCGGCACCCTGCTGCGACGATGGGAGGTGATGCCGGTCGTGGTCATCGAGCCCGTCGTCAATGCCGTCGAGAATTCCACGGCGCTCGCAAAGCGATCGGCCGGCAGCTTCTCCAGTGCGCGCATCACGGTCGCCTCGACGCTTTCCGGTACGGCCTTGCGCTGGGAGGCAATGGCACGCGGCTCTTCCGTAATCAATCGCGCGACGATGGCTTGCACACTCGGCCCCGTAAACGGCGGCTCACCCACCAGCATCTCATAGGTCACGGCGCCGAGGGCGTAGATGTCGCTGCGGGCATCGATGGTGCGCTCGCCCATCGCCTGCTCGGGACTCATATACTGCGGCGTGCCGAGCGAGAGCCCGGTTTGCGTCATTCGAGCGCCGCCGGCAGTCTGCACGGCGAGGGCAATACCGAAATCGGCGACGAGGGCATGGCCGCCCTGGAGCAGGATGTTTTCGGGCTTGATGTCACGATGGATGACACCGAGGCCGTGGGCGTAGCCGAGTGCGTCGGCTATCTCCCGGGCAATTCTCACGGTGTCGTCGATCGGCAGCTGACGCTCGCGCTCGAGTCGAGCGCGCAGCGTCTCGCCGGTGACAAGTGGCATCACGTAATACAGCAAGCCATCCGCGTCGCCGGAATCCAGCAACGGCAGAATGTGCGGATGCTGCAAGCGGGCCGTGGTGCGGATCTCGCTCAGGAAGCGTTCGCCACCGAGCGCCGCGCCGAGGTCGGGATGGAGCACTTTGATGGCGACATCGCGCTCGTGCTTGAGGTCGTGGGCGAGGTAGACGGTGGCCATTCCGCCCGCGCCGAGTTCGCGTTCGATGCGGTAGCTACGGATAAGGGCGGCCGCGAACCTCGTGGGTACGATGCTCACGGCTTTGTCAGGTCCGCGACCCAGATATCGCTTTCGGGGGCGCCAATCGTGAAATAAAAGACCTTCCCGTCGGTACTGAACCCGTACTTCGTGTGCTGCCGGGTCGGATCGTCAAAGTCGACGAGCGTTGTGCTGGTACCACCGGCGGCAGGCACCGCGCGAATCGACCAGCCCTCCCTGGACCGGGCCAGGTAGTAGAGCGTGGCACCGTCCCGGGACCACGCCGCGTAGAACGCTTCGGCTCCAATCGTTGCATTGGACACCCTCAGGCTGTCCGCTCCGTCGTCGACTCGATGCGACCGCAGTCCGTCAGGGGCGTGATAGAGGAACTCTCTCCCGCCAGGCGCCCAGCGGGCGAAGTCTGCCGCGGGAAGTGAAAAGAACCTTGGGGCGGCGTTGTCCGCCAATCGCAGCACAGCAAATCCGTGTCGCGCCGACTGCGCGCTGATTACTTCGTGGACGATTGCCTCGCCATTAGGCGACCAATCCGGGTCGAGTTCTTCGTCCGCCGACGAGCTTCGTCGCGTCAACTGCGTGCCATCGAAGGCCACCGTGTAGATGTCGCGGTTGCCGTTTCGCAACGAGTGAAAGGCAATCCGCCGGCCATCGGGCGACCAGCGGGCACTGTAATCGCTTGCCGAGTCGGTGGTGATCTGCCGGGCCTCGCCGCCGGTGGCTGGCATTACATACAGATCCGCGTTCCCGTTGCGGTCGGAATCGAACACCAGCCAGCGTCCATCGCTCGAGACGTCCACCGCCTCAATGGTTTCATTGCCGGTCGTCAAGCGCGTCGCGCCGCGGATGGATACCGGCCCGCGGGCCGGTACCGGGATCGACCAGATGCTGGAATAGATGTTGAGCCGCGAGTACGCCATCCGAGTGCCTTGCCGCGTGAGGGTCAGTCCCTGGGCATCGGTGCCGGTCGTAAGGCGCTGTACGGTTCCCTCCGGCCTCCCGTCGCGGCTGATTCGCTGCTCATAGATGTCCCGACTGCCATCGCGGTCCGAGACCCAGAAGAGTGCACGGCCGTCGGAGGCCCACTGCGGGCTGATATTCAGCGCACTGTCAGGGGTAACGCGGGTCTGGGGTGAACCGTCGACGTGCACAATCCAGATCCCATTGGTGCCCGAGTTGCCGAAGTATCCCGTACCGAAGATGAACACCGGATTGCCCGCGACGACCGCGATACTTTGGCCGTCGGGCGACCAGACGGGACTGGAGGGCGCAGATGGCGAGGGCAGGTTCACCGTATCACCGGTGGCGAGGGTCGTCAGGGTGATGCCGTCGTTGCCGTAGCCGCGCGTCGAGGCAATCCGCAGTCCATCGGGTGACCAGTCGAATCCGGTGAGCGGCGTTCCTGCCCCGGGGCTGAAGCGAAATGTGCCGAAGTCGATGCGGGTGAGCCGCCTGGGTACTCCGCCGAGGGCGGGAACGACGTAGATCCCGTCGTTGGCTTGATACGCAATCTGCGATCCGTCGGGGGACCAGCGCGGCCAGCGGAAGTTGGCACTCGTGTCGCTGGTCAGTGCCACGGGGCGACCGCCACTGACTTGGCGCACGTAGATCTGCATCGTGGCGGGAGCACCCGCGGCGTATGCGATGGTCTCACCGTTGGGAGAGAGGGCGGGATCCACCTCGAGTCCGGCCGCGCGAGTCACCTGGGTGGTGCGACCGATCGTGATTGCTGGGCCGGCGCCAGTGCGGCGCGCGACCACGACAAGTGTCGTGAGGGTGGCCAGGGCTCCAATGACTGCGATCCCGATGCCGACCCGGGAAAATCGGCGAGCTGTGTCCGCACCGTCTCCGGCAGAGCGCGTCACAAGCGCCGCAGCAAAGGTGGCTGCTGGGCTGAAGCGATCGGCGGGATTCTTGGCAAGGGCGCGAGTCAGCACGTCGGCAATGATTGGCGGTACTGCTGGCCGGAGTTGGTACACCGGTCTCGGTGCGTCAATCATATGCTGGCGGATCACGCTCTCGACGGTGGGACCAGTGAAGGGCGGCTGACCAGTCAACATCTCGTACAGCACGCAGGCCAGCGAGTAGAGGTCGCTCCGGCCATCGAGGTCCTTGGCGCCCGCAGCCTGTTCGGGGCTCATATACCTGGGGCTGCCGATCGCGATTCCGGTCTGGGTCAGGGTTTCAGTCCCGGCCGAGACCACTGCCTTGGCGATGCCGAAGTCCGCGACGACCGCGTGACCGGATTCGAGCAGAATATTTTCGGGCTTGATGTCCCGATGGATGACGCCTCGCGCGTGCGCGTAGGAAAGCGCGTCGGCGACTTCGCGCGCGACGTGCAAGGCATCGTCCAGCGGAAGCTGCTTCTCCCGATCCAGTCGGTCGCGAAGGGACTCGCCCTCCATGTACGGCAATACATAGTAGAGGAACCCGCCCGCTTCCCCCGAGTCATACAACGGCAGAATATGGGGATGGTGAAGCGCCGCGGTCGTTTCGATTTCCCGCACGAAACGCTCCGCGCCAAGCGCGGCTGCGAGCTCGGGCGTCAGGACCTTGACCGCCACCTTGCGGTTGTGCTTGAGGTCGTGGGCGAGATAGACCGTCGCCATCCCACCCGCACCGAGCTCACGCTCGATACGGTAGCGGTCGGCCAATGCTGCCGTGAGGCGAAGGGCGGTGTCGGTCACGGGCGTTGTACTCCCCGGCTGGTCGCGAAGCGTGCCGGGTCGAGGTTGAATCGCTGCCAGACGGCGTCGATGCGAGGGTCCTGCGGCAACTCTCCTGCGAGCACGCTCGCGAACGGAACAAAGAGGTCACCATCACCCTCGGCGGCCCGTTGCATCGCGCCAATCGCGCGCTCGAAGTCGCGCCTGCCGGTGTAGGCAATGGCGAGCCCCGACCACTTGGTCCAGGTGGTGGGCGGCAGCGCCTCCAGCTGTCCTACAATCGCATCGGCCTCGCTTGCCGCACCAGTGCGTGCGAGCGAGAACGCGGCTGCACCGAGTCGAATCGGACTCCTGGTGAGCGCAACCAGCCGTCGAGCGGCCGCCCGGGACGAATCGGGCAAGCCGCTGCGATAGTAGCCGCGGGTGATGATCGAGAGCGTGGCGAGGTTGCGCGGTTCGAGATCGGCGGCGCGGCGTTCCTCGGCAATCCCTTCATCGACCTGCCCTTGATTGATCTGGGCCCAACCGAGATAGGCCGAAATCAGGAAATAGAGCGGATCGCGCGCCTTCGCCTGCTGCAACACCGGAATCGCCTCGGCGGACCGACCGGTGTTCAGCAGGAGCCAGCCGTAGCGATAGAGCGGCTCTGCCGAGGTGGTGTCGAGCGCGATCGCACGACGAATTTCGCGTTCGGCACCCACATAGTCGAACGCCTCTGCCAGGACAAAGCCGAGGGAGAGGTGGCCTTCGGCAAGGGTGGAGTCGAGCCGGATGGCGCGTTCGGCCGCGGCACGAGCACGCGGAATCACTTCCCCCATCCGGATATCGAGGAAGTATGGCATCACCATCAGGGTCGAGGCGAGCCCGGCCCAGGCGCGGGCAAAGTTGCTGTCGCGCGCGATGGCCTGCTCAAAGGAGGAGGAGCCGGTCGCGAGCCCGGGTCCGCGTCGGCGGAAGAGGTAGAGCCCCTTGAGGTAGAGGTCATACGCCACGGGATCGTCGGTGCCGCGCACGGACGCCGCGCCGGCGCCGACCAGCGTCACTTGCAGGGCGGCAGCGATTGCGCTGGCGATATCGTCTTGGACGGTGAAGAGGTCGGCCGCATCGCGTTCGTAGTTTTCGTGCCAGATGACCAGGCCATCTTTGGTATTGCTCAGCTCCACGCTCACCCGAATCTGATTGCCGACCCGACGCACCGTGCCGTCGAGGACCGTGGCGACGCCGAGCGCCGCACCGACTTCCTGCGCGGTGGCACCCTTGCCGCCAAAGCGTGCCGCCGAGGTCCGTCCGGCAAGCCGAAGTCCGGGGATCAGTGCCAGCGAGTTGGTGAGCTGGTCGGCGAGCCCCTCGGCGAGATAGCTGTTGGCGGTGTCGCCACCGGTGACCGTGAAGGGAATGACGGCGATCGACTTGCCCGCGCTGGTCGCTGGCGCCACGCCGCGCCGAGACTGCACGAACAACACGCCAGCGATCAGGACGAGAAGGGCGACACCACTCAGGAGCATCGCGCGCCTACGTGATGGTGGCGGCGCGACCATCGGGGCGCTCCGCTCACCGGAGGTGTGGATGGTGTCGAGTGCCGCGAGCAGTTCGGATGCTGTCGACGGCCGATTATCCGGATCCTTTTCGAGGCAGCGCATCACCAGCGCTTCGAGTGCAACGGGAACATCGGGTTTCCGCTGGCGCAGCGATGGCGGCGCTTCGGTGAGATGCGCCGCGATGAGCGCCTGCATCGTGGTGCGTCCGGCGAAGGGATGTCGATCGCCCAACAGCTCCCACGCCACCACACCCCAGGCATAGATGTCGGCGCGCTGGTCGGTGTGCGGATCGCCGAGGGCCTGCTCCGGTGCCATATAGGCCGGCGTCCCAAGCGATGCCCCGACCTGCGTGATGCCGGCGATTCCGCCGCCCTCGTGCGTGCGCGAGGCATCGAGCGCCTTGGCGATGCCAAAGTCGGTGACGACCGCGGCACCACCGGAGAGCAGGATGTTCTCCGGCTTGATATCGCGATGCACCACCCCTTCGGCGTGGGCATAGGCGAGCGCGCGGCCCACATCACGGAGCACGCTGATGGCATCCGAGAGCGACACCGGCGTACCGGTGGAGAGTCTGGCGCGAAGCGATTCACCGCGCACGAATGGCATTGTGAAGTAGGGCAGGGAGCCGATGGTACCCGCCGCGAGGACGGGGACGATGTTGGCCTGTTGCAGTCGCGCCGCGAGCTTGACTTCGCGGGTGAAGCGCTCGGCGCTGAGCCCTTCGGCCAGTTCCGGGGCGATGACCTTGACCACCACTTCGCGACCGAGCTTCTCATCGCGCGCCACGAAGACGCGCGACATCCCGCCACCGCCGAGCTCACGCTCGAGGGTGTAGGCGTCGCCGAGGCCGGACTGGATCTGGGCGCGAAGGTCGGTCATTTGTTGGCGGCGTCCACCGCCCGCTTCATCTGCGATACCCAGTTGGGGATGAGGCGAATGGAGTTGGCGTGGTCGGGATCGCTTCCCTGCACATAGATGATGCCGCGGTCGTGCGACAGGCGGTTGGACCATCCGGGAGTGTCGGCGAAGCGGACGTCGCGTCCCCAGAGGGTTGGCGCACCGATCACTTCACCGGTGACTGGATCAAGCCGCACGAGATACCACGAGACTCCCAGGCGATAGAGCACTTCGGTGTTGGAGAGCCACATCGGCTCGACACCGCCGACCCCCGCCTGCGTCTGGACTGTGCCGGGCGGAAAGGAGGACGTCATCACCCGTTCGAGCATTCCCGACATGAACACCATCCGGCGTCCGTCGGGCGAGGCGCTGGCGAATGCGGCAGTGGTCGCGAGGGTATCGATGCGGATCGGACGGGTCGAGATGTCGATCCGGAAGGTGACCCAGCTCCCCGACTGGTTCGCGATCAACGTGCCTGGAAGCGTGAAGTCCATTGGATCAGGAACGGTACTGGCACTATCGGCCGCGAACAGGGTGTCGGCAGGGGTTGTGGCGAATGGCGAACCGACAAGCAGGGAGGCGCGCATCCCTTGCTGGACCCTGATGATTAGCTGCTTTCCGTCTGGGCTCCAGAGCGGGTGCCGAACCTGATCGCCTTGCAGCCACTTGAACGACTGCCCATTGCGCAGGTCATATATCAGCAGTTCCTGGTGATCGGTGGCCTGCACCACCGCGGCGAGCCAGCGCCGGTCGCGGCTCAGGTCGAATCGGAGGAATGGGGCCGGGCTGACGGGGAAGGGTGCGGGTGTCCCCCCTTCGTGGAGCGTCATCATTCGCCGGATCTGCGAGTTGCTCCCGGAGACATAGGCGAGCATTCCTGCTGCGCTCACAACGAACTGGCCGGAACCGACCAGGTCGCGGCGCACCCCGGTGACCAGCGTGACCGATCGACCCACCAGGTGCGTTTTGGGCTGGTATGGCGCAGCGCGCAAGTCGCCATCGGAGGAGATATAGATCAGGTAGCGACCGTCGACGACCTGGAACGCCGCTCCAAACAACGCTCCGCCGTCCGCTCCCGATACTTCCTTCCGGATCGGCCACTGGCTTCCCGTGACGGGATCGAGCAGCGAACCCGACTCGTTCTGGCTGCAGAGAATGAGCTTTTCATCGGCGAGCCAGCGGCCGTAGAGGCAACGCGGGATGGCAATGCTCTTGGTTGCGCCGCCGTCGATGTCAATCCAGCTCAGTTGGTAGCCCTGATTGTGGAGCATCATCAGCCGCGTCGGCGAGATCCACTCCAGGGTGACGGGAGCCAGTTCTTCAACAAGCCGCCTCGCCTGACCGCCTGCGGTCGGGATCATCATCACCCTCCCGTTCACCACGAAGGCGACGCGCGTGCCGTCGGGTGAGATGCGCGGAGCGCCGGCCCCTTCGGTACCTGGAATCGCGTGTCCCGATCCATCGTGGAGATCGCGATACCAGAGTACGGTCGAATCGCCCCGCGCAACGGGGTACACGACGAAGCGACCGTCAGGCGAAAGGGTGAGGTTGGTGCTGCCGGTGCCGAAGGTGGTGGTGTTGGTGCTGGCGGCGAAGCTGATCGCGGCGGTGTCGGGCATCGCCGCGTCGAATACCAGCGGCGCCCCAACACCAGGATCGCGCGCCAGTGCCCACGCCGTGAGGGCGAGCGCCGCGACGGTAGCGATCGCGAGAACTGCGCTGATGCGTCGCCAGGGTCCCGCGCTTACGCCCACCGAACGAGTCGATCGGGTTGAGCTCGCGACGCCGCTGCCCCCGCTGAGTGACGTCACAAACTCACTCGCGCTCGCGAAGCGATCGGCGGGCAGCTTCTCCAGTGCGCGCATCACCGTCGACTCGACGCTCTGCGGCACGGCTTTCCGCTGTGCTGCGATGGCGCGTGGCTCCTCGGTGATCAATCGTGCGACGATCGCCTGCACGCTCGGCCCCGTGAACGGCGGCTCACCCACGAGCATCTCGTAGCACACGGCGCCGAGCGCATAGAGGTCGCTGCGCGCATCGATTGCGCGCTCGCCCATCGCCTGTTCGGGGCTCATATACTGCGGCGTGCCGAGGGAGAGGCCGGTCTGCGTCATCCGCTGGCCGCCGGCGCTCTGCACGGCCAGCGCGATCCCGAAGTCGGCGACCAGGGCGTGGCCGCCCTGCAGCAGGATGTTCTCCGGCTTGATGTCGCGGTGGATCACACCGAGGCCGTGGGCGTAGCCAAGGGCATCGGCCACCTCGCGTGCGATGCGCACTGCATCGTCAACAGGGAGCTGGCGCTCCCGCTCCAGGCGGGTGCGCAGCGTCTCGCCGGTGACGAGCGGCATCACATAGTAGAGCAACCCGTCGGCGGCTCCACTATCGAGCAGGGGCAGGATGTGCGGATGCTGCAACCGTGCGGTGGTGCGGATCTCGCTGAGGAAGCGTTCGCTACCGAGTGCGGCGCCCAGGTCGGGATGGAGCACCTTGATGGCGACGTCACGCTCGTGCTTGAGGTCGTGGGCGAGGTAGACCGTGGCCATGCCACCGGTGCCGAGCTCGCGTTCGATGCGGTAGCGGTCGGCCAAGGCGGCGCTGAGTCGAGCGGCGGCGGCTGCCGCGGACCGTGGGGAATCGCTCACGGCTTCCCCTTCGATTGCAACTTGGCCTTCAGCTCCGCGAACCAGTTCTCGACGTAGATCGCCTCTCCGCGGGTGTCGGTGTGCAGCAACTTGATCATCAGGAATTTCTGATCGTCCGGCGCGACATCGTATTGCTGCCGATTGCGCGCGCCGAGGTATCCGGCCAGGGAGAACAGTGGCCGAGGCGTGCCCAAGGAAAGTGTCGGGCCGGGGGTCACCGGGACGGCCACCAGCCAATTGCCACTCTTGTAGAAGAGCTCGTGACCGGAGTGTGCCCAGCGAGGCTCCGTGCCGCCGTCGCGGGAGACGAGACGGGTGGATTCCCCGCCAGGGAACGGGACGACATAGATCTCTCGCTGGCCGGAGAGATCCGACGCGTAGGCGAGCCAGTGTCCATCGGGCGAGAGCGCAGCCTGCATGCTGGATCCCTTGCCGACCACCAGCCGCTTGGAGCTGGTGTCGCCGGTCAGCCGCCGCGCCCGGATGTTGATCTGACCGGCTCCTTCATCTGATCGGTAGACGAGCCACTGACCATCTCGTGAGAGTTCCGCCTCCCACAGTCCGAAAATGTGTCGATGCAGCAGGGTGGGCTGGGCACTGCCATCGATCGGCATCTGGTAGATGTCGATGTCGTCCTGCGTGGCGCCCCCGCGCAGGTTTGAGACGAACGCCAGTGAGCGTCCATCCGGACTCCACGATGTGCGCCAGTTGATGGTGCCGTCCTGGGTCAACCGCTGCCGAGTGCCATCGGAGCGCCGCAACCAGAGCTGGGTGGTGGCGTCACGAAGACTCACCGCGATCGAGTTGCCGTCCGGCGAGATGGTGGGATACTCGAACTGTCCGTGCCAGGTCGAGTCCAGCGGGGTCGCGCTGCCGTCGCGGGCGACCCAGGTCAATGCCGAGGCATCGCCCCCACTCCCGCCGAGGGAGTAGAGCGCGCTTCCCGAGGCGGAGAGCGCGAATGAATTGGGCATCACATCGTCGAGAATCGGCACCGCGCCGGAGGTGAGCGCGAGCCGCTTCAGGTCGAACGCCGCAGCGTACAGTCCGCCGGTGCGGTCGGTGTACAACAGGTGGCCCGTGGGCGAATACCACGCTCCGGCGGCGTTCTTGACCAGGACCCAGGCCCTGCCGGTGGCAAGGTCGAAGACACTCACATCGGAGCCAGAGACGCAGTTACCGGGGCAGGTGGTGAAGAGGAAGCCGCGACTTCCCGGCAATGGCCCGATTGCCCCCGTGGGGCGCCGGCCCCGCGCGGAGTCTGACAACACCACGGTGCCGACCCCGCCATCGGCGGGAATGCGGCGCAGATCGGCTCGGCGATCGACATACACGATGGTGTTGTCGTCGAGCCACGCGGCCGCGTAATACGTCGACGCCACGTTGTCGGCGATGGTGATCGACCCGCCGCCACGCGTCGGGATCTTCTTGACCTTGCCGTCGGTGGTGAGGAAGCCGATCCACGCGCCATCGGGAGAGAAGAACGGGGTCACGCCGCGCTCGGTGCCGGCCAAGGGTGTCGGTTCGCTCTCGTTCCGCAGCTTGCGCATCAACTGCACCACGCCACCAACGGAATCGGTGAAGACAATGCTGGAACCATCGGGGGCGATGGCTGCCTGCGTGGACTGGCGCTCGATTCCGGGCGAGAGGAACTGTCCCACGGGATGACGCCAGAGGGTGACGCGCAGGCGGCTCACGGTGGCTGGCGCAGCGGGACGCAACCAGCCGACTGCGGCAACAATGCTGGCCAGCACGGCGATGGCGCCGATTACCAGCATGCGCCGCATCGGCTTGCCGTTTGCGTTGTGGCGCGCGGTCGATGGCGACGCCGTCGCATGAGTGGCGAGCGCATCGGCGAAAGCCTTGGCACTGCTGAAGCGATCGGCCGGGAGCTTGGCCAGCGCACGCAGCACGGCCGTCTCCACGCCCTCGGGAACGGTATCACGCACGATCAGGATCGATGGCGGACGCTCGGTCAGCACCTTGGCGACAATTGCCTGCACGCTCGAACCGGTGAACGGCGGGTCGCCCGCCAGCATTTCGTAGGTGACCGCACCGAGGGCATAGATGTCGCTGCGCGCATCAATGGCGCGCTCGCCCATCGCCTGTTCGGGGCTCATATACTGCGGCGTGCCGAGACTGAGCCCGGTCTGGGTCATCCGCGCGCCGCCGGCCGATTGCACGGCCAGCGCGATCCCGAAGTCGGCGACCAGGGCGTGACCGCCCTGCAGCAGGATGTTCTCCGGCTTGATGTCGCGATGGATCACGTGGTGCTCGTGGGCGTACTCGAGCGCGTCGGCCACTTCCCGCGCCACCCGGAGCGCGTCCTCGATTGGCAGTTGTCCTTCGCGCTCGAGCCGCGATCGCAACGTTTCGCCGGTGACCAGCGGCATCACGTAGTAGAGGAGACCGTCCGCCTCACCGGAGTCCAGTAGCGGCAGGATGTGCGGATGCTGCAATCGGGCAGTGGTACGGATCTCACTCAGGAATCGTTCGCTACCGAGTGCGGCGCCCAGATCGGGATGAAGCACCTTGATGGCGACATCGCGCTCGTGCTTGAGGTCGTGGGCGAGATACACCGTGGCCATGCCGCCAGCGCCAAGCTCGCGCTCGAGGGTGTAGCGGTCGGAGAGAGCGTCCGAGAGGCGTGCGATCACGCAGCCAGTACCGGTTGGAATTCGTCGCGCAGATCCATCAGGTCGCTCCCAACGAAACGTTCAAGAAACCAGTGTGAAGCCAAGCTTTGCAGCGATATCGCCCTGGCGCTGATCGAGCGTGAGAAAGGTGAGTTCACCGGGGTCTGGCGCGAGGTAGAGCGCGGTTGCGAGGTGCCACGCGTCGGCGCCCCGCAGGTACCCGGCCTCAAAGACGCGAGTGAGTTGGCTGCTCAGTTCACCCGGCGCTACGATCCACTCGATCTCTCGCAACAGCGCCGGGTCGGCGGCGATGCCATCGCGATGACACGCGCTTCGCCACTCGGCCTCGAGCAATGGAGCGGCCACCAGCTGGAACGGACGGACCTTCTGGAGGACGGCGTCGGCTCCGTTCTCGCCGAGCGTGATGGCGACAATGACCGAGGTATCGACGTAACCGAGCACTCAGTCGCGCTCGTTGAGGAATCGTTGCAGGGCACCGGGGCGTGGTGATCCCACGCGGAGGGAGCCGGTCTCACCCGGGGTGAGCCGTGCCGGAATGATTTCCCCGCGCGCCAGTAGTTCGGCGTACCGGTCGGCAAGGGTCTGGGGCCCAGGCTTGGCCTGATAGGGGCGCAGTTCGGCGACCCGTTCACCGTGGACGGTAATGATGATGGTGCGCCCCTCGCGGACTTGCCGGACGAGGGCGGAGAGCTTCGCCTTGGCGTCGTAGAGGGGATACTCATCGGTCATAGCACAAATATGACAAGACTAGTCTGACCAGTCAATCCTGATGCCGGGATGCTGACCAAGGCCGCTGCGAGGCCCTCGTTCACTTCGTCGCCCCCTTCACGGAGGACTTGGCACAATTGTCCGTTCGCGAGTCGCACGGCAAAGACCACGTCATTTCGCTGGCTCACGCCGGCGCCCCGAGTGATGAGAGAGGCTACCTGCCCAGGGCCGGAGCGATGCGATTAGCGCTTGAGTCGCGCGTGCAGGTCAGCGAACCAGTTCTCCACCAGCACCGCTGTCTGGCGTGTCGCCAATGCGCGGCCAGACAACTTCGTACGGACGAAGAGGAAGCCGCGCCCGTCCCGGGTGACGCTGTACATCTGATGGAACGGGTCCAGGACAAAGCCGCCCACATCGAACAACGGCTGCAGTCGCACCACCCCGAAGGCCGGGGCCGTCCGGATTTCGGCTGCGACCAGCCGCAACGCGCTGTTGATGAAGTAGAGCTCGCGACCATCGGGCGACCAGACTGGTTCCGTTCCGCCGCCGTTCGACACCTGCCAGCGACCACCCGAGGTGATCGGGAAGGGCCGGACATACACCTCGTTGACGCCTGACTCGTTGGAGCTGTAGGCGAGCCACCGACCGTCGTGGGACACCGCCGGGTGCATCTCGGTGAAACTCGTCGCCACCAGCGGCACGGGGGTGCTATCGCCCGTGGTACGCAGGCCGATGAGGTCACCTGCTCCGGCGGTTCCGTTGTCGGTGCGGGCAACCAGCCACTGACCATCGCCCGACCAGGTGACCTCCTGAGTTGGTCGATTGATTCTGCCGATCAGCACGTCGGTGCCACTGCCATCGGCAGGACGGCCATAAATGTTACCGCCGTTGCTGCTGTCGCGAATGAAGGCCACCATCTTGCCATCCGCCGACCAGGCCGGGCGCCGGTCCTGACCCCCGAAAGAGAGCCGTGAGAAAGGGCCTCGATCCAGCTGCTTGATCCAGATGTTGAGTCCCCCGGCGCTCCGGCCCAGACCCACGGCCAGCTGCTGACCATCGGGTGAGAGTGCGACCGAATTGAACGCCCCCGACCAGCTCGAGTCGACCGTCGTTGCGACGCCCGCGCGAGTCACGCGCACGAGCTCATTGATTCCGGATGTCCCACCCGAGCGCAAGTAGACCAGGGTTCCTGCCGGCGACCAGGCGAGAATCGGATTCCCGACCGAGACCATCACCCCATCCAGCACCGTGACGGCGGGGCCGGTGATCTCGAGTTTCTTGAGGTCGAATGGTGCCGCCAGAACAGCACCATCGCGACGGACATACAGCAGGTACCCGATCGGGAGATACCACGCCTGGAGGGCATCGGCGATCAGCAGCTTGTGCACGCCGGTGCCCAGATCGAGGACGTGAATGGAGCTGGTCACACAACCGGAGGTACAGAGCTGGAAGAGGATGCCGCTGGCCTTGGGCAACGGAGTCGGGCTCAGCAGTCCGAAGCCGCGGAATGCACTATCGGCCAGCACGACCTTCTTACTGCCGCCCGAGGCACTCACCTGGCGCAACTGGTCGCCCTCTGCCGACGTGTAGATCAGTGAGCCATTGTCCAGCCAGGAAATCCCGTACGCTTGGGGCCCGATCGAATCGGTCAGGGTCACCGCCGCTCCACCATCGAGCCGGATCTTCTTGATCTGTTGATCGGCGGTGAATGCCAGCCACTGTCCGTCGGGGGAGAACGCTGGACTGAAGCTTCGTTCGGTCCCCGGAATCGGGGTCGGATTGAGCTGGCCCTGCTGCTTGACCCAGAGCGTCCCGTTCTGGACCCCCGCCCGGAACACCAGCGTCTTGCCATCGGGAGAGAGGGCCAGCGGTGGCCCGGTGAGCGAAAGCTCGAGCGAATCGCTGAAGTTTACCGATAGCCAGTTGGTGCCGGGGGCCGGTGGGGCGCTCAGCCAGCCCCAGGCGGCCGCGCCGATCGCAACCACTGCGAGCCCCCACGGCAGGAGTGCCTGCCAGCGTGGTGCGCCAGCCGTTGCCCGGTGCCCCGTCGTCCGGCGCGCTGCGAGGGTGCCTGAGGTGCCGAGGGCAAGGGCAGTGGCGAACTCGGCCGCGGTGGCGAAGCGATCGGCGGGAAGCTTCTGCAGCGCGGTGTGCACGGCGTCGGCCACGTGGAGTGGAATCGTCTTCCGGAGCGAGGTGGCGTCGGCTGGCTCGGCCGTCATCACCTTCGCCACAATGGCTTGTGCGGTCGGTCCGCTAAATGGCGGTTCGCCGGTGAGCATCTCGTAAGTCACGCAGCCGAGGGCGTACACGTCACTGCGGGCATCGAGTTCCCGCTCCCCCATCGCCTGTTCCGGACTCATATACTGCGGTGTGCCGAGGGACATCCCGGTCTCGGTCATCCGGGTGCCGGCCTTGCTGGCGGCGAGCGCGATGCCGAAGTCGGCCACCAGGGCA
>JANLPG010000116.1:0-13147 GCA_031367105.1 Gemmatimonadota bacterium | reverse complement strand
GCTTCCGTGGTGTAGCAGGCCGCGCCGAGGCGAACGAATCCCTCGGCGGCTACCCCCAGCCGGTGGGCGACCGTGGTCGCATAGAAATCCCCGTTCGAGACGAAGCAGGCATCTTCGACAAGCTTCCGGGCGATCACGCTGGCGGCGACACCTGGGAGCGTGAAGGCGAGGGTCGCGGTCCGCGCGGCTCCCGGGGGCGGGCCGTAGCGCACGACACCAGGCACCTCGCCGAGCCCATCCCAAAGCCGGGCGAAGAGCGCTGCCTCGCGCAGCTGCAGCGCCCGATATGTTTCGACCAGGGCCGCTCGCAGCGACGGTTGCGGTGATGGCTGGTTGGCGAGTGATCCCAGCCACCGGATCGCGGCCGCCGCCCCGACGATCCCTTCGTGGTTCTGGGTGCCGGTCTCGAGCCGCTCCGGTGCCTGCTCGGGCGCGGGTTCGAGGCGCGGCACATCCAGCGACTGCAGGAGTTCGTGCCGTCCCCAGAGGATGCCGGCGTGGGGTCCGAAGAACTTGTAGGATGAGCACGCGAAGAAGTCGGCTCCGAGCGCCTGCACATCCGGCAGCAGGTGCGGGGCATAATGGACGCCATCGACAAAAACGAGGGCACCAGCCGCGTGAGCCACCCTCGCCGCTGCGGCAACATCCGTCACGGTGCCCAGCGCATTGCTGGCGGCACCGATGGCGAGCAGTCGGGTCCGTGGCGTCAGCAATCCTGCGAGCAAGTCCAGCCGGAGCTGGAAGCTGTCGAGGTCGAGCGGAAGCCATTTCAGGATGACGCCTCGCTCGCGCGCCAGGGCCTGCCACGGCGCGACGTTGGCGTGGTGATCGAGCTCGGTCACGACGATTTCGTCGCCTGCCTGCCAGCCACGGCCGAGCGCGCGCGCGAGGTGGAAGGTGAGCGTGGTCATATTGTTGCCGAACACGACTTCGTTCGCAGCGCCGTTGAAGAACGCAGCGCAATCCTGGCGTGCTGCCGTCAACATCCCGTCGGTCTCGATGCTGGACGGGTAGAGCCAGTGGGTGTTGGCGTTGTGTTCGGTGAGGTAATTCGTCATCGCATCGACGACGGCGCTCGGTACCTGGGTTCCGCCCGGGCCGTCGAAATACGCCACCGGCAGCCCGTTGTGTCGTCGCTGCAGTGCGGGAAAGGCGGCGCGAATCGCCTCGACCGAGCGGACCCCGCTCATCGATCGAGCCGCTGCATCAGGATCGGCTGGATAGCTTTCGGGTCTGCCTTTCCCTGGCTCTTCTTCATCACCTGGCCGACGAAAAAGCCGACCAGTTTCCCTTCCCCGCCGCGAAAGCGGGCCACCTCATCGGGATACGCCGCCACCACGTCATCGACCCATCGGGCGAGCGCGCTTTCGTCGCGGACTTGCACCAGCCCGAGGCGCTGGGCGATTTCGGCCGGCGCGTCGTCGTGCACGATTAGCTCCCCGAAGATCTTCTTCGCCGCCGGGAGCGAGAGCGTCCCGTCGGCGACGAGCCGCGCCAGTTCGGCGAGGCGAACCGGCGCGACCGCGAACTGGCCGGTGTCGTTGAAACCAGTCATCACCTCGCCCAGGACCCAGTTGGCAGCGGTCTTCGCCTCGACACCCGCAACGACGACCGCCTCGAAATAGTCTGCCACCACGGGCTCCTGCGTCAGGACTCGCGCATCGTACGGTGGCAGCGCGAGCACCGCCTCATAGCGCGCACGCCGCGCGGCTGGGAGCTCGGGGAGGGTCGCGCGTTGCGCCTCGAGCCAGGCAGCGTCGAGCACCAGTGGCGGAAGGTCGGGATCGGGGAAGTAGCGATAGTCGTGAGAATCTTCCTTGCTGCGAAGTGGCTTCACCTCGCCGGTCGTGGCGTTGAATGTCAGCGTCACCTGCGTCACCTGCCCACCCGATTCCAGCAAGGCGATCTGCCGCAGCCGCTCCGACTCCAGCGCGCGTTCGACATTGGCGAAGGAGTTCATATTCTTCACTTCTGTTTTGGTGCCGAGCGGCGCTCCCGGGCGACGGACCGAGAGGTTGGCATCGACACGGAGCGAACCCTGCTCCATCGAGCACTCGCTCACTCCGGCGTAGATGAGCAGCTGCCGCAACGTCACGAGGTAGGCCCGCGCCTCACCGGGGGATCGCATATCCGGCCCGCTGACGATTTCGGCCAGCGGTGTTCCCGCGCGATTGAGGTCGATCGCGGTCATCCCGGGAATGCGATCGTGGAGCGATTTCCCGGCATCCTCCTCAAGGTGGAGTCGGGTGATGCTGAGGCTGACGGCGCCCCGCTCGGGCGAGTCGACGAGGAGTGCTCCGCCGGTGGCCAGCGGCTTGTCGAACTGGGAAATCTGATACCCCTTGGGGAGATCCGGATAGAAGTAATTCTTGCGCGCGAAGATGCTGGTCGGATGGACGCTGCAGCCGATCGCCAGCGCACCGCGCACACCGAGGCGAATCGCTTCGGCGTTGGGCACCGGCAATGCTCCCGGAAGGCCGAGGCAGACGGGACAGACGTTGGTATTGGGCGTTTCACCGTAGCTGGTCGCGCAGCCGCAGAACATCTTGCTCCGCGTCTTGAGCTGGACGTGCACCTCGAGTCCGATGACCGTCTCCCACAGCATCAGCGCACCTCCTGGAGCGCATCGAGCGAACTTTCCAGGACGCTCGCGGCCGCCAGCATCGTCGACTCGTCGAAATCCCGCGCGATCAACTGCCCGCCGATCGGAAGCCCCCCGTCGCGCCCGATCGGTAGCGACATTGCCGGGAGGCCGGCGAGGCTTGCGGGCGCGACGAAGATATCGGCAAGGTACATCTGCACCGGGTCCGCGGTCTTCTCCCCCGCCTTGAACGCCGGCGTGGGAGTGGTTGGCGTGAAGAGCAGATCGACCCCGCTGGCGAACACCTGCGTGAAGTCATCCCCGATCAGGCGGCGTACGGCCTGCGCCCGGCTGTAGTACTGGTCGGCATAGCCGGCGCTGAGCACGAAGGTTCCCACCAGGATCCGGCGGCGGACCTCGGCACCGAACCCCGCTCCACGTGTGGCCTGATAGAGCGCACGAATATCACCGTCCTGCCCGATCTGTCGCGGGCCGAATCGCACTCCGTCGAAGCGGGCAAGATTCGCCGCTGCCTCTGCGGGGTTGATGATGTAGTAGGTCGGCACCGCGAAAGCCGAATGCGGGAGTGCCACCTCACGCACTTCGGCACCCAACTCACGCAGCAGGGTAATGGTTGCGTCGCAAGCGGCCCGGACTCCGGGATGGAGATCGGTCGGGAAATACTCCCGCGGCAGGCCGACGACCAGACCGCGCAAATCACTGCGTGGCATCGGACGCATCGATGGAGCCCCTGCGCGCGTCGTGGCGTCCCGGGGATCGTGGCCGCCGATGGCGCAAAGCGTCCGACTGGCATCCGCAACGGTTCGACCGAACACCGAGATGCAGTCGAGCGACGAGCCGAAGGCGACCAGCCCGAAACGGCTGACGCGACCGTAGCTCGGCTTCACTCCGACGACGCCGCAGAAGGCGGCCGGCTGGCGCACCGAACCACCGGTTTCGGAGCCGAGTGCGGCAGCCGTGACGCCGGCAGCGACCAGCGCAGCCGACCCGCCACTGGAACCTCCCGGCACTCGGTCGGGATCGATGGGATGTTTCACGCGTCCGTACGCAGAATTTTCGGTGGAGGAGCCCATCGCGAATTCATCGAGATTCGCCTTGCAGGCGATCAGGGCGCCTGCGGATCGCAGGCGCGTGACAACGGTGGCATCGTAGGGCGAGACATACCCCTCGAGGATTTTCGAGGCACAGGTAGTTGGCTGATCGGTGGTCACGATATTGTCTTTCAGCGCCACCGCCAGGCCGGTGAGTGGGCCCACAGGAGCGGCATCGAGGCGTGCCGCCTCGCGATCGAGCAATTCCTGAGACCAGTGCAGCGTCGCGTTGAGGCCGCGCGCATCGGCATCGGCCAGCCGCCGACCGGTGTCGCGAGCGAGGAGTGCCGCGTCGCTCATCCTTCCGCCAGCCCGCCGAGCTTCGGCACGACGAAAAAGCCGTCGCGAAAAGCTGGTGCCATCTCGGCCGGTGTCCGCGACATCGGGATCGGGTCGACCCGATCCTCGCGAAGGGTCAGCCGATCCGGCCCGACCACGATCGCCCCGGCGCCCGGTGGCACCTCGACATCGTTGAGCTGGGCCACAAAGGCGACGATGGCCTCCAGTTGCGTTGCCAGCGTCGGCACATCCGTCTCGGCCACCGCCAGTTCGGCGAGTCGTGCCACGTGACGGACCTCCGCTGCTCCGATGATCATGCGCTCTCCCAGTCCCGCTCGAGTCCCGCGAAGGCCACGAGCAATTGCTTGGTTCCAATCTCCGGGTCGTCGAATGCCACGGAGACCTTGGTATCCTTTCCGTTCCCGCTCAGTCCCAGAATCGCCCCGGATCCGAAACGGCGGTGGCGCACCCGTTCGCCCTTCACGAATCGAGGCGAATCCTGGCTCTCACCGGCGGCCGGCGGGTCGGCACCGACCTGAGCGAATTCATCCCAGCCCGTTTGCGCTGCGGCGATCGGTGGCGATACTTCGCCGCGACGGTGCATCCCCCCGCCCCACCCGCCACCCGTTCCTCCGCGACTGCCACCGTACTGTCCACTCCCACTCCACCCCCCACCCAGCGCACTTCCTACCGCGAAGGAGGTGCGGCGCTCGTCGACCAGCTCGGGCGGCAGCTCCCGGAGGAAACGCGATGCCATTCCTGGCCGCAACTCCCCGCCGCGGCGTCGAGAGCGGGCCCAGGTCAGCAGGAGCGAGTCGCGGGCCCGGGTAATCCCGACATAGCAGAGCCGTCGCTCCTCCTCCAGCCCGTCGGGCGTCTCCATTGCGCGCGACATCGGGAAGAGGCCGTCCTCCATCCCGGACATCACGACCACCGGCCACTCGAGCCCCTTGGCCGTGTGCAGCGTCATCAAGGTCACGCCGTCTTCGCGGCCGGCACTGCTGTCGACTGCCGACAGCAGCGTGGCTTCGGCCAGGAAACGCTGCAGTGGGGTGCCGGGCTCATCCACTTCAAGAATGACTTCGGACCACTCGGCCGCAGCGGCAACCATTTCACGAACATTCTCCCAGCGCTCGGTCCCCTCGAATCCCTCGGCCAGCAGGACGCTCTCGTAATCGATCGCACGGACGACTTCCTCCATCACCACAACCGGCGGGGCGTCGCCGAAGCGGGCGCGAAGCGTCTGCACGAGATCAGCAAAAGTTTCCAGCGCAGTCCGGACATTCGGACGCAACGTCGCGATCGTCCCGGCACGCTCGGCGGTCTCGAGGAGAGGCCGCTGCCAGAGCCTCGCCTGCTCCGCGAGCAGTGCGAGTGACGCCTCACCCAGACCCCGCCGCGGCACGCTGACCGCCCGAAGGAATGCCTCGTCGTCGGCCGGGTTGGCAATCAGGCGAAGATACGCCAGCAAGTCCTTCACTTCACGGCGGTCGTAGAAGGAGATCGCACCGACGAGGCGGTAGGGCACGCCGGCGCGACGCAGGGCGTCCTCGAGCGCCCGCGACTGGGCATTGGTGCGATAGAGGATTGCGGCCTCCGACCACACCATTCCGTCCCGACTGCGCGCCTGGAGTTCCCGAGCGATCCATTCCGCCTCATCGCGCTCATCGGCCGCGGCCAGCACCACGAGCGAGGCACCGCCCGGCCGGCGAGTGCGCAAGGTCTTGCCGAGTCGCCCGGGGTTGCAGGCGATGACCGCGTTCGCTGCGTCGAGGATCGGCCGGGTCGAACGATAGTTCTCTTCGAGCTTGACCAGGCGGGCCGTACCGAAGTCGGTCTGCAGATCCTTCATATTCCTGATATCGGCGCCGCGCCAGCCGTAGACCGATTGGTCATCATCGCCCACGCCGAAGACGTTTCGGTGCCCGCCGGCCAGCAGCTTGATCAGTTCGTACTGGGCCCGGTTCGTGTCCTGGAATTCGTCGACCAGCAGAAAGTCGAATCGTCGCCGCCAGCGCGCCAGCACCTCCGGATGTGCCCGGAAGAGGGCCAGCGGGTGCAACATCAGGTCATCGAAATCCATTGCGTTGGCGGTGCGGAGGGCCTGCTGCATCGCGACGTACACATCGGCTGCGACCTGCACCACCGGATCGTGCGGCGCGGAAACTCCCAGCTCCTTTGCCGACTGCATCCGGTTCTTGGCGGAAGAAATCAGGTTCTGCACCAGCTTGGGGGGAAAGAGCTTCACCGGATGGTTGCGCTCGTTCAGGATCCGGCGGATCAACGAGAGCTGATCATCCTGGTCGTAAATTGTGAAAGCCCGGGTGAAGCCGAGGTGTTCCGCTTCGCGCCGCAGCAACCGGGCCGAGAGCGCGTGGAAGGTCCCGATCCAGAGGCCCGAGGGATCGCGCGCCAGCAATTGGCCGATGCGCTCCTTCATCTCTCCGGCCGCCTTGTTGGTGAAGGTCACCGCAAAGATTCGTTCGGGCGGCACCCCGTGCGCATCGATCAGGTGCGCGATGCGGGCGGTCAGGACACGCGTCTTCCCGGAGCCCGCGCCGGCCAGCACGAGAATGGGGCCGTGCACGTGCTCGGCCGCATCCCGCTGTGCCGGATTCAAGCCCTGCAGGAGATCGCGAGGCGCGGTCACGCGAGTGACGAAGCGAGCGGGAAGCGCATCAGGAAAGTCGTTCCGTGTTCTGTTGGTTCGAGCGCGAGCACGCCCTGATGGGCATCCTCGATCACCCGGCGTGCGAGGGCGAGGCCAATGCCCCACCCGCCGCGCTTGGTCGTCATTCCCGGTTCGAAGATGGTCCGGCGCATTTCGCGGGGGACTCCCGGACCGTCGTCGATGACGCGCAGGACCGCCTCGGATCCCTCTACACTAGCGGCGATCGTGATGATGCCGCCACGACCCTGCAAGGCATCGATCGCGTTCTTCACCATTGCTTCGAGCGCCCATTCCAGGAGTACCGCGTCACCGAGGATCACCGGTCCGGCGCTCGGCGCGCGGACATCGAGCGTAATGGTATTCGCGTGCCGGGGGACCCGGGGTCGAAAATATCCCGCGACGCGCTCGCCCAACGCACCCAGCCCCACCGGGTCTCGGCGCGCGGGATTGCCGATCCGCTCGAAGCGTTGCGCCACGCGCTGGAGGCGGTCGGCATCGGCCTCGAGGAACTCTGCCACCTTCTCCGGCGGGACCCCCGCCGAACGCAACTGCTCGATCCACCCTTGCAATGACGTCAGTGGAGTGCCCATCTGATGCGCCGCTTCTCGCGCCATTGCGACCCAGAGCCGATCGCGCTGTGCGGTCGTCGCATTGCGATAGGCCGTGACACCGACGGCGACCATCACGATGAGCGTGAGCGCCTGCAACACGCCGAGAGCGAACAACAACCGGGTGTTCGGGAGGGGACCGTAATGCAGCACTCCGAGACCCTGCTTCAGGGTGATCGCCGGATTGACCTCGTCGAGCTGCTGCGCGAGCTCGCGAAGTCGGACATCCTTGCCGGCGGTATCGAAGGGAATGTTGGCCGAGGCGGTGACACGACCGGTCGAATCGGTGATGATGAGCGGGAGCCCCAACTCGCGCACTTCGCGACCGAGTTCCAGCAGGGCGCCCCCCGCGCCCTCGGGCGCTGGGTCGGCGAGGCCCTGGAAGACCACCGAGTAGAGTCTCGAGGCGGAGAGGGCCTCGGCACGAAAATGTCGCGCCACGATGAGGCTCGACCCGGCGCTCATGCCGGCGAGCAGCGCCACGAGCAGCACCGCCGCCCCGGGTGCGAGGCGTCGGAGCTGCTCCTTACGACCGCGGGACGAGGCGGTCGGTCCCGACATAGGGGACCAGTGCGGCCGGGAGTCGCACGCTACCGTCGGCCTCCTGTCCATTCTCCAGCAGGGCGATGATGGTGCGCGGGAAAGCCACGCCAGACGCATTGAGGGTGTGGACAAACTCCGGCTTCGCACCCGGTGCGCGCCGGTAGCGAATATTGGCCCGGCGCGACTGGAAGTCGCCGAAGGTGCTCGCACTGGAGACTTCCAGCCAGCTCTTGACACCGCTGGCCCAGGCCTCGAGGTCGAAGGTGCAGGCGCTCCCGAAACCGGTGTCACCCGTGGCTAGCGCGAGCACGCGGTAGGGGATCTCGAGCCGCTGCAGCACCACTTCGGCGTGCGAGGTCAGCAGCGCGTGTTCGGCATCGCTCGATTCGGCGCTGACGATCCGCACCAGCTCCACCTTATCGAACTGGTGCACCCGGATCAGTCCGCGGGTGTCCTTGCCGTGGGCGCCTGCCTCGCGTCGGAAGCACGGCGTGTAGGCCACGTACGAGATCGGAAGGGTTGCCCCGTCGAGGATTTCGTCCCGATGGATGTTGGTCAGCGGCACTTCGGCGGTCGGGATCAGGAAGAGATCTTCGCCGTGTGTGCGGTACAGGTCGTCCTCGAACTTCGGCAACTGGGAGGTGCCGATGAGGGAGGCCCGGTTGACGACAAACGGCGGCTGCATTTCGAGGTAGCCGTGCTCGCTCGTGTGCAGATCGAGCATGAAATTCGCGAGCGCACGCACCAGGCGCGCCCCCATCCCCGTGAAGAGTGGAAATCCCGAACCGGTCAGCTTCGCCCCACGCGGAAGGTCGAAGAGCCCCAGCTCCTGCCCCAGCTCCCAGTGCGGTCGCGGCGTGAAATCGAACTGGCGCGGAGTACCCCACGACCGGACCACTTGATTGGCGCTGGCATCGCCCACGGGTACCCGTTCCAACGGGAGGTTGGGGACATTCAGCTGGTGGCTCTCGAGTAGTGATTCGATATCGCGCAGGTCCGCCTCAAGCGCCCGCACGAGTTCGCCGGACTTCTTCAGCGAGGCCAGCAGCGCTTCGACGGGCTCCTTGGCGTGCTTGCGTCGCGCCACCGCGTCCGTGGCCAGATTCCGCTCCGCCTGGAGGGACTCGACCGAGCCGAGCAATTCGCGCCGGCGCAGGTCGAGTTCGAGGACCCGGTCGAACTGCTCGAGCGCACCAGCGTCGCCGCGCCGCGCGAGGGCGACCCGGGCGGCGGCGGGATCCTGTCGAAGGCGGCGAAGGTCGAGCATTCTGTCAGCTGGTGGGAATGCCGATTTCGAGATTCCGGTAACCGCAGTTCACGTTCGCCAGAACCTGGAATCGCACGGTGCGTTTCGCGTCATCGAAGCTGAGGATCTGCAGTTTCGCATACTCGGGCACGCCGAGGAAGCAGGCGATCCGCGACCGGGCCACGAGGACGTCCCCGGTCGCCACCACGATGCTGTCCCTGGTGAGGTATCCGTTGGTCGGTGGGTTGGTGAGCCCGGCGAACGTCTCGGAGGATTTCTGCAGACCCGGATTGCTGGCGTTCGCCGCGCCGAGCCCCAGCGCGTCGAGTGGCAGGAGCACCCTGCGCCCGGTGGCATCGATGTTGTACGCGAAGTCGAACGCGGCGGTCTGGTCGGTTCGCACCGCCCGGGCATCGGGGATCGAATAGGCCGAGGGCGTCGAGATGCTGGTGCCGATGAGCGCGCCAAGCGTGATGGTATCGACCACATTGTCGATTTGCGCCGGGTCCAGCTGGTTGGTGGAGCAGGCAGCGGCGGCAATGCCGATGGCGAGGAGCAGCGAGGTTTGGCGCGTCATCACAGAAGGTTAGACCGCTCGCGGAGGTGCGGCAACCCACCGTCGTTGCTTGACTTCCGCGTCGTCAGCGACCTAGCTTCGCGCTCTACTCACCCGCATGGGAGAAGCCGCCGATGCACCCGCTCCGAACCGTCCTTGCGGCGTTCGCCGACCGCCCCGACGTCCTCGGCGCCGCAATCGTGAGCGACGAGGGGCTGGTGATCGAATCGGCCCTCCCCTCCGCGCTCGACCCCGAGGCGATCGCCGCGCTCGCGGCTACCGCCCAACGGACCCTGCAAACCCTTGGCGGGGCGACCGGCCACGGCGTCCCGCGGGAAACGGTGGTGGAGGGCGGCGGCGGAATCCTGATCCTTGAACGGCTGGCCTCGGGACCGACTTTGCTGGTCCTGGCCGCGCCCGACGGCGACCTGGGCGCCCTGCTGCACGACCTGCGCCGGCACGCCCCGGCCTTGATCGCGCTGGTTTAGACCAGAATGTATTGGGCCATTCTCCTCGCCGGCGGGTCGGGCACCCGCTTCTGGCCGCTGTCGTCGCCGACCCATCCCAAGCAGCTGCTGCCCCTCGCGGGACCGCGTTCGAGCGCCGAAGAGGCGGTCGATCGACTGACCGGCTTCATCCCGCCGGAGCGGATCCTGGTCGTGACCGGGGCATCGCTCGCCACCCGGCTCGCCGACCGGCTCCCAGTCCCGCGGGAGAACTTCTTGATTGAACCCCGGGCAGCCTCCACCGGCCCGGCGCTGGTCTGGGCGACCTTGGAGGCCTCCCGAAGAGATCCAGACGCCGCCGTGGTCTCGATGCACGCCGACTGGACCGTGAACGATCCGACGGCGTTCGTGGCCACCGCCGCAACTGCCCTCGGCACGGCCTCCCGGCACGGGGTACTGGTCACCGTAGGAATGGTGCCCTCGCGACCGGAAACCGGCTTTGGTTACATCGTGCCGGGCGAGCGACTCGACAACGCCTCGCGGCGGGTGGAGAAGTTCATCGAGAAGCCCGATGCCGCGCTCGCGCTCGACCTGATGGCCGAAGGTGCCCTGTGGAACAGTGGACTGTTCGCGTGGACGGCGGCCGACCTGCGGCGCGAGGTGATGGCGCACACCGACGAGATCGCCCCGTGGTTGCCACGTCTGGAAGCCGGAGACGTCGCGGGATTCTTCCGCGATGTCCGCGAAGTCTCGATCGATGTCGGCGTCTTCGAGCGGAGCAATACCGTCGCGGTCGTTGCCGGCGATTTCGCGTGGGATGACATCGGGACCTGGGAGGCGCTGGCGCGGGTGCGTCCGCGGGACCGCCGGGGCAATGTGGTCCACGGCCCGGTCACGCTGGTCGACTGCAGCGACTGCATCGTCTGGAACGACGGACCGCCGATGGTGTTGAGTGGTGTGCGCGACCTCGTCGTCGTCCACGCCAACGCCCGCACGCTGGTGCTCGAACGATCGCGCGCCGTCGACCTGAAGAAAATTCTTGACGCCCTTCCCGCCGATGTGCGGGAGCTGGAGTAAGATGACGTCGCTGTATCTGCTGGAACCTGAATCGCCAGGCGCTCCCTGGGCGCCGTTCACCGGCGCCACTCCGCTCGCCTCGCTCCCCGTCGGTGCCTGGCGCCAGCACGAGCGGTGGGCGCGTGCCCTCGGCGCGGTGGTCAAGGGCACCATTGCAGCCCACGTCGCAGGGCATCATATCGTCGGCTCGGTGCCGGTGGTGGCCGCTGGTGCCGTCGTCGGACCTGTCTGGGTAGTCGATGCCACCTTCGCCCCGAAGTTGCCGATGCGATCCGTGGGTACCACCCGTCGGTTGCTGCACGAGGGACGGACGGTGGGCTGGCGACTCGATGCCGGGCAGTCGTGGAGCGGACCATTCACGGCTGGCGACGGACTGGTGGTAGAGGGTCGGCTACTTCGCGGTGCGTGGGACCTCGTGAGCGCATTGGAGCAGTTCCTCTTTGGCGACACACTCGCCTTGCTCGACGACAACGCCGAGCCGATTCCCGAGGGTACGATCATCCTCGGAAATCCGGGGGCGATTGCCATTCGCGGCGCCGCGCTCGAGCCGGGGGTGGTACTCGACGCCAGGAAGGGCAGCATCATCCTGGAGCGCGATGTGCAAGTGCGCAGTGGCACTCGCATCGAGGGACCGGCACGCATTCGCGAGGGCAGCTGGCTGGTGGGGGGTCAATTCCGTCACATCAGCGTCGGACCGCACTGCCGGCTCCACGGTGAGATCAGCACGACGGCCTTTGCCGGCTACGCCAACAAGAGCCACGACGGCTTCCTGGGGCATTCCGTCGTCGGGGAATGGGTGAACCTCGGCGCCGGGACCATCGGTTCCAATCTCAAGAACACCTACGGACCGGTGCGCCTCGAGATCGGTGCGACACGCCTCACCACGGATCGCACGAATCTCGGGGCGCTGATCGGCGATCACGCCAAGACGGCAATCGGCACCCTGTTGCCAACCGGTGCGGTCGTCGGAGCCGGTGCCAATTTGTTCGGTGGTCCCCGCGCTGCGAAGTACACGCCGCCGTTTTCGTGGGGTGGCGATTCCGACGAGCGGATGAACCTGGATGCCTTTATCGAGACCGCGAAGCGTGTGCTCCCACGCCGCGATATCGCCGTCGATCCGGCCACCGAGGGCTCGCTGCGGGCGATGCACCGCCGCCTGACCGAGTGAGCGCACTCGTCGTCCTCGGCTCCGGCAGCCAGGGCAATGCCTTCGCCCTGGTTTACGACGGGGCAATCCTCCTGCTCGACGCCGGCTTTTCCTTACGTGAGCTGGATAAACGCCTGAGCGCCGCGGCACTCGATCCCGCAGCGCTCGTGGGCGTTGCCATCACCCACGAGCACGGCGACCACGCCGTCGGAGCCACCAAACTGGCGCGCCGGCACGGCGTCCCGTTGCTGGCCTCAATGGGCAGCTGGCGGGGCGTCTCGCGCGGCGGCGAACCTTGCGAATGGCAACCGCTCGGCTCCCGCGGGGCCTGCTCGGTCGGACCCTTCACCCTGTCCGCCTGCGCGACATCGCACGACGCTGCCGAACCGATCGCCCTCGGTGTCGTGACGCCCGACGGCTGCTCACTGGGGATGGCGACCGACCTCGGACGCCCGACGCAGGCCGTTCGCTGGTTCCTGCGCAATCGCCACTGTCTCGTCCTCGAAGCCAATCACGATGCGACACTCTTGCGTACCAGCGGCTACCCGCTGGTCGTGCAGCAACGGATTGCCGGTCCAGGCGGGCATCTCTCCAACCTCGATTGCGCGGAGTTGCTCGCCGAAGTGCACCACGACGGCCTCGGTACCGTGGTGCTGGCCCATCTCAGCCAGCGTTGCAATAGCGCGGAGTTGGCAGAGCGCACAATCGCGGCACGGCTGAGCGCCGTTGGCTTCAGCGGGGAGCTTCACCTGGCGGCACAGCACGGGCCGATGGCCCCGATCACGCTCAAGGCTCCCGTTCAGGGGATGCTCTTCCGCTAGCGCGCCTCCAGCGCGCGCCTCACGATCGCCTGCGCCTCCTCCTGAATGAGGCGCAGATGA
>JANLPG010000106.1:0-8768 GCA_031367105.1 Gemmatimonadota bacterium | reverse complement strand
GGCTTGGTGAGGTAGTCGTCGGCGCCGACTTCGAGGCCGGTCACCCGGTCGTCCACGGTATCGCGGGCGGTGAGCATCAGGATCGGCTGCGCCAGCCCGTCGGAGCGCAGTGCCCGGCAGAGGTCGAAGCCACTCCCCCCGGAGAGCATCACATCGAGCACCAACACATCGAAGCTGCCCTGCGTGGCGCGGGCACGTCCCTCGGCCACTGTTGCGGCGCGAGTCGCCGCGATTCCGTGTTCCGCCAGGCCGGCCGTCAGCACGGTGGCGAGCTGGGTGTCGTCTTCCACCAGGAGGAGCCGCATAGCAAGACTCCGGGTAACGAGAAGCGGGAAGCGAGAAGCGAGAAAGCCGACACCTCTCGCCGGTCGCGTCTCGTGCAGTCAGTGCGTCAGCTTCCGGTACTTGATTCGATGCGGTTGATCCACCGCGACGCCCTTCCGACGCTTGTAATCCGCGGAGTAGTCCTGGTAGTTCCCCTCGAACCAGACCACTTCCGAATCGCCTTCGAAGGCCAGGATATGGGTGGCAATCCGATCGAGAAACCAGCGATCGTGCGAGATCACCACGGCGCAACCGGAGAAGGTCAGCAGGGCATCCTCGAGGGCGCGCAGCGTGTCGACGTCGAGGTCATTGGTCGGTTCGTCGAGCAGCAGCAGGTTACCGCCCGACTTGAGCAGTTTGGCGAGGTGGAGGCGGTTCCGCTCGCCGCCCGACATCGTGCCCACCTTCTTCTGCTGGTCGCTGCCGCGGAAGCCGAACCAGCCGCAATAGGCACGTGAGTTGATGCTCCGTGTTCCGAACTGGAGCACGTCGTAGTCGCCCGCGATCTCCTGATAGACCGTCTTCTCGGGGTCCAGTGCCTCGCGCGACTGGTCGACATACGCGGTCTGCACCGTCTTGCCGACCACCAGCTGGCCACCATCAGGCTGTTCCTGGCCGGTGATCATCCGGAACAGTGTCGTCTTGCCAGCGCCGTTCGGCCCGATGATGCCGACGATCCCGGAGCGCGGCAGCGAGAAGTCGAGGTTGTCGAACAGCAGCCGATCGCCGAAGCCTTTCTTGAGCTGCCTGGCGACCACCACCTCGTCGCCGAGACGCGGAGCGGGCGGAATCAGGATCTCGTGGCCCGTGGCGTCGGCCTTTTGTTCCTCGGCCACCAGCGCATCGTAGGCCTGCAGGCGCGCCTTGCTCTTCGCCTGCCGTGCCTTGGGGCTCATCCGGACCCACTCGAGTTCACGCGCGAGGGTGCGCTGGTGCGCCGATGCCTGCTTCTCTTCAGTCGCGAGTTTCTTCTCTTTCTGGTCGAGCCAGGACGAGTAGTTGCCCTTCCAGGGAATTCCGGCGCCGTGCTCAAGCTCGAGAATCCACTCGGCCGCGTTGTCGAGAAAATAGCGGTCGTGGGTGATGGCCACGACGGTGCCCGGGAACTCCTTGAGGTAGCGCTCGAGCCACGCCACTGATTCCGCATCGAGGTGGTTGGTCGGCTCATCGAGTAGCAGCATATCGGGCTTGCTGAGCAGCAGGCGACAGAGCGCGACACGGCGCTTCTCCCCCCCCGAGAGGGTATCGACCGTGGCGTCGGGCGGCGGAAGGCGCAACGCGTCCATCGCAATGTCGAGGGTACGATCGATCTCCCAGGCGTTGGCGGCATCGATCCGGTCCTGCAACGCGGCCTGTTTGTCGAGGAGCGTTGTCATCTCGTCATCGCTCATCGGCTCGGAGAACTTCAGCGAGATCTCTTCGAACCGGGTCAACAGGGCGCGCACGTCGGCGAGGGCCTCCTCGACATTGCCGCGGACGTCCTTGGTATGGTCGAGCATCGGTTCTTGCGGGAGATACCCGATGCGCACGCCGTCGGCTGGCTTCGCTTCTCCGAGGAAATCGTGATCGACCCCGGCCATGATCTTCAGCAGCGACGACTTGCCACTGCCGTTGGAGCCGATCACGCCGATCTTGGCGCCGGGATAGAACGAGAGGTAGATCCCCTTGAGGATCTCGCGCTTCGGGGGGACGATCTTCCGAAGGTCGCGCATAGTGAAGATGTATTGGTGGCTCATAGGGCAAAAATACTCGGGTCGGGCGTCGCCCCCCACCCCGGCAATTAATCTCGTTATCATTGACGCTTCCGGCGATCCCTCGCCAGTGGCAAGCACCCTGACGGCAGAATCTCCATGCGACGTTCCTTCTTCCTGCTGATCCCGCTGGCGGCCGCCGCGCTACTCGGCTCCCGCACCCCGCTGTCGCCCGGTTGCGATCCAGACAATGGCGGGCTGACCCTGGCCCCCGGTTTCTGCGCGGCGGTGTTTGCCAGCGTGCCGGGGGCGCGGCACCTCGCCGTGGCTTCGAATGGCGACCTCTTCGTCGCCGCGCAGGGTCGCTCCGGTGGCCTCTTTCTCCTCCGGGATCGCGATGGCGATGGCCACGCCGATACCACCGTGACGTATATGACTGGTGGCGGCACTGGCGTCGCAGTGACCGACAACGCCGTGTACTTCGCGCCACCCGATCGCGTGTTGCGCTTCGGTTACCGACCGGGGGCACTCGCCCCTGCCGGCCCGGCGACCATCGTGGTGAGTGGACTGCCGACGGCGGGGCACACGGCCAAGACGCTGGCGATCGGAAAGGGCGGCTTCCTCTTCGTGGATCACGGCTCGCTGACCAACTCCTGCCAGGCAGAAGATCGCAAGGAGCGGTCTCCCGGCCAGCAACCCTGTCCGGAGTTGCCAATCCGCGCCGGCATCTGGCGGTACGATGCCCGCAAGTCCAATCAGCAGCCCTCCGACGGTGAGCGCTGGGCGACCGGACTCCGCAATGCCATGGCGATTGCCGTCGAACCGCGCAGCGGCGCACTCTTCGGCGCCTCCCACGGGCGCGATCAGCTCGGAGCGAACTGGGGCTTCAGCGACGCGGACAACGCCGAGAAGCCGGCTGAGGAATTCGGCCTGATCGCCAAGGGAGCCGACTTCGGCTGGCCCTACTGCTATTTCGATCCGATCGCGAAGCGGAAGGTGCTGGCACCGGAGTACGGCGGCGACGGCGTGAAACCGGGCGAGTGCGCGCAGAAGACCCAGCCGCTGATAGCGTTTCCCGGCCACTGGGCACCGCTGCAGCTCGCGTTCTATACCGGAACCGCATTCGGACCGTCGTATCGGACCGGCGCCTTCCTCGCATTCCACGGCTCCTGGAATCGTGCCCCACTCCCGCAGGCCGGCTATCGGGTCGTGTTCATTCCCTTCCTCGGTGGCAAGCCGACGGGGCAGTACACCACCTTCGCTACTGGCGCCGCCGGGGAGACATCGGTGCGCCCCAGCGGCGTGGCGGTCGCTCCTGGTGGTACTGCGCTGTACATCGCCTCCGACGCCAGCGGCAAGATCTGGCGCATTATCCCCACTCCCAAGTGATGAGGTCCACGATGCCTCGCTCCGTCCTGCTGGCGGCGCTGCTGCTGGCTCCCGCAGCACTGCTCGCGCAGGAGGTCGGTCCCGGGGTCGGCGACCTGGCCCCCGACTTCACCCTGCCCGCCGCCACGATGAAGGGTGTCTCGAAAAAGCCGCTGCACCTCTCGGAGCTGCGCGGGCGCACGGTGGTGCTGGCCTTCTTCCCCAAGGCTCGCACCTCCGGCTGCACCATCCAGATGAAGGCCTATCGCGACAAGTATCGCGAGCTCTTCAGCGGTGGGAAGGATGTCACGCTGCTCGCCATCAGCACCGACTCCGCTGGCGCACTCGCCGCCTGGGCGATGGATGAAAAGTTCCCGTTCACCTTCCTCAGCGACGCAGGCAAGGTGGCTGGCGGGCTCTATGCAACCCTGCCCGGGGGTCGCTCGTATGAGAGTCGGGTGGCATTCGTGATCGGGAAGGATGGCCGGATTGCCAAGGTCTTCCGCCCGTTCCGGGAAGTCGACGCCACCGCCTACAGTGAACTCGGCGAGGCAATAACCGCCGCGAAGGCCGCCAAGGGCAAGTAGGATCCTCAACGCGTTCGGAGATCGATCCTCATGATGCAGTGGAAGACGTTCGGCCGTGCCGTGCCCGCAGGGCTGGCACTCCTCGCGCTCGCCGCGGCCGGGCTGCACGCGCAGGACCGCCTCAAGTCGATGCCAGGGTACGACCAATACCAGAAAATGGCCAGCCAGATTTCCGGGTCAGTGAAGTCCGGGTCGATCAACGGCACCTGGGTCGATAGCGGGAAGGCGTTGCAGTACAACTGGGACGGGAAGTTCTGGCGCTACGATGTTGCCGCCCGGAAGGTGGAGGAGGTGACCGCTCCCGCGACCGCCGTGCCACCGCAGGGGCGTGGACTCCGGACCGGCAGCGTGGCGCCTGGTCGAGGGCGGCAGGCGGCCTCGGCCCTGTCGCCCGACGGCAAGCTGAAGGCGATGTATCGCGACCGCAACCTCTTCGTCGCCGACTCCAGCGGCGCCAACGAGAACGCGCTCACCACCGACGGCAATGAGAAGGACCGCATCAAGTACGGCACCGCCTCCTGGGTGTACGGCGAGGAGCTCAACCAGCAGACCGCAATGTGGTGGAACCCGGCGAGTACCCGACTCGCGTACTACCGCTTCGACGAGAAGCCGGTACCGGACTACTATCTCCAGCTCAGTCAGACCAAGGTCCAGAGCACGCTCGACGTCGAAGCCTACCCCAAGTCAGGGGTCGACAACCCCATCGTGGACATCTTCGTCTACGACATCGCCACGAAACGGTCCATCAAGCTCGATATTCGCGATGGCAAGCCCTGGAGTAACGACGTTGTTGGCCACTACGTCTATAACGTCACCTGGTCGCCCGATGGCACCGAGTTGCTGGTCAACCGGACCAATCGGCGGCAGCAGGTGCTCGAATTTGCTGCGTGCTCCCCCGAGAACGGCAAGTGCCGCGTCATCATTCACGAGGAGTGGCCGACCGGCTGGGTGGAGAATACGCCGGGCATTCGCTGGCTCGACGATCACAAGCGCTTCATCTGGGAGTCGGAGCGGAACGGCTACAAGAATTACTACCTCTACGACATCAGCGGGAAGCTGCTCCATCCCATCACGACCAACCGGTTCGAGGCGGCGGAGATCGTCCGCGTCGACGAGAAATCACAATCGCTCTGGTACACCGCCCGCGATGGCGACAACTATATGAAGCTCCAGCTCCACCGGGTGGGGCTCGACGGAAAGGGAGACAAGCGCCTGACCGATCCGGCCTTCCTCCACACGGTCAAGCTGTCGCCCGATGCGCAGTACTTCACGGATGTGGCGCAGACCCACAACCAGGCACCGGTGACGCGGTTGCGGGACGCCAATGGCAAGCTGGTCGCCGAGTTGGCGAAGAGCGACCTGAGCAAGTTCGAGACGCTCGGGCTCAAGAAGGTCGAGATGTTCACCTACCTCGCTGCCGATGGGAAGACCCTTCTTCACGGCACGATCGCATTTCCGTCGAACTTCGACGCGACCCGCAAGTACCCGGTCCTGGTGCCGGTCTACGGCGGGCCGGCATCGGCGGGGAATACGGCGAGCGAAAGTTTCCGGCCGGGGAACCCGCAGGCCGAGTACGGCTTCCTGATCGTGAACCTCGACAGCCGTGCCACGCCGGGGCAGGGGAAGCGACTTCTCGATGATCTCTACCTCAAGCTCGGCCAAACGGAGATGGACGATATGGCCGAAGGCATCAAGGCGCTGTGGAGCCGACCCTACGTCGACAAGTCGCGCGTCGGCATCCACGGGACCTCATATGGCGGGTACAGCGCCGTGATGGAACTCCTGCGACATCCCGACGTCTTCACCGCGGCGGCGGCGCAGTCGCCTGTGACGGCGTGGGACCATTACGACACGATCTACACCGAGCGGTATATGTGGATCCCGCAGGAGAATACGGAGGGCTATGCGAAGGGCTCGGCGATGAAATATGCCGACCAGCTCAAGGGCCGACTGATGCTCTACTACGGCACCGCCGACGACAACGTCCATCCCAACAATATGATGCAGCTGATCCAGGCGCTGCAGAAGGCCGGGAAGAGTTTTGAGGTCCAGATAGGTCCCGATCAGGGGCACTCGGCGATGAACCAGCAGCGGATGATGGAGTTCTTCATCGAGAATCTGGTCTTGAAGAACCCGACAATTTCGTGAATCCTGGCGACCTCCACCCACCGAGGAAATCATGTCCGCTACAGCGCTGAATGCGAAGACCGCCTTTCCCTCCCTCACGGTCAGCGATCTCGCGAAAAGTCTGCATTTCTACGTCGATGCCCTCGGCTTCGAGATCGTCCATCGCAGTGAGGCTGATGGGGTCCTGCGATTTGCGATGCTCAAGGCCGGCAACGTGACCCTCGGCATCGGTCAGGATGACTTCGCCAAGGGACGCGACCGCGTCAAGGGAACCGGAGCCCGGCTCTGGTTCGAAACCGATCAGGACCTCACCGCCCTGGCGGACCGAGCCAAGGCCGCCGGCGTGAAACTCGACGGCGACCCGGCCCCGCTGCCCTGGGGGCCGATCGCTTTCGCGCTGGTCGATCCCGACGGTTTCCTGATCACGATCTGTAACGCCAGCTAGTTCGAAGCACCCTTCGCTGCTGCGGCGCGTGCCGCGGCGCTGGCGTAAATGGCGACTTCTACCCGGCGGTTGGCTTGGCGACCCGCGTCGGTGTCATTCGTGGCGACCGGCTCCGTTTCGCCGAGACCCCTGGTGCTGATCCGCGAAGCCGCAACGCCCTGCGAGGTCAGGTAGTTGGCCGCCGACCGTGCCCGCCGCTCCGAGAGCGTCTGATTGTAGCTGTCGGTGCCCTGCGAATCGGTGTGGCCGATGATCACCAGGTCGGAGCCCGGGTATTTATCGAGGCTCAGTGCGAGCTCACGAAGATTGGTTCGCGCATCCATCTTCACGACGTCGGAATTGAAGTCGTAGAGCAGACCGCTGTCGAAGGTGACCTGGATGCCCTCCCCGACGCGTTCGATCTTGGCACCCTTGATGTTCTGCTCCAGCTCCTTCGCCTGCTTGTCCATCCGTGCGCCGATGATCGCGCCGGCAGCGCCACCCACGACGGCTCCGATGATGGCCCCCTTCGCGGTAGAACCCGCCACTTTTCCGATGACACCGCCGACTACGGCGCCACCGCCGGCACCAATGACTGCACCGGTCTGCGACTTCGTGGCACAGCCTGCCAGCAACAGGATCGAGACGGCAAGGCGCTGATATCTGATATTCATGGTTCTGCTCCTGTGGAATTGAGTGCAGCCACCCGGGGAGACGCCCCCCACAGGGGAATTGCCACATTCCGGGCCGATGGCTCACCCCCGCTAGATTCTTGGCCGTGATCCAACTCCTCCGCAATGCCGAGCTGTTCGCCCCAGCCCCGCTGGGCCGCCACCATCTGCTGGTTGGCGGTGGGAAGGTGCTCTGGTTGGGCAAGCAGCTCCCCGACCTCCCCCAGGCGCTGGCCGCGCAGCTGTTCGACCTCGCCGGGATGCGGCTCGTCCCCGGGCTGATCGATGCCCACGTCCACCTCACCGGCGGTGGCGGCGAAGCCGGCGCAGGTAGCAAGGTGCCCCCGCTCGGTCTGTCGCGGTTTACCAGGCACGGTGTGACCTCAGTGGTCGGCCTGCTCGGCACCGACGACGCGACGCGTCATCCGATGGAGCTGATCGCGGCAGTGCACGGTCTCCGTGCCGAAGGGTTGAGCGCCTGGTGTTGGACCGCGGGTTACCACGTCCCACCGGTCACGGTCACCGGATCGGTGCGCGGCGACATCGCCGCGGTCGAATGTGTCATCGGGGTGAAAACGGCCATCAGTGATCATCGCTCCAGCCAGCCAACGCTCGACGAACTTTTGCGGCTGGCGAGCGAGGCGCACGTTGGTGGATTGATGAGCGGGAAGGCCGGTCTGGTGCACCTGCACATCGGCGATGGTGCTCGCGGACTCGACCTGATCCGCCAGGCGCTCGCGAGCAGTGAACTTCCCGCTCGGGTCTTCAACCCGACCCACGTGAATCGTCGCCGGGCATTGTTCGATGAAGCGATCGCCCTGGCGCGGGGAGGGTCGCACATCGACGTGACGGCGTTCCCGGTCACCGCCGCAGAGGATGCCTGGGATGCGGCCACTGCCGTGGTGCGCTATCTCGACAGCGGTGCGCCACCGGAGCGACTTTCCGTCAGTTCCGATGGCGGAGGCTGTCTGCCGACCTTCGATGCCGAAGGGCGGGTCGCTTCCCTCGGCATCGGTGATCCCGCTTCGCTGCCCGCAACACTCGCGACGCTGGTTGATCGCGGTGTCCCGCTGGAACTGGCGTTGGCGCCGTTCACGTCGAATCCCGCTCGGCTGTTGCGGCTCCCATTCAAGGGACATATTGCGGCGGGGATGGATGCCGATCTGGTGGTGCTCGACCCTCGCGGAGGAATTCACGACGTGATGTGTGGCGGAGTCTGGCACGTGCGCGGTGGGGCGGTGCAGCGGATCGGGATGTTTGAGCGGGCCGCGCAGTGAGTCCGGCACGCGTTCCGGCGGGTGAGCAGCGCGGCTGGATCATCCCGATCGGCGGTGCCGAGGCGAAGGACGGCAACCCACTGATCCTCGAACGGTTCGTCCAGCTGTGCGGCGGGCGCGACGCGCAGATCGCCGTGATCCCGACCGCATCGCAGCTCTCCGATACCGGGCCACGCTATCACGCGTTGTTCCGCGACCTCGGCGCGGCGCAGGTGGTGGTGATGGATTTTGATACCCGGCGCGACTGCGAGGAGCCGGGACGCCTCTCCGATCTCGCGGATTGCGACGGCATCTTCCTG
>JANLPG010000099.1:0-1796 GCA_031367105.1 Gemmatimonadota bacterium | reverse complement strand
CGTGCGCTGGCGGCTCGACAGGTGGGACCATCGGGCCGTGTGGTGAATTTCCAGGTGAGTCGTGAATCGGTGTAGGCGGTGCGCACCTGGCCATCCTCCCCTTTCGGCCCCTGGCGCCGCATGTCGGCGGCCAGTTGGGCGGCGGTGCGACCGTGCACCTCGTAGTACGTGGTGCGCGTGGTGCCGGTGATGCCGGGTGGGAACGGCGGGGGAGGAGCGGCGGTTTGGGCCAGCGCGTCGGTCGGCGACGCCGCCAATGCTGCCCACGGCGCGAATGCCGCGAACCCTGCGACGAACCGGATCAGCGCTCCCTGCGACCACCGCATCGCGCGAGTCATGGGTTCAACAATAACAGGGGTGGGACTCGAACCCACGACCCCGGCATTTATGAGGGAAGGCCCGTCCTCAATCAAGGACGATGTGTCAGAGTGAAAGCGCGGCACCGTGCGGCAGCCGCGGTGGCGAACGTGGTGGGCGGACCGCAGAACGTACCGCGCTGACTCCCGTTGCGAATGGGCTAACTTTCCAGGGACAACGTCACTTGCACACCTGTCCCCGGCGCAGCACAATTGGGCAACGACTTCATGACATCGCCGTGAGCATCTGCCTCGGGTTCGAACCCCGAACGGGGTGAACGTAACCGACGCGAGTCCCGGCACCGCTGATCGCCCGGCGATGCGAACGCCGGTGTCGCTCGGGATCCTCACCGCCATCGCGCTCGTCTGGCTGATCGGGGGCCTCGTACGCGCTGCCCTGCTGATCCTCGTACCAGGTACCGCGTGGCACATCGCCGGGCTCTCGCTCGCCGACCGCATCGGCCTCGCCTGTTATGCGCAGATCACGGCGCTGCCCGCGGCCTCGCTGATCGGCCTCTGTGTCAGCCCGGGCTGGCCCCGTGCCGGGCTCCCGCGGCCTGTCGCGCGAGTGCTGGAGACGGCAGCCCTCGCGGTGGCGTTCCTTGCCCTGTGCTTCCAGTTCGCGAGCTGGGCTGAATTCTACAGCACGGGCGGTTTCGCTGACTGGGAAAGCTGGCTGCTCACGGCCAGCAGCCCCATGCTCCTCCTCGCTCACGTGATGGCGGATGAGCCGCTGTTCTTCCTGGTCGTCCCGCTCATCGCAGCGGCGATGCTGATGCTTTTCCGATGGGCGGTACGGAAGGCCGCGGAGTGGCCGGCCGGGCACGCACGCGCAGTGGTGCAGGCCGCCGGCGTTGCGCTCGCGACCTTTCTCCTGATGGCCTGGAGCGCCGACCGCTCGACCCGGCAGTTTTCCCCGCCGGGATCGCCGAACGCCGCGAGCGAGCGAAGCGTGCGCGCGCTGTTTGTCTCGTCGGCCCGGGAGCGGAGCGGCGCCTGGGCCCGGCTGCTCGGCGACCTGAGGGACCGGCTGCTTCGCGCCGAGGGAGTGGTCGACCGGTGGACCCGGACGACGCACGAGGGCGCGCCCGTGCTCGGTGCAGGCGAATACGCCGCGCGCGTGAACCGCGCGCGGGTGCACCGCTGGAACGTGCTCATCGTGCTGTTCGAGTCGCTGCGCGCCGACGAGCTCACGGCACTCGGGTCCCGGCGCGTCGTGATGCCCGCACTAGAGCGACTGGCGGCGGAGGGCACACTTTACGCACGGGCTTACGCCCCGGCCGCACAGAGCGATTTCACGACGACGGCGGTGCTGGCCTCGCAGTACCCGTTGCGTGCGGCGTCCTTCCATCCGTTTCCCGCGATCCCGCCATATCCCCGCGTGTTGCCCTGGGATGTCCTCCAGCCGCTCGGCTGGCGCACCGCCCTGTTCTCGTCGCA
>JANLPG010000094.1:0-10584 GCA_031367105.1 Gemmatimonadota bacterium | reverse complement strand
TGCTCACCCTGCTCGGCACCGTCGCCGCGGTCTCGTTGCGTGCCGACGATCCGCCGAAGACCTACGCCTCCAATTTCGGGTTGACCGGCGGCATCCTGGCGACGGGCAATCAGGTCACCGCGAGCTACTACGGTTGGGAAGCCACCACCTATTTCGGCCACACGATTTTTGCATTCACGGCCGCACAGTACAATCAGAACCTGGCGAACGATTGTTTCGGGTGGATCGGTTGCGGGAGCCCGGTGGGGACCTCACTCTTCACCAAACCGTTTGGCGTCAGCGCCAATGGTTACCTCAGCGTTCCGCTGGTCACCAGCTTCGCCTGGACCACTGGCTCCGAGATCATCTTCGGACTGATGGTCAACCAGGGCGACGGCTTCAACTGGTTTTTCTCCGGCAATCCGGCGCGCAATGGCGACGGACTCGGGCATCTGGCGTATTTCCCCCCGGCCCTCTTCCCCAACGGTGTTCCGGGTAACGGCGGCCAGGGATTGGTGCCGAACACGGCCGGGAAGAATCTCTTCGGCTTTGAGGATGTGACGTACGTCCACAGCGACTGGGACTTCAACAACGCCATCTTTGCGCTCGACGCCGAGACGGTGAGTGTCCCGGCTGAAGTAGTGCCGGAACCGGCGACGCTGACCCTGCTCGCGACCGGCCTGGCTGGCCTCGGCGGGGCGTTGCGCCGCCGCCGCCGCGGGGCATCGACCGTCGAGTGACCCTGTCGCCACCAGCCGGCAGTCCCCGGCTCTTTGCGAGGCCGGCCTTCCAGGCCGGCCTCGTCGCGTTCGTGGTCGGTGTCCTGGCACAGTGGTGGTCGCATCACGCGCAGGCCGTGTTCGCATTCTGGGATGCCCAGGCCCACCTCGATATCGCCCGTCGTGTCGTCGACTCCCTGACACCTGGACTGCAGATGCTCGGCACCGTCTGGCTACCGATTCCACATCTGTTGCTGCTGCCGTTCACGCTGGTTGACCGCTGGTGGTACGGTGGCCTGGCGGGTGGCATCGTTGGGATCGTGGCGTTCGTCGCGACCGTCGCTGCCGTGCACGACCTTCTGGTGCGACGCACCGGACGTCCGGCGCTCGCGTGGTGCGGCACGGCGCTGGTCCTGTTCAACCCTTCGCTGCTTTACCTCCAATCGACGGCGATGACGGAACCGGTCCTGCTCGCCTTCCTCACCACGGCGGCCGTCGCGCTCGATCGCTGGAATCACCAAGGCGACCGACGCTCCCTGGTCATCGCCGGGTTGCTTGCCGCGCTGGGTGTGGGCAGTCGCTATGATGGCTGGTTTTTCGTCGCAGTGGCGACGCTGCTTGTGGCCTGGCTCTCGGCGCGCGCCGACCGTCGCTGGCTGAGGGACGCAGCGTTGTTTGCGCTGCCGAGCGCGGTGATGGCACTGGCGTGGTTCGGCTTCAACTATGCCTTCTTTGGCGATGCCCTCGAATTCCAGCGCGGGGCGTGGTCGGCACAGGCACAGCAGGCGACCCTGGCGGCGCGTGGGTTGCTTCCGACGAAGGGACACCGCCTCCTGGCCTCCGGCTATTACCTCGGTGCTGCCGCGCTCTGCAGCGGTATCCTCGTGACGATACTGGGGCTGTTGGCGACGCCGCTGCAGTTTCGGCAGACGCGACGCAACGCGCCGGCGCTGCTCCTGCTCGCCGCCCTGCCCTTCAACATCCTCGCGCTCTATGCCGGCCAAAGCGTCATTGCCCTTCCGTGGACGACTCCGGCTGGCATCCTCAACGTCCGCTACGGGGTGATGCTCCTCCCGGGGCTGGCAGTCAGCCTGACGCTCGCCGGGGCCTGGCTCCTCGATCAGCGCCCGGAGTGGCGCCGGGGCACACTCCTCGCTGGTATGGCAGTCATTCTGGCTCAGGGAACGCTGTTCACCGTCGATTGGCCCGCCAACGCTGGCGCCCTGCGGGAAGGCCTCGCGATCCGCGACGGCGATCGCCGGCAGCAGCGGGCCTCAGACTGGCTCGCCGAGCATTACGACGCGGGGCGAGTACTCGTGGACGGGGCAGTAAACATCTCCCCGCGGACCCGGATCAAACTGCGCGACCGGATCTACGACTGGACCTGGCAGCTTGGTCCGGCGGCGCTGGCGGCACCGGAGCGGGAGGTCGACTGGGTGATCGTCGACTCGCGGGACACGACGGATGCGGTTTCGCACGCCGTTGCCCGACGCCCCGAGTTTGCGGTGCGGTTCGACCGTGCCTTCGCGGACGACGGGCTGGAGATCTGGCGACGGCGCTGATGGCCTGGTGGCAAGGAGGAGTACCGTGATGACTTGGCAAAGACAGTGGCGCAGTAGGGTGCCAGCCACATTGGGAGTGCTGATCACGCTGGCCGGCTGCGGCGGCAAGCAGAAGCCGCCGACGCCGGTCGCGGACGCGCCGACAGCTGCCGCCGTCGACTCGGCGGCTGGCCGTGGGGGAACGGGAGCGGCTGGCAATGGTGCCGCCGACACCGCATCCCGCGAGCGGCTCCCGGTGATGGTATCGGGCGCAACCGACACGGCGGGCTCGTCGCTTCTCACCCTGGGTGATATCGGCTACAAGAGCGGCATCACCCTGCTCGGTGCGACCGATGAGACCACGATCGCCATTCCGGTCAACGAGGGACTCCGCGCCACCGAGCTCCAGCTGCATATCATCCCGACCCCAAATATGCCGGGCGCTTCGCTGGTGCTGAAGCAGCGCGATCACGTGCTCGCCGTGCGGGCGCTGACCGATACCTCCTCCCGGATTACGCTGCCGCTGAGCGACGCCATCGTCGTCGACGGGAAGGCCACGCTGACGCTGGCGTTGAACGTCCCCGGCCGTGACGCCTGCCAGGCCCAGTTGTACTACCGGACCGTGCTGACATCCGCGAGTCAGATCGGCTTCAGCGGCATTCCGGCGATCGTGGGTGGCATCAACGATTTCTTCCCGCCGTGGTTGAAGAAGGTCACCTTCTATCTCGCCGAGCAGCCGTCGCTGGATGCGGCACAAGCAGCGCTCGATGCCTCGGCGTTCGTCGCGCGTCACTATCGCGGCATGGCGACCGTCTTCGAGGTACGACCGTTGCCGACTGCCGATTCGATGCCGGAGCCGGGTCCGTACGAGCGCGCCCTGCTGTGGAGCCCGAGCGGCAGTACGATGATCGCCCGCGCCGCCGGTGGTCGCGGGACGGTGCTGGCGATCGCGGCGCGCCGCGACGCCCGGCAGCTGTTCACGCTCACCGATGGCGCCAGCCTCATCGCGGCCTCCGCGTTCAAGACCACCACAATCGATCTCGAGCATAACGCCCCCGACAACGCCGCTGGGGCGCATACACTCGCGGAGCTGGGCTTCAGCAGCCGGACCCTCGAGGGGAGCTCGTTGCTGGTCGCGTCCTATCCCTTCGCGCTCGCGGACTTCGGGAACAACACCGCGCCAACCGCGTTCCGCCTTGTGGCACAACATTCGGTCCTGCCGCCCACGGGGAATGGTTCGTTGCGCGTGCACCTCAACGGCGCACTGATCTATTCCCGTGTTCTCGACCACAGCTCGCTGGACGTCGTCGTGCCGATACCAGCGCATCTGCTCCGCCGCGACAACGTGATCGAAGTGCGCTTCCAGGTGGTACTGGGTGAAGGCGGCTGCCTGCTGGGCGGTCCGATCTTTACTGCGACAATTGACGAGGCCTCCTCGTTCGTGACGAACGGTCGCACCGCGATCCCGCCCGGCTTCGGACGCTTTCCCGCGTCGTTCGTCCCGAACTTCTCGGTCTTGCTCGAGCCGCGCGACCGCTTCCGGGTCGAACTGGCTACCCAGGTCATCGGCGCGATGCAGCAGACGACGCGCACGCCGCTGGCACCGGGGCTCGCCCGGGATCTCGCCTCCGCCACCGGCCCGCTGCTCGCCATCGGAACGACCGGACTCGCGAACACCCTCGACGCACCAGTGCGCACCGAAGGGTTCCGGCTGCGAGATCGCGATGGCAAGGTCTGGGACGAGTTCACCCCGTCGGCGCCCTACGCGGCGATGCAGGGGTGGGAGCGCAATGGCGAAGATGTCCTGCTGCTGCACCACACACTCCAGAACGGTCAACCGCTCGCGGATCTGGTGCGCGAGACGCTGGCACCCTATGGCTGGTTCGGTGTTCGAGGCGACCTCGTGGTGCGGGGCGAACACGGGCCGGCGCGCCAGCTCACGATCGCGAATGCCGGCTGGCGACTCGATCTGACGGGTGCAGGGGCTACCTCGAAACTGGCACGCTATCGCAGCGCCGTCTTCCTCGTCGCCGCGTTCCTGATTATGGGGCTGTTGTTGTGGCTGTATCCTCGAGTGGTCCGACGTGAGCTCGATTCGCCTCGGTGAGTACCTCGTTGAACGAGAGTTGATCTCGTCCCAGCAGCTCGCCTCCGCCCTGCAGCAGCAGCAGCGGACCGGCGAGCGGCTGGGGCGGCTGTTGCTGATTCTCGGCTACATCCGTCGGCTCGACCTCGCGCGCGCGCTGGCAGCGCTGTGGGGCTATCCCTTCGTCACCGTCGACGACAAGCTGGTCGACGCAGCCGTAGCGCAACGCTTCCCGCTTGACGCCACCCTCCAATATCGCGCGGTTCCGGTCCAGGACGACGGCCGCACGGTGATGGTGGTGGTCGCCGACTCCCCCGGTCCGGCCCTCCTCGAGACGCTCGCTGTGGTGTACCCCGGTCGGACGATGGATTTCCGGGTCAGCACCGAATGGGACGTCGATCGGGCGATTGCCCTTGCCCATCGTCGCAAGGTGGTCGACACCTCCATCTACGGTTTGTACTTCCGCGATCAGGCCGAGAGCGCGTTCACGGTGTTCACGCTGCCGCAGTATCTCACCTTTGCCGTGGCCTGCTTCGCACTGCTGGCCGGCTTCTATGTCGCACCGCTCCAGACGCTCCTGGTCCTGAACGTGCCGATCACGGCGTTCTTCCTCCTCGTCGTGGGCTTTCGAACCTGGGTGGGGATCAGTGGGGCATCGGCGGAAACGGCGATCTCGCTCTCCCCCGAAGATCTCGCCTCGATCGACGATCGTGCGCTACCGGTCTACAGCATCCTGGTCCCGATCTACCGCGAAGCGGCGGTGATCGGGACGTTGTTGAAGTCACTCCGCGAACTTGACTACCCGGCCGACAAGCTGGACATCCTGCTGTTGTTCGAGGAAGACGATCCCGAAACGCTGGCGGCCGCCAAGGCAGCGGCGCCCGGCGCCAATGTTCGCTTCTTCGTGGTACCCACCGGGGATCCGCAAACCAAGCCGAAGGCGTGCAACGTCGGGCTGCTTTTCGCGCGGGGCGAATATCTGGTCATCTATGACGCCGAGGACCAGCCGGAACCGGATCAGCTGAAGAAGGCGTACCTCGCCTTCCGCCGCGGTCCCGAGGCACTGGTCTGCGTGCAGGCGGCGCTCAACTACTACAACTGGAATGAGAACTTCCTCACCCGGATGTTCACGCTCGAATACTCCTTCTGGTTCGACTATCTCCTCCCCGGCCTCGATATGCTGCGGCTGCCGATCCCGCTGGGCGGGACCAGCAACCATTTCAAGGCGCAGGTGTTGCGCGATCTCGGCGGCTGGGACCCCTTCAATGTCACCGAAGATGCCGACCTCGGCATTCGCGCGGCGATGCACGGCTATCGCGTCGGGATCATCAACTCCACCACCTACGAAGAGGCGAACAAGGAAGTCGGCAACTGGATCCGGCAGCGGTCGCGCTGGATCAAGGGCTATATGCAGACGGCACTGGTGTTCTCGCGCGACCCGATGGGGCTGGTGCGGCGCGTCGGGATGCGGCAAACGCTCGGCTTCGGCCTGCTGATCGGCGGCACACCACTGATCTTCCTGATCCAGCCAGTGAGCATCGTGCTCACCCTCGTCTGGATCGTGACGCGCACCGGCCTGCTCGACCCGATCTTCCCCCCGATCGTGCTCTACCTCTCGCTGTTCAACCTGCTCATCGGCAATGCGTTGGCGATCTACATCAACATGTTCGCGGTGTTCAAGCGCCGGCTGCACGTCCTGGTCCTCTTCGCGCTGCTGAATCCCTTCTACTGGATCCTGCATTCGATCGCGGCGTACAAGGCACTCGGCCAACTGTTCACTCGCCCGTATTACTGGGAGAAGACCACCCATGGTCTCACCCGTCACGGCACTGCGGCATAGGGCGGTCGCACCCTACTGGGTGCGGGGCCTCCTGGCCGCAACCGCGGCGGCACCGCTGCTGGTGGCAGGGCTGCTGCTCGCGCGTGCCGGGTATCTCAGCGATACCCACGGTGCCTTCCTGAGCCGGGTGCTGTTTGCGCTCGATCGCGGGCAGCTGGAACTGCTCGGTTTCGAATATCCGCCCCTCCCCTTCCTGATGCTGCTGCCGTGGCCGACAGTCACCCTGGCGATGCTCTTCGGGGCACTCGCCATCTTTTCGCTCGCGTGGCTGGTGCTCAACGACTGCACGATGCGTCGTTCGATCCTACCGTTCATCCTGCTGCTCGGCGCGCTCTGGTCGCCGATCGGGGTGCACCTGGTGGCGAGCGACTTCAACGAGGCGGTCGGATTGTTCGCGCTCTACGGGGGATGGCGCCACTACCGTCGCTGGTGGGAAACCCGGAGGACAATTCACGGCCTCTATACCGGCCTCTGGCTCGGGGTCGCGTTCTACACTTCGCCGCTGGGGCTCGGGCTCGCGCTGATTGCCGGTGCCGTGCTGCCACTGCTCTTCCCGCGGTTGCAGATACCGCCGTTCGCCTCGCAGCTGGTCCTGCTGGTCTTCCCTGGACTCGCGGCGACCGCCACCTGGGCCTACCTCTCGTGGGTCTTCACCCATCGCGTCGCCTTTCCTTTCTCGCCGTGGGAGCCGCAATCACCCGGCTTCTTCGCGATCGTCACCTGGACGGTTCCCTACTTGCTGGTGGCATTCTTCTCCTTGCTGAAACCGAAGGCCACCACCGCCGGTGTGCTGCTGCCGTTTGTACTGCTCGTGGCGGCGAACCGGGTTGGCTGGCACTTCTCACTCGCCTTTGCCGTGGTGCTGCTGACGTTGGTGGCCATCATCGCCATTCCAGTTGACCTCGACCGCTCCCAACGCGCACTGCTGGGTGGCGCCGCGATTCTGCAGGCGCTCGCCGCGTGGGTGCTGGTGCCCTGGCCGCAGACGACGCCCACGGATGCTACCAGCCGCGCCGTCGCCACTGCGCTGGCCCCGGCGCCGGCACGGAGCATTCTGATCGACGACCGCTTCGCCCTCGGCTTGCTGAAGTGGGCCCCGTCGCTCTCGCCCTACCTCACCACGCGCGACACCGGCTTCGAAATCGCACTGGCTGAGCCAGTTGCGGTCGTCCAGTACGTGCTGGTCACTCCCGATGATGACGGCCTGACGCTTGATGCCGACGTCCATCCGCCGGCTGGGTTTCAGGTCGACTGGAGCTGGGGTGGTTACACACTCTATCGACGCGCTGGCGCCACCCGGCTCCCGGTTCGTTACGATCGACTCCTTCCCTTCGCCGAGGCGGCGCAATGAGGGCCTTCACGCTCCGCGGATCGCTGACCGCCGTGCTGCTGAGCCTCGCGATGCTGGGACCCCGACCCGTCGCGGCGCAGTGGACCGTCAAGCCGCGCGGCTGGTTCATGTCCCACGGCTTCAACGTCGGGCGATTCCCGGATCGTTTCTCCAGCGGACCGCTGGCCACCGAGAACGCCCTCGAGAAGCGTGACTGGGGGATGTATTTCATCTACGGCTGGAAGGAAGGCCTCAGTCTCGGGCTGGGTCAGGGGTATGCCCGACTCGAAGACAAGCGCAACGGCACGTCCACCGTGACCACGGGTTTCGGTGCCACCGGGCTTTTCTTTATGAAGCGACTGGCGCAGGGCAAGGGGGGCATCCTGTCGATTCAGCCCCGCATCGATCTGCCGCTGCTCTACAACACGAAGGATCGTCCGGTGCTCGGCCCGGTGAGCGCCGACGCCGAGGTACGCCTCCTGTACGGCAACGGCTTTGGCGCCCTCGGCAGCCGCGGCTTCCTGAGTCTCTCGGCTGGCGGCGCGATCTGGCGCGCAGGGGCGGACGAACTGCGCTACGATGGCACCGTCGGGCTGGACGCGGGACCGAAGGTTCTCCTGATGGTGCAGGCGTTCAATGTCGCAGCGTTCCAGAACGGTGGCCTCGCCTATAGCGCCACCAAACTCGGCGGCTCCGCGGTGTTCCGCGTCTCCAAGCGGGTCGGGATTCAGGCCGGCTACTACGGCGGCATCTCCGGCAAGAACACCGCACGCGAACGAACCTGGTCGGTCTCGCTCTGGTTGAACCACGAAGCACCTGCCGGCGCGCTCAGCGGGAAGTAGCACTACTCCCTTAGCCGCCCCCGCGTCCGGCGTCGATCACTCCAAACCGGATCGGGCGGGAGCGTGGCGGCGTCTCCGCGGGGCCACTCACGGCAGTCGCCGTTCGGCGGTCACACAGGGCGGAAGCTCGACGCCGAACAGCACACCCAGCGCATCGACGACTTCTTCCGCCATCTTGCGGTAGGTCGTCAGTTTGCCGCCGGCGATCGTGAGCACCCTCCCTTCGCGCACCAGCAGATGTTCCCGGGTCCGGCCACTCTCGGCCCCCTGCTGCCGCAACAGCGGACGCACCCCGGCCCAGCGGTCGCGGATGTCGGCCTCGGTCAGCGCCAGGGCAGGAAAGAGGTGTTGCACCGCACGCAACAGGTAGGTCACGTCGAGATCCGACACTGTCAGGGCATCCGGTGATTCCGAGGTCTCGGTATCGGTGGTCCCCACCAGAACACGGCGGGACTCGGGCTCAGGGATGCAGAACATCACCCGATGGTCGTCGGGGTGACGCAGCGCGACGGCGTGGCGCAATGGAAAGCGATCGATGGCAAAGGTGATATGGACCCCCTTGGTGCCGCCGACGAGCGCGCGCGCGGGGAGGCCGATCTCGGCGCGCACGGCGTCGGTCCAGGGTCCGGCCGCGAGCACCACCGCCCGCGCCGAGACCAGCTCGCCGGAGGGGAGTGTGGCTGTCACCTCATCCTGACCGACCCGGATGGAGGCGTGGGTGCCTTCAAGGATGCGTGCACCGGCCTCGCGCGCCGAACGAATGTTGCTGTGCACCAATCCGATATCATCGCCGTGTGCATCCTGATAGAGCGCCCCGCCGAGCAATGGGGCACCGCCCAGCAGCGGCTCGTGGCGCCGCAGTTGCCGTCGCGACAGTGGCCGATGCGATCCCATCGCGTGGCCTGCGGCCAGCAGCCGGTAGAGCAATACTCCTACGCCGAGCCGGAACCATTGCCAGTACTCGCCCGCATCGACGACGAACAGGAAGGGGAGCGGCCGCACCAGCTGCGGCGCGATGTGCAGCAGGATAGCACGCTCGGTGAGTGCCTCGTGCACCAGGTGCAGATCACCCAGCTCGAGGTAGCGGATCCCACCGTGTATCAGCCGACTCGACCGGCTGCTTGTTCCCCACCCCACCGTCCGCTTCTCGAAGAGCGTCACCGACAATCCGCGCAAGGCGGCGTCGCGCGCTACCCCTGCCCCGACGATTCCGCCCCCGATCACGATCACATCCTGCATCGGCGCGACTCACTCGAAAAGGTGACCTTATGCTGAAGGTAGCGCCTCCCAGCGTGGCTCGGTGGCTTCGGCTTCGCGCGGCACGGCTCAGCGAGGTGGCCTGAGCGAATCTCAGCAGAATTGACCTTCCCCCCCTACAATTGTCTCGCTGCGGGACGGCGACCGACGCCGCCCCGCCTGGGCTATTTCACGGAAGCGAGTCAAGATGGCCCTCCTGGGCTTGCAGGAAATCACCCTCTCGTTCGGCGGCCCCCTGCTGCTCGACCGCGCCACACTCGCCATTGAGCGCGGGGAGCGCGTCTGCTTGCTGGGCCGCAACGGCGCAGGGAAGAGCACGGTGATGAAGCTGCTGGACGGGACACTGCTCCCCGACAGTGGTGAAGTCGTGCGCCAGACCGGGGTCACCGTGACCCGACTGGAGCAGGAAGTTCCTGGCGATGTCGACGGCACCACCTTCGATGTGGTGGCAGCCGGCCTCGGCGATGCCGGCAAGCTCCTCGCCCGATATCACCAAGTCAGCCACGACCTCGCCACGCACGGGAGCGACGCACTCCTGCGCGAACTGGGTCGGTTGCACGAAGCACTCGACTCGGCCAACGCCTGGCAGACCAGCGACCGGGTCGACACGGTGCTCTCCCATCTGGGACTCGATCCCGATGCCCCCTTTGCCAACGCCTCCGGCGGCCGGAAGCGGCAGACGCTGCTCGCCCGCGCGCTGGTCAGGGATCCCGATGTCCTCCTGCTCGACGAGCCGACCAACCACCTCGATGTCGAGGCGGTGGAGTGGATGGAGGAATACCTGATCGCCCGCGGCACTACGCTCGTCTTTGTCACCCACGACCGGACGTTTCTGCGCCGCGTCGCGACGCGGATCGTCGACCTCGACCGTGGGCGTCTGGTCGACTGGGGCACCGGCTACGACAGCTACCTCGAGCGCAAGGAGGCGGCCCTCGCGGTGGAACAGAAGGAGTGGAGCGAGTTCGACAAGAAACTCGCCCGCGAGGAAGT
>JANLPG010000091.1:0-13374 GCA_031367105.1 Gemmatimonadota bacterium | reverse complement strand
CAAGCACCGGCGAGAATCGCCGCGATCTCCGGCTCAATCTCTTCCGGCGTCGTGTTCGAGCCATAGCGCTTGAGCACCTCGCCGGTGGGCGAGACGAGGAATTTGGTGAAGTTCCACTTGATGGCGGTGGTACCGAGAATGCCGGGTTGCGCTTGCTTCAGGAAGCTCCAGAGCGGGGAGCTGTCGTCGCCGTTGACATCGACCCTGGCAAAGAGCGGAAAGGAAACCTGGTAATTGCTGTCACAGAACGCGGCGATCTGCGCGGCACTGCCCGGTTCCTGTTCTCCGAACTGATTGCAGGGGAAGGCGAGCACCGAGAAGCCGCGATCGTGGTACTTGCGGTAGAGCGCCTCGAGGCCGGCGTACTGCGGCGTGAAACCACACTGGGATGCGACGTTGACGATCAGCAGGAGCTGACCGCGGTACTGCTCCAGAGGGACGACGGTCTCGTCGGGTGCTGCCGCGGTAAAGTCATAGAGCATCGTTGGGCCGTTCGTGTCGGAGATCGGAAAATCTAGCACTGAACCGAAGGGAGCAGTCCCCGGCGGGCTGCCAGGGGGGATGTGTGTCCTGTTGCCTCCTAGGGTCGTCCCCCCAGCCGAACGGTCCCGGCACCACGCCTGGACCGCACACTGGAGGAACCGATGATGATGCCCCGAGTTCGTGCCGCACTCCTGGTGGCGGCACTTGCCGTCGGCGCCAGCGCCACGGCGCAGGCCCAGACTCACGCAACCCACTTCGGCCCGCGGCTGTCCTACAATTTCGACGCCAAGGCCGTCGGCGTCGGAGTGCAGCTCGGCCTGCCGATTGCGCGTCAGCTCGAGTTCTACCCGTCGTTCGACATCTTCTTCCCCGATGCCGGCTCACTGCTTGGTATCAATGCCGACATCAAGTATCGCGTCGGCCGGGCCGAGTTGTCGTGGCTGTACGTTGGCACCGGATTGAACATTGCCCGTACCAGCTTCGCGGGCAGGTCACACAGTGATGCCGGGCTGAATCTCTTTGGCGGGGTGGAGTCGCTGAAGGGGCGGGTGCATCCGTTCGGCGAGATGCGCTTCACGGTCGGGAATGGCTCGTCGGCGCAACTGGCGGGTGGATTGAACTTCACGATGTAAACGCAAGGAGATGGTCGCGCCGAGGTGGGTGCCGCCATTGCAGGACATAGAAACGAAATACCCCGGCTCACGCGTGGCCGGGGTTTTTCGTTCTGCTGCTGGTCAGCAACTCGGGTGGGTCAACGGCTCCGGCCGCGCCCCGTGCCACCGCCACCCCGTGAAGAGCCGCCGCCACTGCCCCCGGACGATGTTCCGCCACCGCTTGACTGCCGGCGGGCTTCCTTCGCCTTGGTGCGGGCGCGTGCTTCCGACTTCTCGGCCCGGATCTTGGCGATTCGTTCGGCGAGTGGGACCTCGAGCTTCCCCTCGACCTTGGCCTTGTAGTCAAAGTCGGGGATGATCACGCGCGGCAACCGCTTGCCGACGGCGCGCTCGATCCGGCGTAGGTCTTCTTCCTCTTCCGGTGCCACGAAGGTAAAGGCATCGCCGGTGGCTTCGGCCCGGGCGGTGCGGCCGACGCGATGGATGTAATCCTCCGGGGCGACTGGAACGTCGAAGTTCACCACGTGGCCGAGCTCGGAGATATCGATGCCGCGGGCGACGATGTCGGTGGCGACCAGGATCCGGGTCTTGCCGTTCTTGAAGGCGGCGAGTGCGGCGGTGCGTTGGGCTTGCGAGCGGTTGCCGTGGATCCGGTCGGCTTCGATGCCGTTCTTCACGAGGAACTTGGCGAGCCGGTCGGCGCGATGCTTGGTGCGGGTAAACACCAGCGCGTCGTCCATCTCGCCGCGCTTGAGCAGTTCGAGGAAGAGGTGTGACTTGAGGTCCTGCGGTACCGGGTAGAGCGCCTGGGTGATGCCGACGGCCGGCGCCGCGGTGCGCTGCAGGTTGATCGTGGCGGGGGTGACCAGCATCTCACGGGTGAGCTGCGCGATCGGTGGTGGCATCGTGGCCGAGAAGAACAACGTCTGCCGCTTGGCGGGAATGTGTTTCAGGATCCGCCGAATATCGGGGAGGAATCCCATATCGAGCATCCGGTCGGCCTCGTCGAGGACGAGAAACTCGATCCCCGGGAGCCTGGCGTACGCCGAGCGAAAATGATCGAGGAGTCGGCCGGGAGTGGCGATGATGACATCGACACCGGCGCGGAAGGCGTGTTCCTGCGGTCCCATCCCCACACCACCATAGACGGCTGCGGCGGTGATGGGGGTGTGCACCGCGAGGGCATTGAGGTCCTCGAGGATCTGCGCCGCGAGTTCGCGGGTCGGCGTGAGGACAAGGGCACGGGTGGTGCGGCGCGGCTTGTCGATCAGCTGGTGCAGGATCGGGAGGAGGAAGGCGGCGGTCTTCCCCGAGCCGGTCATCGCACAGGCGAGGACGTCCTTGCCGGCCATCGCGTGGGGGATGGCTTCGGCCTGGATGGGCGTGGGGCGGGTGAATCCGAGCTCTTTCAGTCCCTTGAGGAGGGAGGGATGGAGCTTGAGGGTCGAGAACGGCAGCTGTGAATCCTTGCGTCAGATTTTAGCGAGAGTCATTCGTATAGATAGGAAAGATAGTCGGGGGTACGATGATCGATGATTGATGGTCGACGATCGATGGGGGAGAGGGAGAGCTCGATTGGAGGAGCGGCCCCACCGGGCTGGCGCCTGGCCCGTAGTGTTCTTATACTACCATATAGTTGTATAAGCTCACTCCGGAGCGCGCATGATCGAACTCGACGACATCAACGCCACGGCCATCGCCGAGCGCTTCAAGGCGCTGAGCGAGCCAATGCGCCTGCGCCTGCTGCAGGCGCTGCGCGAGGGCGAGGCCTCGGTGGGTGAGCTGGCCGAACGGGTTGGTGGCGGACACGCCAACGTTTCCAAGCACTTGCAGTTGCTGTTCCAGCAGGGATACGTGGCCCGCCGCAAGGAGGGCACCAGCAACTGGTATCGGATCATCGATCCGCAGGTGTTCAAGCTCTGCGAACTGGTGTGCGGCGCACTGGAAGCGGAACTCGACCGCAAGCGGAAGCTCTTCCGACGCCGGAAGTAGCGCTCAGCGCGCCTTCGGTTGGCAGCCAAACAGCCGCAGCCGACCAAGCACTCGCTCCAGCGGGCAGAAGTCGGTGAGACTCGACTGGAAGAGATTGAACCCCACGAAGGCGGTAAAGTAGAACCACGCGGGGTTCACCCAGACTCCGAGGGCTACGGAGCCCATCACGAAAATTCCGGCAAACCGCCGGATCACGGCATCGTTGCACATCGGTCGGCACTCCTGTTGTTGTGACACGACGAATTCACCGGGCGGCAGCTTCGCGGCGCCGGAGCTCCCAGTAGAGGAGCGGGACGACGACCATCGTGAGCAGGGTGGCCACGACGGCGCCGCTCATCAGCGCCACCGCGAGCCCCTGGAAGATCGGGTCGAGCACCATCACCATCCCGCCGATGATCACCGCGGCCGCCGTCAGCGCGATCGGGCGGAACCGCACCGCCCCCGATTCGATCACTGCCTCGCGCAGTGGGCGACCACGCGCCTCCGCGAGCTGGATAAAGTCCACCAGCAGAATCGAGTTCCGGACAATGATTCCCGCCAAGGCAATCATCCCGATCATCGACGTCGCGGTGAAGAAGGCGCCCGTGATCGCGTGTCCCGGGAGGATACCGATCAGGGTGAGCGGAATCGGCGCCATAATGACCAGCGGCACCTTGAACGACTGAAACCACCCGACCACCAGCACATAGATGAGGACGAGCACCGCGGCGAAGGCGAGACCAAGGTCGCGGAACACCTCGATCGTCACCTGCCACTCGCCGTCCCACTTGATCGCGGTCTCGTCGAGCCGGTCGGGGGCGACCGCGTTGTATCGGGCAATGCTGGCCCCGCCCACCCGGATGGTGTCGAGGGCCTTGTTCATCGCGAGGATGGCGTACACCGGAGACTCGATCGTCCCAGCGACGTCACCCGTGACATAGATCACGGGGCGGAGGTTCTTGCGCATCCGCAGCGGAGAACGCGTGGTGGAGTCCACCGTGACGAACCGCGCCAGCGGTGTTGGTCCGCGCGGGGTCGCCACCGGCACAGCGAGCAGCGCCTCGATGCCGCTGCGCGTCGTGAGGTCGAGCCGCGGAACGATCGCGACGCCTTCCCGCGATGTGGGGACACTCGCCAGGCCGGCATTGGCGCCGGAGAGCGCCATCGTCAGCACCTGCGCCACCTGCTCGACCGTGGCTCCTGCCTCTGCCGCACGCACCCGATCGACCCGGAAGACGCGTCGGGCCTGCGGTGCCTCGACGGTCCAGTCGACATCGACGACCCCTGGCGTTGATTCCATCACCGTCTTGACGCGCATCGCGGCGGCGAGCCGGGTACTGTCATCGGCCGCATAGATCTCGGCGACCAGCGTGGAGAGCACCGGCGGGCCCGGAGGAATCTCTGCAATTTTCGCGTTGGCGCCGAAGGCTCGGGCGATGGAATCCACTGCGGGCCGAACCGAGACGGCAATCGCGTGGCTCTGCCGGTGACGATCCCCCTTGGGGAGAAGATTCACCTGCACGTCGGCCACATTGGCGCCGCGGCGGAGGAAGTAGTGCCGCACCAGGCCGTTGAAGTTGAAGGGCGCCGACGTGCCAGCGTATGTCTCGGTGCTGACCACTTCCTGCACGGTGCGGAGGTAAGCTGCGACCGCGTCGGCCGCCGCGTTCGAGGTCTCGAGGGTTGCGCCTTCCGGCAGGTCGAGCACCACCTGGAACTCCGACTTGTTGTCGAACGGCAGCATCTTGACCTCGACCAGCTTGGCGAAGAGCAGGCCGACCGACAGCAGCAGCAGGACACCGATGCCGCCGTAGAACGCGCGTCGCCGACGCGGCAGATCCATCAGCGGCGTCATAATGCCGGCATAGAAGCGCGCGAACCGGGTCGACTCCTCGGGCTCGTGTGCGCGGTCGGGCATATGCGGGCCGGCCGCCACGTGACCCTTGAGCAGCCGGAGTGCGAGGTATGGCGTGATGATGAATGCCACCGCCAGCGATGCGACCATTGCCGCCGAGGCACCGACCGGGATCGGACGCATATAGGGACCCATCATCCCCGAGACGAAGGCCATTGGGAGGATTGCGGCGATCACCGTGAAGGTGGCGAGAATGGTCGGATTGCCGACTTCGTCCACGCCCTCGACGGCGGCTACGTCCGGGGTCCGGTCGCCCATCTGCATGTGGCGATAGATGTTCTCGACCACGACGATGGCATCGTCGACCAGGATGCCGATGGAGAAGATCAGCGCGAAGAGGGTGATCCGGTTCAGGGAGTACCCCATCGCATAGTACACGAATAGCGTCAGCGCGAGTGTCACCGGGACGGCGACGAGCACGACCAGCGCCTCGCGCCAGCCGAGAAAGAGCCCGACCAGCACCGTGACCGAGAGCGTGGCAATGAGCAGGTGGAGCATCAGCTCGTTGGACTTCTCGCTGGCGGTTTCGCCGTAATTGCGGGTGACATCCACCTGCACGTCGGCCGGCAGGAGGCGACTCCGCGCCTGCTCCACGCGTGCCAGTGCGGCGTGGGCGATGTCGGTGGCGTTCACCCCTGGCCGCTTGGCCACGGCGATGGTCACCGCCTGCTCCCCGCTCTTGCCACGCGCTGCGTGCGTCACATAGTCAGTGGCCTCGGCGGGGGCCTCGACGATCGTGGCCACATTCCGGAGATAGACCGGTCCGGCACGGTTGGCGATCATCACGTCGCCGGCGTCGCGCGCGGTGCGTATCGGCGCGCCGACCGAGACCAGAAAGACCTCGTTGGCGGAGGCAAACTCACCCGCGGGGAGGCGGACATTCGCGGCGCGGAGTGCCTGCATCACTTCACCCGGCGTCACGCCGCTGGCCGCCAGGCGTGCCGGGTCGAGAGTGACCCGCAGCTGGGCCGGCTGACCACCGATCAGGTCGATCCGCGCCAGATCGGGGATGGTGGCAAGCTCGTCGGCGAGGTGGGCCGCCATCGACCGCAGCGCGTCGGAGCCATAGCCGCCACCGTGCAGGGTGAGCGCCAGGATCGGCACGTCATCGATCGAGTGCGGCTTGATGAGCGGCGGCATCGCCCCCGGCGGGGCACGATCGGCCGCGGCGCCCAGCTTGTCGAAGACCCGGCTGACGGCGCGGTCCTGGTTCTCGCCAACCTTGAAGCGGACCGTGACTAGCGTCATCCCCTCGCTCGCCAGAGCGTAGACATACTCGACGCCGGGCACTTCCCACATCAGCTTCTCGATCGGACGCGTGAGAAGATTCTCCACCTCGTCAGGTGCCGCGCCGGGGAGCGCCGCGATCACGTCGATCATCGGCACCGAGATCTGCGGCTCTTCTTCCCGCGGCGTGGCGACGATGGCGAGCGCACCCACCGCGAGCGACGCAATGGTCACCAGCGGCGTGAGCTTCGAGTGCAGGAAGGCCTGCGCGACCCGGCCGGCGATGCCCATCGTCAGCTCCCCCCGCCAGCGACCAGCACCGTGTCCCCCGCAGCGAGACCCGAGAAGACCTCGACCGCGTTGCCAACCGGACGGCCGAGCTTGACCCAACGGAGCGAGCTCTCGCTCCCCTTCGCCGTGCGGACACCGGTGAGATCACCCTGGCGGATCACCGCCGCTGCCGGCACCAGGATCGCGTGTCGGGTGCCTCGCGGGAGCGCGAGCGTCGCAGCGCTGCCGCTCAGGAACCGCCCCTTGGAATTCGGCACCAGCGCATTGACCGCATAGAGGTTGGCACCGCCAGGTACGATGCCCTCGACGATGGCTGGCACCGCCGTGTCGCCGATGACGGCCCCGACCTTCGCGCCACGCCGCAGCCCGCGCACGGCATCCGGCGCGGCTGTCACGGTGATGCGGAGGGTGCTGGCATCTTCGACGGTGATGAGTGGGGCGCCGGGCGAAGCAAACGACCCCGGGTCGACGAAGCGATGCGTCACGACGCCGGCAAACGGGGCGCGGACCATGGCGTACGATGCGTTGGCCGCGAGTTCGGCGGCCATCCCCTTCGCCGACGCGACCGCCGCTTCGGCGCGGGCGAGTCCGGTTTCGGCCTGGTCGAGTTGGGCCCTGGTCGCGGCGCTGTCGGCGTACAGGGCGCGCATCCTCGCGGCTTGCACCGTGGCATCGCGACGCACGGCGCTGGCTTCAGCCATACCGGCCTCGACCTGCGCGCGTCGGGCATCGAGATCGCGGGCATCGAGCCGCACGAGGGTCTGTCCGGTGGCCACGCGATCACCTTCCTGCACCAACACCGAGTTGACGGTGCCCATCAGCTTGGTGCTGAGCGTGGCCAGGCGCATCGGTTCCGCCGTGCCGGCCGCCTCGTATGCGTCGACGATGACGGTGTCGATGACGGCCACCCGGGTCCCGGTGATGGCGCGATGCTCGGCCGGCGCAGGCGCGGCTTCCTTCCCGCAGGCGGCGAGCAACAGGGCCGTCAGGATGGTGGCAACGACGGGAATCGGCTTCCGCATCTCAGTTCTCCAGTGCAGTAAGCGCCATCAGGTCGGCACCGGCCGCCTGACGCGCGGCGGCCTCGGCGACGATCACCTGGTAGCGGGCTGCGGCGAGGCCGAGCCGTGTTTCGGTTTCGATAGCCGCAGCGCCGAGCAGTTCGGCAATGGTGGCGAGTCCGCCTTCGTACTTCCGGGCGACGATGCGATGCGCCTCGGTGGCCTGCGTCACCGAGACTTCGGCGATGCCAAGTTGGGCGACGGCGACGGCGAGCTGGGTCCGGGTCGCAGACTGTTCCAGTCCGGCGCTGGCTTCCGCTGCCTCGAGCGACGCCCGGGCGGCCTCGGTCCGGCCCTGGGTTGCCTGACGGTCGGCGATCTGGGCGGCTCCAGTGAACGGCGACCACGATGCCATCAGCCCGATGGTGTAGCTGAGGCGACCTCCGAAGGGCCGGTCGGGACTGTTCCAGTCGTAGCGCCCGAAGCCGTTGAGTCGGGGGAGGTATCTGGCGGTGGCGCGGCGGGCGTCGCCCTTGGCGGCGTCGAGTCCGAAGCGTGCCGCCGTCAGGTCGAGTCGGGTGCCGCTGGAGTCGATCGTGCCGGCCGTGGCCAGGGTGCGGATCCGGGATGCCGCTGGCAATGAGTCGGGGAGGGTGAACGCGGTGTCGCCCGGCTGGCCGAGCACGAGTGCGAGGCGTTCACGGGCGATGGCGGCATTGCCGCGCGCGCCGATGAGCTGCGCTTCGAGCCGCCCCTGCTGGACCGAGGCGAGCAGCGCGTCGGAGCGGGTGGCGAGTCCGTTGGCCACCATCGATTCGGCCTGCCGGAGATGGGCCTGTGCGGCGGTCCTCGCGACCTCGAGGGTACGGCTCTCCTCGCGGGCGAGGATCGCCCCGAAGTACGCCCGGACGACATCGACGCGGGTGGTTTCGCGGGTCCAACCGGCGTTCGCGCGCGCGGCATCCGCGGCGCGAACCGCCGCGCCGCGTCCGGCCCAGGCGTCGGCGTTGAAGATCGGAAACTCGGCCACCAGTCCACCGTTCCAGTTGGTTACCGGATCGGGCGAATTGAGGCTCGCCGGATTGAAGGAGGCGGCCGAAACGGCGCGCTGCTGGAGGCTGTAGCCGAAAGCCGCCAGCGGGTTGTCGGTCCGGACGACCCCCCCCTCGGCGCGAAGCGTCGGAAGGATCCCCTGGAGGGCGGCGGTGACCTGGGCGGCCTGGGTCCGGCTGTTGCTGACCGCGACCCGGTTGGCGAAGGCGGCGGCATCAGCCCGTCGGAACGCGTCGCCGAGGCTGAGCGGCGCCTGCGCACGGATCGGGGTGACGGCGGCGAAGGCCAGGAGCGAGAGCGTGATTGCTCGCTGCATGCAGTGGTGTCCTCGTCCAGGGAACTGGCGATGTTTTGCAATTTACAAGTATACAACTATATAGTTGTATACTCGCTGCGTCAAGCAACGGTTCCCGATGCTGGTCCGAGCTGTCCGCCTGGGAGCGCGAGCGGCATCAGCCGACAGACGGTGTTCACCGAGGGGACGGAACTGCTTGCGCCCGAATCATTTGCGGTAGTACGTTCAGTTCAATGCCACGAACCGATTGCTCCAGATCGCGTTCACCACACTACCGGCCGCCAGCGTGACGTTGTTTCCGCTCGCGGGGGAAACGCAGCCCCCCACCCCGTTGCTGATCTGGGTGCTGGTCCCGCATCTGGAAACCACCGACCCCAATCTCGACTGCTACAATGACTACAGCCAGAGTCACGGCGAGTACGCCCGGGCGTTTGCCGCGCTGGGGCTCGAGTGGCGCTGGGAGCTGGTCACGATGGAGACTGTCGAGGCGACGCTCGACCGGGTCGTCCGCGAGTCGGAGGGGCGCACTCCAATCGTATTCAATCTCTGCGACGGCGATGAGCTGAACCACGTCCCCGGCCTGAATGTCATCCACCGGATGGACGGCCTCGGGATTTGCTACACGGGTGCGGATGCGCGCTTCTACGATGTGACCACGTCCAAGATCGTGATGAAGCAGGCCTTCGACGCGGCTGGCGTACCGACACCGCCCTGGGAAGTGGTCGCTCCAGGCAGTGCCAACGCCAGCGGAATTGTCGAACGACTCGGTGTGCCACTGATCGTCAAGCCGGCGATTTCTGCGGGAAGCATGGGGATCACTCTCGCGTCGGTCATCCACGACGCCGCCGCGCTGGTAGGTGCGGCAGGGCAGCTCTCCGAGGGCTATCGCGGGTGGAACCTGACCGGTGGCGGGGTGTTCGCGGAGTCATTCATCAGTGGTCGGGAGTTCACGACCTTCATCGTCGGGTCCTACGACGCACCGGAGCGTCGGCGGGTCTACCCTCCCATCGAGCGGGTGTTTCACACCGATCTCCCCGCGACGGAACAGTTCCTCTCTTTCGACCGGCTCTGGGAGATTTACGAACGGGAAGCGCCGATCGGTAACGACGAGTGTCTCTGGCAATACGCGGCCGTGCCCGCGGCACTGGTGCCGGCGATCACGGAGGTCAGCTGGGAGGCGTATGTTGCGGTCGGCGGGACCGGCTACGGCAGGGTCGATCTGCGCCGTGACAGCGCCACCGGTCGGCTGTATGTCCTCGAGGTCAACGCCCAGTGCGGGATCTCCGAAGATGAAGACTACACATCGATCGGGGCTATCCTCCGTTTTGCCAAGCTGCCATTCAGCCAGGTGGTCGGAGAGATTCTCGCCGACGCCCAGCTGATGAGTCAGCCGAGCGCTCCCGCTGCACGCTCGTGAAGATCTGTGTGCTGCAGCCCGACTACGCCGCCTCGACGGTCGACTATCGCCGGTATGATCCACCGCGCGACCTGACGCCGCTTCTGAGGGGGCATTCGGTCGCACACGTGTTCATCAACAAGTTGACGACCTGGCGGCAACTCAAACGATTGTCTCGCGAGCGATACGACATTTTCATCAACCTCTGCGAGGGGTATCTCGACTGGGATGTGCCCTCGATCGATGTGATCGATGCACTGGAGCGGTTGAACCTCCCCTATACCGGTCCTCCGCCCCATCTGTACGATCCGTCAAAGTCCTTGATGAAGTACGTCGCGCACACCGTCGACGTGCGCACCCCCGCTTCGGCGCTGGTGCACGACCTGGCGGAGGCGATGGCGGTGCCGGGGCGGCTCGCATTCCCGCTGTTCGTGAAGCCCGCGCACGCGGGTGACAGTCTGGGGATCGATGCGCAATCGCTCGTGCTCGATGAGGCCGCGCTGCTGGCGAAGGTCGAGGCGACGCTCGACGCGTTCGATGAGCTGCTGGTGGAGGAGTATGTCGATGGACGCGAGTTCACCGTGCTGGTCCTGGCGAGTGCCACACCGCGTGGTCCCTGCCGTGCCTTTGCGCCGGTCGAGTTCCGCTTTCCCGCGGGACACCAGTTCAAGACTTACGCGCTCAAGACTTCGGAGCTGCATCCCTCGGCGAACATTCCGGTGGCTGACGCGGCACTACGAGTGCAGTTGCAGGAGACCGCGTGCCGGCTCTTCACGGCGTTCGGTGGTGTCGGCTATGCGCGGCTCGACTTCAGGACGAATGCCGAAGGGGAGCTGTTCTTCCTTGAGATCAACTTCACCTGTTCGATGTTCTACCACGATGGATATGAGGGCTCCACCGACTACATCCTCCGGCACGACGGAGTCGGTCAGGGAGGTTTCGCCGAACTGATCATCGCCGAGGGGATGGCGCGCCATCGTCGTCGGCAGTCGCGGTACCGGATGGAAGGGAACAGTGTGTCGGGGTTCGGGATTTTTGCCACGGAGACGCTTGAAGCGGGCGAGGTGGTGTTTCGCGGCGAGGAGCAGTCTCATCGCCTGGTCACGCGGCAGCACGTCGCGGCGCACTGGGGTCCTGATGATCAACGGACCTTTCGTCGGTATGCGGTGCCGCTCAGTTCGGAAGTCTACGCGCTCTGGGATGAGGCTCCCGCGATGTGGTCGCCGCAGAATCATTCGTGTGATCCCAACACGATGTACCACGGGCTGGACGTGGTGACGCGACGACGGATTGCTTCCGGCGAAGAACTCACCCTCGATTATGCGGTGATGATGGACGAGCAGAGCGAGCCGTTCGCGTGCTGCTGTGGCGCGCCATCCTGCCGCGGGGTGGTGCGCGGCACCATCGGCAATTCGGTGAGCAGTCGGGGCAGGTAGATCCGGAAGGTGGAACCCTGTTTCAAGGCACTTTCGACGGTGATCTGATCATCTCGGCGCGGGGGCACTGCCGCTGGTGAGTGGTCGGCTATTTCGGTGCTCGGCCCGCGAGGATCGTGATGTTGTCGCTGCCGCCGCGCTCCAGCGCAAGGTCGAGCAGGGACCGGCAGAGCTGCTCGGAGGACTGCATCGCTTCAAGCTGTTCCGCCAGTTCTGCATCCGAGACGTGCTTGGTAAGCCCATCACTACAGAGGAGCACGACCGAATTGCGGTCGCGAATATCGAAGCGCGAGACGATGGGCGTGGCGGCCTCGCCGCCGATGGCGCTGACGAGGACGTTGCTGAAGGGCGTGTTGGCCGCCTTGTCCGCGGACAGCACACCTTCATCGACCAGCGCCTGGGCCATCGTCTGGTCGCGAGTAATCTGTTGCAGGCTGCCATTGAGGAACCGGTAGCAACGACTGTCGCCGACCTGCACGACGTAGACCCAGGGCCAGATCACGATACAGAGCGTCAACGTCGTCGCCATCCCGTCGTGATCGCTGACGGTCGCGGCTTCGGCCTTCACGGCAGCGTGCGCGCCGATCGCCGCCGTACGGAGCGCTTCCTCGAACTCGCCCTCGTGCGCAGAGCCCGCCGCGTGGTAGCAGCGCAACGTGCTCGAGACATAGTTCGTGATGGTCTCAACGGCGAGTTGCGACGCATCGGCACCGGCAGCACGGCCACCGACCCCGTCGGCCACGAGCAGGATGGTGGCGAGTCGATCGCCGAGCAGCGGGAGTGACTCCGGGTTGGGCAACGAAGTGTTGTGCACCAGGACCTGGGGATGCACGGTGCAGAGCAGAAAGTGGTCCTGGTTCGACTTGCGGACCTTTCCCGTGTGAGTCAGACCGAAGAGGTCGAGCTCATCGTCGCGGGGGCGTTGCCCCGGCGTGACGGGTATCGAGGCGGTGTGGATCTCCCTGACTGCCATAGTGCCTCCGGAATCGATGATCGATCATCGAAGTCGCTACCTGTTCGGCTTGCTCCGCCGGGCCCAGAACGGTTCCACCGCCTTCCCGCCAAAATCTACTGTCCCGGACAGGGAATCGCCGATCCTACCGAGTCATATCCATCACCCAGATATTGCTCTGTCGATCGTACAGCGTGAAATAGAGCTTCCCCTGCGCGATCCGGAAGCCATAGCGATCGGAGCGAAGGCGCTCGTCGCCAAGGTCGAGCACGTGCTGCGGTGTGCCACCCCCAACCGGTATCGACCAGATCGACGCAGCGCCACTCGCGGCGTGACTCTTGAAGTAGACGGTGCGGCCGTCGTCGCTCCAGAACGAGGTTTCGGCGAGTGGTGCACCGGGCCGCCTCTCGTCGTAGAGGTTGCGAGCTGCCCCGCTGTCCGTGGGGACAACTCGCAAGTTGCCGCCGTTGAGCGAGGTCGCATACGAGAGCAGGCTGCCGTCGGGTGACCACTGACTCCAATAGCCTTCGTTGAGCCGAGTTGTAGTCTGCCACTCGCCGTTGCTGCCGCGATGGGAAAGAAAAATCCTGGAGGGAGGTGTCACCGATATGAACGTCAGCGTCGCGCCATCGGGCGACCACTTCGGCAACCCTTCCTGCGCCGGCGTGTTCGTCACGCGCTCGATCGGACCCCCGTCGAGTGACAGGATGTAGATGTCGCGCGACCCGCCTCGCCAGGAG
>JANLPG010000038.1:0-3558 GCA_031367105.1 Gemmatimonadota bacterium | reverse complement strand
GCTGAGGATCTGCTCGCGTCGATCGAGCGACACCAGTTCATCGCCGCCCGTGAGAATGCCCACGCGTGGCTTGCGATGCACCACCGGATGCGCCACGCCGAGTGCCGCCAGCAATGCCAGCTGATGCGGACCGATCACCGTTCCCGCCGCGAGTGCCAGGGTGCCTTGCTGCAGATCGCCCCCGGCCGGGCGCACATTGGCTCCGATATCTCGACTGTTCCGGATCACCACCTCGTCGACGCCGCGATCGCTGTCTTCCTGCCGGATCACCGAGTCGGCATTCGCTGGCACCGGCGCGCCGGTGTACACCCGCGCCGCTTCGCCAGGGTTGAGTTCGCTGGTCGGTCGATCTCCCGCAGTGACCGCCGCCACGACCCGGAGCGAGATCGGTGCGCTGTCGCTGGCACCGAGCACATCGGCCGCGCGCACGGCATAGCCATCCATCGCCGCGTTCGTCCACGGCGGTAGCGGGATCGGCGCGACAACATCTTCGGCGAGCACGTGCCCCACGCTGTCGGCGAGCGGGACGCGCAACGGGGGCTGGATGCCAACCGAGGCGACGATCGCTCTCGCCGCCTCGCTGACAGTGTGCCTGTCGGGGATGGTCACACCGTTGCCATCAGTACCGGCGGCCGCGTCGCTTCTCGAGGACCACATCCAGTGCCAGTGTGATGCTCGGTAAGGCGATGTACTTCCCCTTGGAAGTGGCCGGCATATTCTCCCGCGGATTCGCTGCGGTGACCACCAGCAGATCAACCCACGTGCTCCGCGCCTCGAGCCGGAGCTGGTAGCCGACACGCGGTGCCGTGGCGATCCCGAAGGCGAGCGCGCCGCTCGGACGGAGCTGGCGCGACTTGTTACCGATGTAGATCGGCAACGCCCCCTCGCTGGCCGTGCCGAACACCGCCACGAGATCGACGGTGCTGCGCGGCACCAGTGCCGCTCCGCCCAGCACGCGGAGATACGGTTGCAGCATCGAGCGCGAGAGTGGCCGCAAGACCACTCCCGCCAACAGCGCGACGCCAGAGGCCGAGCGGTTGTCACCATTGATAGCGCGGCACGCCGCTTCGTTGGCGAAGTCGCCGGAGGAGTTGATCAGGGCGCACTGGTCGCGGGTTCCGATCCCGAGGTAGGTCGCCTCCCCCGTAATTCCGATGTGCGGCGAGGGGAAGAAGGTCCCTTGCCCCGCCAGCGTGATGTTCGAGCGCAGTTCGCGATGGAGGTCGAAGAGATCCGGTTGCGGCGCCGCTGCAGTCACTGGCTGACGCACACTCCAGAGCGACTTCCCGCCGATCCATCCGCCGGCCACGCCGATCACCAGCCGTGATTCATCGTAGCTGCGCTGGGCTGCAAGGGAGCCTGCGCCGCCCGCGCTCAGCAGAGTGAGGAGCGCGGCCGCAGTCACGGCCAGAGATCGACGACGGGGCATCGGAGCCTCCGAACGATAGAGCAGGGGATTCAGCCTGGGCCAGTACAGTCTGCCCAGAGGGTGTCGTCTTCAGCGACGCGCACACGCTGAAGGCGTACCTCAACCGGGAGACGGCTGGCGACTTCCTGCCAGCACCACGCCGCGATCGCCTCGCACGTCGGCCACCGCGCGTCTGAGCCAGCGGCGGCAATCACCTCGTTAAGATGGCGACCTTCGAGCCGCTTCGTGAGCGTCTGGGTCAGAATCTCGTCCAGCGTCCCCAGCTCAACCACGCTGCGCGTGACCGGATCGAGCGTCCCCGTGACCGTCACCGCAATCCGGTAGAGGTGCCCGTGCGCCACGGCGTCGGGGTACTGGTGGCTCGCGTGGAACGCGATCGCCCGGGTCAGCGAACAGCGCATCATCGAGGACTAGAAGGCGATGCCGACGCCGAATAGCAGCGCCGGCGCCGGGACGTACTGACTCTTCCGTCCGCGGGTGTTGACCGCATTGATCACGTCCCCGGTGCCCGGCTGCTTGCTCGGCTCATCGAGGTAGCTGATCGGGTACTTCAAGCTCCAGAAGTATGCCTTCCCCTCGGCCTTGATGAAGAGTCGCTGCCCCAGCATCACCCGCGTGCCCAGGAAGGGCGCGAAATAGAGCTTGGTACCAAAGGCGTATCCGGAAGTGTCGGCGGCGGGGGTCTTCTGCCCCTTCACCACACCGAGCCCCACCCCGAAATACGGTGCGAGTCCGCGGTAGGACTTCCCCCCGGTGATGTTGAATTGCAGCGTCGCCTCGCCACCGAAGAGGTGATGCGGGACGGCCGGCTTCACCCGTGTGGCCACCGAGTCATCGGCGTCGACGATGTTGCGCACGGTGTTGGCGTACCAGCCGCCGAAGGCCACCATAATGGTGTTCTTGGCGCGAAAGTCGACCCGCGCGCCCACCACCATCCCGTCGCGCGGGCCGACCGGAATCGACCCGCCGCTGCCGAAGATCTTGCCACCGAAGAGCTCGAGGTAGCGCCCGCTGCGGATATCGCGATACGGCGAGAGGGCCGGGTCGTGGCCGACTTGCGCCGTTGCCGGAGCGGTCGCGAGGAGCGAGGTCAGCACGAGGAGCGGAAACCGACGCATCACACACACCTGTCAGAGCAGCAGGGAACGCCCGGTCATCTCAGCTGGCTGCTCAAGGCCGAGAAGGGCAAGAATGGTTGGGGCGACATCGCAGAGCGCACCGCCGGCACGCAGGCCGGCGACAGCGTCGCCCACCGTCAGAAATGGAACCGGATTGGTGGTGTGCGCCGTGTGCGGCCCACCCGTCACGGGGTCGATCATCATCTCGGCGTTGCCGTGGTCCGCCGTCACCAGCAGCCGGACACCGGCGCGTTCGGCGACCGGCAGAATCCGGCCCAACGCGGTGTCGACGGTCTCGACGGCACGAATCACCGCCGGCATCACGCCGGTGTGCCCCACCATATCGGCGTTGGCAAAGTTCACCAGATAGAAATCGTGCTCGCCTTTCGCGAGCGCGCGCGTCAGCACATCGGTAATGCCGGCAGCACTCATCTCCGGAGCGAGGTCGTAGGTCGCCACCTTCTGCGACGCCACCAGCTCGCGCTCTTCCCCCGGGTAGGGTGGTTCGCGGCCACCATTGAAGAAATACGTCACGTGCGGGTACTTCTCGGTCTCGGCGGTCCGGAACTGCGTCCTTCCTACGACGCTCAATACCTCCGCCAGGATTCGCGCCATCGAGAACGGCGGAAACGCCGGCGGCATCGGGAAGGTTTCGTCATACTGCGTCATCGTTGCGGCCGGCAGCGGGGCCACCGTGCCCGCATCAAATCCGTCGAAGCCTGGCACACAGAGCGCCGCGACGATCTGGCGCATCCGGTCGGAACGGTAGTTGAAGAAGTAGACCCCATCGCCCGGACGGATCGAGGCGACCGGTTCGGCCCCACGCATCAGGATGAGCGGCTTGATGAATTCGTCGGTTTCGCCGCGCGAATAGGCCTCACGAATCCCGGTCACCGCGTCGCTGGTCGGCACGCCGGTTCCGTGCAGCATTGCATCGGTGGCCAGCCGCGTACGCTCCCAGCGCTTGTCGCGGTCCATCGCGAAGTAGCGGCCGGTCAGCGTGGCCAGCAC
>JANLPG010000027.1:0-61936 GCA_031367105.1 Gemmatimonadota bacterium | reverse complement strand
CCGGCACGCGCTGCTGCCTCCAGATCAGCGCCCGAGGCGAGCAGTTCCCGCGCCTGCGCATCGAGTACGACGAGTAACTCATCCAGATGCGCCACGTGCCGCTGGACCCGCGGCTGCATCGAGGCAAAGATCGCCGAGACGATCAGGTGCACCGCCGTCTTCTCGCCGCATCCCATACAGGCACCATCACCACCCACCATCGAGCGGTAGGTCGCCTTCTTGAGCAACAGCGACGACAACACGCCGATCCCCTCGTCGACATCGGAGACGTTGACGAAGCGGTTATCGGTGTCGGGAAGCCGTTGCCACACCTTCCAGTTGCGCCGCAGCTTGTCCAGTGAAGCGTCATCCTGCCGGATGGTCACCAGAGCGCCATCGGGGCAGACCTCAACGCAGAGGTTGCATCCCTTGCAGGCCTCGGGGTTGACGGTGACGGAGAGCAGCCCGCCGGTTCCCTTCTCTTTCGTCTCGAGGGCGTCGAAGAATGGCCGGGTCCGCGCCAGCGGGAATTCGGCCAGCCGTGCCTGTGCCAGGCCGAATTCCTCGTCCGTGGCGGCTCGCCGCTCCGCGTTCCAGGGCATCTTGTCGGCAACTACCTGATAGGCCCGGGCGAATGCCTCCGGCACCGCGAGCGACGGCTCCAACACCAGGAGCTTCTGAACCTCCTTCCCCCACGGCTTGGTAACCGGCCGGAGCCGCTCCAGGCGATCGCCGTTGTCGGTGTTGCCGATCACTGCGTTGAGCACCTCCTCCGCGCTGTTGACCAACCCGGGAATCGCGGCGTCGGGGCACTGGGTCCAGCACTGGGCGCAACCAGTACAGTTCGCCGCGACGAACGACGGGATCTCCATCCGGACGCCGCTCATATCGCGAACCACGCCGGTGGCCGCCGGTATCGCGCTGATCGCAGCAAACGGATCGGCGATGCCGTCCTGGCCGATCGCGCAGAGCGAGCAGACCTGCTCCCAGAACCGCCCGGGATTCCCGATTCCAGGCTCGGCGTCGAGCAGGTTGAGCGTTGCCGGGATGTGAGGCACCAGCCCCGGAGTGTTGCTTGCCTCGATCGCGCAGGAGACCACCGCGAGCACCTCGTCGAATCCGCGACGGATCACACGGACATTGTCTTCTACCACCGCCGCACCACGATGACCGAACTTCTTCTTCAGCTGGGCCCGGATCCCCTCGAACAGCCGGGCCTCGGTCGTCTCCTCACTCTGCAGGATCGGCGAAGTGTTGAAGAACGCCCCCAGGAACGCCGCCCCCTGCATCCGGTAGCGCAGCTCGACATCCGAGGCCTCTTCTCGCGCAATCGCGAAGGCATCGAGGACAAAGACCCGGATCTTGCGCTCACGAATGGTGGCGCGCGCCCCGGCCGGGAGGGTGGCCCAGAAGTCCTGCGGGTCGAGATCGCTCTGGATCACGAACACACCGCCCTCGGCGAGGCCGGCGAGTGGATCGCTGTGACGGAAGACATTCGGATCGGGAGAGAGCACGACGTCGACGTGCTTCAGTTCGCAGTTGAGTCGCACCGGCGCGTGCGACAGCACGGCGTAGAAGGTGGTGGGCTGACCCTTCTTTTCGGAGCCATACTTCGGGTTGGCCTTGATGTGCATACCGAACAGCTCGAAGGCCGTCATCGCGAGGTTCTTACCCATCGTGATGGCACCCCACCCACCCACGGAATGGATCCGGACCGCCGTCGAGCCCTCCGGGAGGAGGTTGAGATCTCCGGCGGAGTGCAATGAGAGCCCCCCGATACCGGGATAGCTGTCGAGCAGCTGCTCCTGCCAGATCTGGAGCTTGGGGAGCCGCGTGTCGGCACGGATGAAATCGATGCCGAGGTAGAACTGCCGCTTGCGCGCACCGCCGGGGAGCATATTGTCGACCGCGGCGACAATATCCCCGGGTTGCAGGTCGCGGCTTCCGAGACCGAAGCAACCGGAGAAGAAGTCGGGCACCCTCTCGGCGCCAAGCGCAGCGACTCCCGGATACGCAACGGCGCCACCCCTCGGAACGCGGCCGTTCTCGATTGCCTGCGACATCGCCGACCGGATCTCGCGCAGCAGCGGCGGGTCGACGGCTAGCGGCTGGTCGGTGCGCTCAAGGACCACGACGCCCTGCTTCCCCGCCAGCGCGTGACTCAGCAGATCGGCCGGGAAGGGCCGGAACATCGTCAGGTTGAGGACACCGACCTTCAGCCCGCGCTTCGCGCGGAGGTAGTCGGCGACCGCCTCGGCATTGGAGACCACGGAGCCCTGCCCCACGATGACGTACTCGGCATCCTCGAGGCGGTAGGCGCCCACCCGGGCATAGCGGCGACCGGTCAGGGCGGCAAACTCGTCGAAGGCCTGATCGGTCAGGCCGACGATATGATCGAAGTAGAATGGCCGCTGGGCCGCGACGCCCTGCGCGTAGCTGTCCTGGTTCGTGACCACGCCGAGCATCGCCGGGTAGTCGAGGTCGAACATCTCCGGGATGCGGCGGCGGGTCTCGCCGAACACCATCCGCTGCGCGGGCGTTGGTGAAGTGATCCGGTCGGCGGGGTCGCCGAGGTAGCACTTGATGAGTTCCCGCTCGGGGAGCCGGAGCGATTCGATCACGTGGGAGGTGAGGAAGCCGTCCTGCGCAATGATCCCCGGATTGAGCGACAACTCGGCGATCCGGTGGGCGATCAGGTTGAGGTCGGCGGACTCCTGCACGTCCTTGGCGAAGAGCTGGAAGAATCCGGTATCGTCGACTGCGTGGTAGTCGTCGTGCCCTGCGTGAACGTTCAACGCCTGCTTGGTCATCGCGCGCGCGGCCACATTGAGCACGTAGGTCAGCCGTTTCCCCACCGCCGCGTACAGCGATTCGTGCATATAGGCGATACCCTGCCCACTCGAGAAATTCGCCGAGCGCAGGCCGGACATCGACATCCCGGCGGTGACGGCCGCGGCCGCGTGTTCGCCTTCGGGTTCGAAGAAGAGCAGCCGGCGACCGTAGACGTTCAGCTTCCCTTCGGCAACCGCGGCGGCCCATCCTTCGCCCATCTGGGTCGAGGGCGTGATCGGGTAGGCGCCCGCGGCCTCGCCTGCGGCGGTCTCCATCGCCACGATGGCTCCGCTGCCATCGAGGGCCTCGAGCGTGCCGGGATACGCGGGCGGCTCAGGCGCCTTGGCGCCGCGCCGGGGCTGTAGGATCGATGTCATGCTTCCTCACTCCCTGCCAAAGACGGCACGCGGGCGAACTGTGCCCCGCTCAGCCAGACGATCGCACCTGTCGGACAGCGCTCCACCGCGCGCCGATCAGCCTGCGCATCCAGCGCATAGTTCACGACGGCCACACCACTGGCGATACTGATCAGCCCCGGTGCGGCATCCTGAACGCACTTGCCACACGCCGTGCACGCCACCCTGCACTGCTCCAGTACCGCGTCGCCGGTGAGCAGGTTCTTGCATTGCACCAGCAACGGCTCGTTGGCGGGAAGCAGGGTGAACAGCCCCTTGGGGCACGCTTCGACACAGTCTCCACACGCCGTGCACTTCGCCGGATCGACCACCGGCAATCCGGCCTCGTTCATCGCGATGGCGTCGAAGTCGCAGACGCGCTCGCAATCGGCGAGCCCGAGGCATCCCCACGCACAACCCTTCGCGCCCCCAGCCACGGCGGCGGCAGCCGCACAGGTGGCGAGTCCCCGATACTCCGCCTGGCTCTCCGCGACGTCGTGTCCGCCCGCGCAGTGGAGCCTCGCCACGCGCCGAACCGCAGCACCGGCATCGACGCCGAGGAAGCCGGCGATCGCCTTGTGCACGTCGTCGCTCCCCACCGTGCACTGACTCGGGGCGATGTGGCCCCCGACCGCCTGTTCTGCGAAAGCACGGCATCCCGGCAGGCCGCACGCCCCACAATTGGCGTTCGGCAGCATCGACGCGACGATCTCGATACGCGGATCTTCCCACACCCAGAGACGCTTGTTGGCCAGCGCGATGAACACCGCGAAGACCAGCCCGACCCCGCCGAGGATCAGGATTGCGTGAAGCGTCATACCGTCAGCGCTCGCATTGGGGTCAGCTCCCCTGCAGTCCGTTCTGGCCGAGCAGCCACGCAGCAATCCGGTCGACGGCGTCATCGGCCCCGACCGCAACCGTGGCCTTTCCCCCGATCACCGGAATCGAGAACGGCGTGCGGGCCAGATCGCCGAGGACGGTCTGGTCCTGGGACATCTGCCACACACTCATTCCCCCGACTGCATGCCTGGGTGTCTCCCCGAGGGTGCGAACCGTGAGCCGTTGCCACGACTCGCGACCCGCAGCCGGATCGTGGAAGAACACCGCCGCCCCCTCGACCATCACCGCCGCCACCGCCGGCCCATCGAACGCAGCGACCCGGTCGAGTCCACTGCCATCGGTGGTTTGCAGGACGAGGGTGCCCGGCGTGACACAGCGCACCAGCGGCGCCGGTGCCACCGCTCCGCGCACCACCAGCACGAGCTTCTCGCGGCCGTCGGCGTAGTCGCTCAAGGCACCGGCGTGCAGATCGGCACCATCAAGCGACACGATGAGTGGTGGGGCGTAGCGACGCTCGGCCTTGCTCCACTGATGGAACTCAAGCGGATCGAGCAGGCGATCGTGCTCAGTCGCCTGATACCGCCCGCTGCGAACCACGTCGGCCAGGATGACGGCGCCGAAGGCGCGTCCGATCTCGGCCAGGGCATCGCCGATCCGGACGCCGAGGCGACCGCCCCGGGGAAGGTCAATCAGGAAGGCGTCGGGACCGCGATCGCGAATGGCCCGGAGTGTCACGATGGCACGATCGAGGGCGGCGAGAGCGGCGGGCTCGGCGGCGGGCACCGCCGGGAAGAGGGCCGCGAACCGGGCCGGGTCAACCCGGCCAGCAGCAAAGCCGCCCAGCTCGATGGTGGCACGATTCGCCCGTTCACCCTCACTGGCGGCCTGCTCGGCAAGGAATGCTTCGGCCCGCGCGAGCGCGCCCTGGATGATGGCGCGAAACTCGGCGATGGGCCGGGACATTGCGACCAGGGCATCAGTAAATCGCGCATCAGACGGCATAGCGGTCGAGCTCCGTATTGATCAGGGTGACGCGTTCATCGGCGGTCCGCGGCGGCACCCGACGGATCTCGTCGTAGCGCAGCCGGGACGGGTCGCGAAACAGCACGCCGAGATGAATGTGATCCGTCGCATCCGCGATCCGGCGGGCCGCATCCAGATCGTGCGGGTCGTGGGCCACCTGCGTCTGGTACAGCTTCTCGAGATCGGGGACCACCACGCCGTCGTCGTGCGTCAGCAGTGCAATGCGCGCCGGATCCTGCACCGCGGCCTGGTACACTGCCGACGAATAAATCGGGCAGCGCTGGAGGATCCGCACAAAGCTCAGCCCGCGGTGATGGTAGGCCGTGCGCAGCGTGGCATAGAGGTGCGCCGGTGCCCACTCGGCCGTCTGCGCAACAAAGGAGGCGTTGGTGACCCCCAGCGCCACGGAGAGCGGGTTGAGCGGCGGGAGCCAGCTGCCGTGCGGCTGCGTGTTGGTTGGAAAGCCCTGCGGCGTCGTGGGAGAGGTCTGGTTCTTGGTGAGCGCGTAGATGCCGTTGTCGAGCAGCAGCACGGTGAGGTTGACGTTGTATCGCAGCGCGTGGACCCAGTGCGCCGCACCGATGGACGTGCAGTCGCCATCGCCCATTACCACGAAGACCGTGAGGTCGGGGCGCGTCAGCTTGATCCCGGTGGCCACCGGCAGCGCGCGGCCGTGAATGCCGTGGAAGCCGTAGGTCTTGAGGTAGTGCGGGAAACGGCTCGAGCAGCCGATCCCCGAGACAAACACCGTCTGTTCCGGCGTGAGCTGTTCGGCGGCGAGCAGCTTCTGGACCGCCGCCAGAATCGAGTGGTCACCGCAACCCGGGCACCAGCGCGCACGGGCGCCCTCATAGTCACTGATCTCATAGGGCTCCTCGAGCTCATCGGCCTGGAGCACCGGCAGGAGTCCGCAGCGGGTGCTCATACTGCACCTCCGCGCGGCATCCGCTCGCGGATCGCGTCGACGATCGACCCAGGGCGCAGCGGCTCACCCGGCACGCGCGTCCAGCAGTCGACATCGACCAGCGTGGTCGCGCGCAGGAGCCAGGTCAGCTGGCCACGGCGGCGGTTCTCGTCGGTGATGAAGGGATCGCCGGGTTCGTCACTGTAATTGATTTCCACGGCGCACACCCTCGCGAATCGTGCGAAGATCGCCTTCAGCCCCGGCTCCAGCGGTGAGAGGAAGCGGAGGTGGAGCGACGCAACCCGCATCCCCTCCTTGCGCGCCCGGTCGACGGCCTCCTCGATCGCCCCCTTGGTGCTCCCCCAGCCGACGATCAACAGGTCGCCCTCGTCGGCGCCATAGCTGGTGGGTGGCACCAGCAGGCTCTGCAACACGGCGAGCTTCCGGCTCCGCATCGCGGAACTGCGCTGATGCACGCCAGAGCTGTAGGCGACCTTGCTCCCCTCGTCGTGGGAGAGCCCAGTGACCGTGTAGGCGCCGCCAGGCTGGCCAGGGATGATCCGCCGCGACAGCCCGGTTTCCGGGTCCCACTGATAGGCCTTCTGACCGGTCGCAACCGGGGCAAGGTCGGGCGGTTCCGCCTGCCAGCGCGCGTCGGGCTGCGGTCGTGGGAATGGCGTCACCCCGGTCGCGAGGTTGGCATCCGTGAGTACCATCACCACCGTGCGGAACGACTCGGCGATGCGGCGCGCGGTCACCATGACGTGGAAGCACTCCTCGATCGTAGCCGGGGCAATCACCACGTGGGGCGCGTCACCGGGCGAGGCAAAGAGCGCCGCCAAGAGGTCCGATTGCTCCACCTTGGTGGGGAGGCCAGTGCTCGGTCCGCCGCGCTGGACGTCGATGAGGACCAGCGGAATCTCCGTCATCACCGCGAGGCCGAGGAACTCGGTCTTGAGGGCGAGGCCCGGCCCGGACGTGACCGTGAGCGCCACCTTCCCGGCATAGGAAGCGCCGATGGCGACGCCCACCGCAGCGATCTCGTCCTCGGCCTGATGGACGATGCCGCCGAACCGGTCGAAGACTTCGCCAAGGTAGTGGGAGACCGAGGTGGCGGGAGTGATCGGGTACATCGCGCAGAGCTCCATCCCTGCCGCGATTGCCCCGAGGCCCAGTGCCTCGTTGCCATTCATCACGACCAGCGCCTCGGTGATCGGCGCTGGCGCCACCTCGACCCGAAAATCGATGTGCGTTTCCGCCCACGTATGCCCGAGGTTGAGCAGCGCCACGTTCTGGTCATACACCGCTTCACTCTTCTTGCGGAAGGCGTAGGCGATCTGCTCCTTGATGCGCTCCAGGTCCCGACTGTAGATGTAGGCCAGCATCCCCAGCGCGAACATGTTTTTCCCCTTCCGGGGATTGTCGACGATGGTGAGGCACTCGACCTCCATCGGGACCGGGACAATGCGATAGGAGCGCTGCGAGAGCTCCGCCATTCCCGCCCCCCAGGCGGCGCGGATGTCAGCGTCGTCGTCGGTGGCCCACTTATCCTCGACGAGCAGAACCGCATCCGGCGCCAGGGCGCCGAGTCGGTGGCGTGCCAGCAGCACCTGTTCGTTGAAGGCGAGGGCGAGGTTGGTGGCGTCGCCCCAGTTGGTGATCGGTCCCTCGCCGATCCGGATCCGGTAACCGCTGGCGCCTTCGGGCACCCTGGGGGGAGGCTGGATCTCGGCCGGGATGATCTCCACAGTCCAGACGCCGTTCCCCATCTTGGCGGAGACAGCCCCGAAGATCTGCCCGCACTTTTGGGCCCCTTCCCCGGCATCGGAGACGATTTCGATGGTGTGTTCGGCAAGGCGCACGGCGTGCGGCGGGGACGATACGGGAGTGGGCGCGGTGGTGGTGGCGGTCACGATTTGAGCGTCCTTACGCGAGGGGGCGCGAGCGCAGTTGCTCTGCCAGGCGCTCGGGGATTCCATCGTCTGACGCGGGGGGGTGGCGCGTTTCCGGCTCGAGGCTCTGGCGGAGCAGGGCCAGCTCGCCAAGAAGCTCCTCGTACACCGCGACATCGAGCAGTACGGCGGCGCTCCGCCCGCGCTGCGTCAGGATCACGGCGCGCTTGGTGGCGCGGATCTGTTCCAGGAATGCCGACGTGTGCGCTCGGAATTCTGTGACCGGGCGGACATCCTGCGAGGGGCAGAGACTGGGCACATTGTGGTTCGTCACGACGTACGCTCGTCGGTACACGTGGACTGACGCCCTGAGGTTATCACGGCAATAGTGAGGGGATGATGAAGGCGGAATGAAACGGCACAGGCGGTCGGGGCGGGCGAGCGTGGGCGGGGCTCGGGTGTCAAAGGGGCGGAGCAAGGCGTCGTACTATACCGTTAGGATTGTGGCTGAGTATCTCCCGCAGACGAGGATACGATGACGATCAAGAAGACGGCTCGCAAGGTGGTCAAGGATGCGACCAAGAAGGTTGAGAAGGGCACCGCGACCGCCAAGACCGCAGTAAAGGCCCTTGCCGACAAGGTTTCAGGCCGCGAGGCAAAACGCATCAAGGCCAAGAAGGTTGCGGCCGCCTTTATCGGTGCCGCCGCAGTGGTGGGTGCCGGCGTCGCCCTCGCGAAGGCCCGGAAACTAAAGGCGAAGGGCCGCTAGCCCCCTACCCTTCCCTCGCTGGCGCCAGTACCCGAAGCGCCAGCGGTCGGAGCCGGAATTCCAGCGGTGCCTGCAGTACCGCCACTTCGCCGTCGAATGCCACCGGCTCCTCGGGGTGCCGCGGCCTGACTGTCACCTGCACCGCACGGAGCACTTCCAGGGCATCGGCAGCCTCCCCCCGCCGAAGCAGCCGCCAGAGGAGCCGCAGCAAGGCTCCGCGCCCAGTCGCGCGCACGACGTAGATGGCCAGTTCCCCGTCGGCGAGCGAGTCCCGTACCCCCGCATCCAGCCCGTTCATTCGGTACCCATTGTTCCCGATCATCACCAGGGGCGTTCGTCGCGTCACCACCTCACCGTCCACCGAAAGCTGGAGCACCAACTGGGGGTTGTGTCGCAGCACGCGAAGCGTCGCCCAAGCCGCCACGATCCACTTCCCCACACCCTTCGCCGGGAATCTCGCGCGCATCTGCAGCACGCGAGGATAGAGCCCGAGCGACGCGTTATTCAGGAAGCAGTGGCCATTGACCTCACCCAGGTCGACCCGAGTCGTTCGCCCGTCGAGGATCACCCGGACGGCCGCCTCGAGCTCAAGCGGAATGCCGAGATCCTTGGCAAAATGGTTTAGCGTGCCGAGCGGAAGGATGCCGAGCGGGATGTCGCTGCCCCGGGATGCCGCCACGACGCAATTCACCGTGCCATCACCGCCGCCGGCCACGATGGCAGCAGCGCCGGCCGCGACAGCCCGCTCGACAGAGGCGATGATTTCATCTGGCGAATGAGTCAGCGTGAGTTCGACGGCCCGGCCGGCCGAGCGGAAGAGCTCAGCGATGGTTTCCCCCGATTCCTCGTGGGGCCGATTCCCGGAACCGGCGTTCAGGATGATGGCGATCTTTCCTTCGCGTTCGGTCATCCGCGCCCTCGGTGCCGTGGTGGTGGCAAGAACTCGCATCCCGAGGCCGGTGACGACAGAAGTGAATCCCGCTCGCACCTGTGCCGAAGTCTCCATTCGGCGCGTCCACCGGTTACCGTTGTAGCCTCACCCCGGCCAGAAGGAATCCACCGTGTCCAATGCCCCAGAACTGCAGATCCTCGGCTGGCTGATCTTTGCCTGGGGCCTTGCCCTGATGGTGATCGCTGTGCGACCGAGCAAGAAGCAGCTGCGATCCCGCACCCTTCGGCTCGCCGGGCTTCTGGGTGGAGCAGTGTTCTGTTTGCTGGCAGCGATCCTGATCTGGGCCGAAACCGCGAACGCCCGCAAGCTCCTGCTGGCCGCTGCGGTGGCCGCCGGTGCGCTCAGCTGGTATCTCGGCCGTCACGCCCGGAAGATGGACCGGGCGATCACGAAGACGAGGTAATCGCCTGCTTGAGCTGGACATCGATGCCGCGCCATGCAACTCTCCTCGAAACCGAAATGCGCCTGGGCATAGAGCGTCATCGAACGAAGCAACTCGCCGTAGACGTTCTCACCGCGCGCTTCCACGAGGGCAATGCTGAAATCCTCTGCCATCTGGAACAGCATCTTGTGCTGGGTGTCGATATGCTCGATGCCGATGGCAAACTCGTCGGACCATTTCACGATCTCTCCTCGGACTGGGGGGGCAGCCGTGGTGGGGTGCGCTTCGCACCGATTCCTCTGCTCGGGACTCCCGGGAGACTTGCCCGGCCTCCATATATTTAGCCACGCGGCCAGCGACCTGGACCCGACGGAATGGCACCCCGTTCCCTTTTCCCCGGTCGCCTCGCACCTTTGGGGTCCCCCGCACGCCCCCCGTGGTACCCGCCGAGGATCATCCCATGCTGAGCCGACTCAGGCCCTTCGCGACCGCCCTGCTCCTGCTCCTGACCGCCGCGGTCACCGGTGACTCCCCCTCGGTCGACTGGGCGATGGTGGCGAAGATCCGCGAGGAAGGCCTCCAGCGATCGCGGGTGATGGACTTCGAGAGCTACATGACCGACGTCCTCGGGGCGCGGCTCACCCTCTCGCAGGATATGCAGCGGGCCCAGACCTGGCTGAAGGGCGAGATGGGGCGGATCGGCCTGGTGAACGTGACCGCCGAGCCGTTCATGGACTTCGGCGTGACCTGGGACAACGAGTACGTCTCGCTTCACCTGCTCGAGCCCGATTACACCCCGATGGTCGGCTACCCGATCTCCCACACGCCGAGCACCGAGGGGAAGGTGATCGCGCAGGGGGTGATCGTCGACCTGGTCGGCAAGTCCGACCTCGACAAATACCGCGGCACCCTCAAGGGGAAGGCGGTCCTGGTGACGCCTCCCGCCACGATCGACCTCGCGGCGATGACCAACGGGGTGCCCCGTCGGACCGATGCCGAACTGAAGGCGATCGAGGAAGGCGTGATCACGCCGCCCCGTGCCGTCACCGCGCGGACGGTCCGCAATCCCGACCTACTCACCGCCGAGGAGAAGCTCACCTTCTACAAGTCGGAGGGCGTCGCTGCCGTGCTCCAGTGCGAGAGCGGCTGGCTCGGTGCCTGTCGCGGCTACGCCTCGCCGATCGCACGCCGGCTCAACTGGTCGCGCGAGGGGATCCTGGCGGCGCCGCCGATGATTGCCATCACGCCGGAGCACTACAACCGGATGTACCGGATTCTCAAGCGCGACATTCCGGTGAAGGTGGAGCTCGAGGTGCGCAACCGGATCGGCGAAACGGTCGAGCAGGCGATGAACATCATCGGCGAGATCCCGGGGAGCGACCTCAAGGACGAGGTGGTGATGATCGGTGCCCATTTCGATACCTGGCACGCCTCACCCAACGCGAGCGACAACACCTCAGGCGTGGCGGTGGCGCTTGAGGCTGTGCGGATCCTCACGGCGGTGGGCGCGAAGCCGCGCCGCACCATCCGGATCGCGCTCTGGGCCGGTGAGGAACAGGGGCTCTTCGGCTCGCGGGCCTACGTGAAGCGGCACTTCGGCAATCCGAAGGACCCCGCCATCGGCGCCAGACCCGACTACGAGAAGCTCTCGGCCTACTTCAACCAGGACTACGGCTCGGGGCAGTATCGTGGCATCTACCTGCAGGGAAATGAGGCGGCGCGCGACATGCTCACCGCGTGGATGACACCGTTCCGCGACTTCGGGATGACGGTGGTCTCCAACCAGAGCCTGGGGAGCACCGACCACGTCTCATTCGACGAGGTCGGCCTCCCCGGCTTCCAGTTCCTGCAGGATCGCACGCCGGGCCAGGGCGGCCACAGCAACCTCGACTTCTTCGACACCATCCAGGGCGACGACCTGATGAAGAACGCCGTGGTGATGGCGTCCTATGCCTGGCACGCGGCGATGGCGAACACGAGGATTCCGAGGAAGGGTTCAAGGTAGGCTCAGAGCGACTTCGTCCACCGCACCAGGTGCGCCGGGATCCGGAGCTTCTCCGGCTCCGGAAAGGGGATCGACTCCCCCAGCCTGAAGCCGAACCGGGTGTAGAACGCCGGCAGCTCTTCGCGCAGGTTGACCACGTCGATCTCGATCGCGCTGCAGCCGTGCCGATGCGGCGCCCGAGGTCGGCCGGCGTGACCCGGTCGCCCACGATGAAGAAGTCCTCGACCCGATAGGCGGCGTTGATGACGCGCGCGAGTTCGGGGATGTCCGCCACGATGGCGAGTCGAGCCGGCGCCATCACCTGTTCCGAAGCAGCCGGGTCAACGTCCGGTCAAGCGCGCCGGCGAACGCCTGCTTGGCACGGGCATCCCACGGCGGAGGGCCGCCGGTCTGCACGCCGAACGAGCGTGCCTCCTCCATCAGGTCACGGATCGACAGGCGCTCTCCGATGGTTTCGGTGGTGTGTTCCTCCCCCCGGGGGTCCAGCACCGCCACCCCCTTCGGCACCAGTAGCGCGGCGAGCGGAATATCCTGGGTGACCACCAGATCGCCCGCTACGGACTCCGCCACGATGTGCTGGTCGGCGACGTCGGGACCGCCATTGACCCACACGGCGGAGATCATCGGGTTCCCCACCGGCGGGCGCAGGTGGTGGTTCGCCACCAGCACCGTGGGGATGTTGAGCCGCTTCGCCGCGCGGAAGACCACTTCCTTCACATCCCGCGGCGTGGCATCGGCATCGATCCAGATTCTCACGTGATCGCTGCCCCCGGCGACCGCTCGCGCTCGCCGCCCCTCACCCTTCCTGCACCTGGAGTCGCTCCCGCAGATCGGACTCACTCAATCGATAGAGGACGTCGAGGAAGTGCACCTGCAGGCTGCCCGGGCCGGCTGAGCGCTCCGCTGCCATTTCGCCCGCGACCCCCATCACTGCCATCGCGTGCGCCGCAGCCTGAAACGGGACGGAATTAACCGCTGCAAACGCTCCCGTCAGCGCCGTGGCGGTACAGCCGAGTCCAGTCACGCGGGTCATCATCGGATGTCCGTTAGCGAGTCGTACGACTCGGCCTTCCGCCACCACCACGTCGGTCTCCCCACTGATCGAGACCACGCAGGACCACTGCTCCGCCAGTGCGTGGGCCAGTTCGACGACGGAATCAGTCGATCGCGTGCTGTCGACTCCTTTCCCGCCACCGGCAAGGCCGGCGAGCGAGGCTATTTCGGAGGCATTGCCCCGAATGATGGCCGGCCGGATCTCGTGCAGGATGTGTTGGGCGGTCTCGGTACGGAATCTTGTCGCGCCGCTCCCCACCGGGTCGAACACCACGGGAATCCCGCGCTCCTGCGCCATTTTCCCAGCGCGGAGCATCGCGACGATCCAGGACTCACTCAGCGTTCCGATATTGAGCACCAGCGCCCCGGCGTGCCCGACCATCTCCTCGACCTCCTCGATGGCGTGTGCCATCACCGGCGAGGCACCGACGGCCAGCAGGGCGTTGGCGGTGGTGTTCATCACCACATAATTCGTGATGTTGTGGACAAGGGGAGCAGTGGAGCGAATGCGGCGAACGTCCTGCCAGAGCGATTCCACCATTTCCGGCGTCTCCTTGGAGGGTGGCCACGTTCGCTCAGCGCGGTCGAGCGGCAGGAGCAGCCGCGTCAACCGTGCGGAGTTTCCACGCCCACCAGATGAACAGTGCCTGGAGCGGGAGTCGGAGCCAGAGCAGTGCCTCGGCCCAGGGAGTGACGCCGCGTGCCTGCCAGTTGAGCAGCATCTGGACATTGGCAGGAAAGACTGCCAGCAGCAAGGCGATCACTCCGACGCTCGCCGCCTTCCGCGTCCGCCGGGGAAGCATCCCCGCCCCACCTCCCATCTCGGCGAGGCCACTGACATACACCAGCGTCAGCGGAACCGGCAGCCACGGTGGCATGATCCCCAGGTATGCCTCCGGTCGCGTGAAATGCAGCAGACCAGCACCGACCAGAAAGGTGCTGAAGCCAAGCCGACCCAACGGGTGGGGTTCGAGTATCGTGCGCCAACGGGCGGAAGGGTCGGGTGACAGTTGCAGGTTCCTCGGAGGTTGAGCACGGCGAGCTCAGGCGTGATGCTCGAAAGGTACGTAGACTCGCCCACCCGGGTATAGAATTCGGGACAGAATCGGTTCACTCGCTCCGGGAGGGTATTCGATGATCGCATTTCTGGGGATGGGCCGGCTCGGCGCCAATTTTGTCCGGGCCCTCCGCCGACGAGAAGCAGCAGTCAACGTCTGGAACCGCTCTCCCGAGAAGGCCCGCGAGCTCGAAACCATCGGTGCCAAGGCATTCGACGATCCTGCCGAGGCGGTACGTGGTGCCACGCGCATCCACCTCACGGTGTCGGATGATACCGCTGTCGATGCCGTGCTCGAGCGTGCGTCAGGAGCCATCGGCGAGAACTGCATCATTGTCGACCATACCACGACGGCTCCGGCACCGACGCTGGCCCGCGTCCGCCACTGGGCTGCACGAGGGATCCGCTACCAGCACGCGCCGGTCTTCATGGGGCCGTCGAACGCCCTGGATGGCTCCGGCACGATGCTCCTTTCCGGCGACCACGCCCTCTTCGACGCGCTCGCCCCCGCCCTCGCTCCGATGACCGGAAAGCTGGTCTACCTCGGTGAAGACCCCTCGCGAGCGGCCTCGATCAAGTTGATCGGCAATCTCTTCCTGCTCGGAATGACCGCGAGCCTTGCCGATATGTTTGCGCTCGGCGACTCGCTCGGGATTCCGGCGACCGACGCAGCGCAGATCTTCGACTGGTTCAATCCGGTCGCGATGGCACCGGCTCGCGCGACGCGGATGCGCGGAGGCGATCTCGCTGATGCCTCTTGGACGCTCGCGATGGCGCGGAAGGATGCGCGGTTGATGATGGAGTCTGCGGAGCAGCAGGGCGGACACCTGGCAGTGATTCCCGCCATCGCGGTGGAGATGGATCGTTGGCTCGCCGCGGGGCACGAACGTGACGATTATATGATTATCGGCAGCGGCGCTCGGGGACCGATGTCACCCGGGGCGAAGTAGCCAACGATTCCGGCCAGCCTGAATCACCTCCCTCGGGCGGAGGGCCCGGAGCGCGACGCCGAGACTCGCCATTAGGCCAGAGTGGAAGGGCCATCTGTGAAATCGGGAAAGTGCTCGACGACACACCGCGGGCAGATGCCGTGCGAAAACTCGACCGGGGCGTGGGCGCGCACAAACACTTCGACCTCGCGCCAGTAATCCCGATCATCGCGGATGCGCTTGCAGTACGCACAGATCGGGAGCAGGCCACTCAGGGTGCGCGCCGTGTCGAGTGCAGCGGCCAACATTCCTGCGATCCGTCGGAGTTCCAGATTCGCCACCACCTGCCGGGAGTGCGCGGCCAGGGCGCGAAGTTGCGCTGGCGAAAGGGAGCGCGGGACGGTATCGACGACGCAAAGCGAGCCGAGCGCGTGCCCCCCAGCTGCCACAGCAGTGCCAAGGGAGACATCTGCTTCAGGCTCCATTCACGGCTTCAACACCGTCCACTCGATCAGGTTGAGCAGGTTGCCAACCGCCTCGGCCGATGAGGTGGTATAGGCGTAGCAGCCATCGGCCCCATCGGCGCTCATCCCGTCGAACTTTCCCACCGTGGTCCGCACCCACTCGTCCCGGGCGTACTGCCGGCGCAAGCAGAGGCGGACCCGATACGGCTTCTCGAGCACCAGCGGTTTCAGCGCACCGGCCTTGGTCCGCCGGACTGCCCGCTCGGCGGCCGCGCGCAACTGCTGCAGCACCCGGGCCGGCGACAGGCCGATCGCTGCCGACCCCGACATCGCGGTCTTCACGGTGACAGTTTCGATCGGTCCGAGCATCGCGATGGTTTCTGCGGTCAGCGCATCGTCGCCGGAGGCCAGGATGAAGGGGATCCCCATCTCACCCCCGATGAAGGCCGCGATGCCGGCCTCGTTGAGCGCCTTGCCGTTCACGGTGAAGGAGTCGAAGGCATAGCTGTGCGCGATTACGCCGGGACTGCCGGCGTTGGCGTGTGCGCCGACGATCATCATTCCGTCGACCATCGGATTCAGCCCCGTGGACATCACGATCGGCTTCGGATAGCCGCGGATGAGGATGGCTTCCGGATCCAGTCGCTCCACCAGGATATTGCGGAACAAGGTGCCGCCGTGCCCCTCATTCACGATGAACTGGGTGGCGCCTCCCGCGCGGGCACCCGCGATGACCGCATTGACCTCGTCGGTGAGTTCCTGACGAAACCGCTCGTGCTGCGGGGTACCACCGCGCAACTCGGGTCGCATCTCGGTGGCGTTGCGCACCACCGCTGCCAGCCCCTCCATATCACCGATGATGTAGACCGAGAAGCCGGTGCGCTGCATATCACGTTCCAGCTTCTGTCGCGCCACCTGGTATTCGGTGACGCCATAATAGGCGGCGGGTGGCGTGGTGTCGCGGGGTGCGGGGGCCGGCGTCTGGCTCTGGGCGTGCGCCCATCCGGGGGCGAGGAATGCCACGGCGAGCAGGATGCGGCGGCTCACCGGAGGACCACCGACTCGATCGCGTCGAGGAGATAGCCCATTTCGCGGGCGCTGCTGGTCACCAGCCGGAACGACCGCGGGCCGGTCTGCTCCAGTTTGAACTCCCGCAATCCCTTGACGCCCACCACAATGCTGTCGGGATAGCTGGCGCGGAGGGTGAAGTCGACTCGGTACGGTTGCTTCAGCCTGAATGGCGGAATCCCCCCGGCGCGCTCCCGGCGCACCGCTTCGGTTGCACCACTTTGCAGCATTGCGCGAACCTTGGCCGGACTGTACGTGATGGCGGCCGAGCGCCCGACGGCGCGCTTGGTCACGATGCCCACGAACTCCTTGCCGAGGATCTGGCGAGTCTCGTCGATCAGGACATCATCGCCACTGACCAGCGAGACCGACACTCCCATCTCACCGGCGATCAGGGCGTTGATCCCGACTTCGTTCAGCTTGGTGTCGTTCACCGTGAAGGCGTCAAAGGCATAGTTGTGCGCCATCACCCCGGCGGTGCCGGCGCTGGCGTGCGCACCGGTGAACATCAATGTCCCGAAACTGCTGTCGATACCGGTGATCATGATCAGCGGCTTCGGAAAGCCACGCACGAGCATCGCCGCCGTGTCCAGGTCCCAGGGAAGGACGTTGGCGAAGAGGTTGCCGCCGTGCCCCTCGTTCACCACGAACGACCGCGCGCCGGCGGCTCGCGCACCCGCGATGGTCGCGTTGACTTCCTTGGTCAGCAGCAGCCGGAATCGATCCCAATAATCTGGGCTGGATCGCCCCGCGTAGGCCGGGGTCTCGTTCCCGGCGAGAACCTCGCGCGAATCGACTGCGCTACCCATTCCTTCCATATCCGGGACGATGAAGACCCGGAATCCGGCCTCGTGAGGGGTCTTTTTGGCACGAAACAATGCGGTCCGCGCCAGTTGTGCGTCGGTCTGAGCCGTGAGGCCAGCACTCCACCCCGCGGCCAGCAGCATCGTCAGGACTGCAATTCGACACTTCATTGTGACCTCGAACAGGAGAGAGGGAAGCAGGGAGCAGATCTCACCGAGCCCCCGAGAGGACGAGAAGGCGGAGTTCCGTCATTTCCTCGATGGCGTACTGGACGCCTTCGCGGCCCTGACCCGACTGTTTCACCCCGCCATACGGCATATGATCGACCCGGAACCCCGAAACGTCGTTCACGATGATCCCGCCCACCTCCAGCACCTCGAAGGCCCGAAGGATCCGGCGCATGTCGTTGGTGAACAGTCCAGCCTGGAGGCCGTACGGAGAATCGTTCACCAGTGCGAGCGCCTGCTCAAAATCGGCATAGCGGCGCACGGTGGTCACCGGTGCGAAAATTTCATCGCAGTTCACCTGCATCGTGCCAGTGGTATCGAGCAACACGGTCGGGTCCAGCAGGGATCCCCGTCGACCTCCACCCACCGCGACCCGCGCGCCGGCCGCGGTCGCGGCCGCAATCCAATCCGCGGCGCGCTCCGCGCTGGCCTGGTCAATCATCGGGCCGACATCCGTCGCCTCGTCGAGCGGGTCGCCGGTCCGGAGGGTCGCAACCGCAGCCGTGAATTGCGCCACAAAACTGTCGTAGACCGCTTCGTGGACCAGGATCCGCTGCGTCGAAATACACGACTGGCCAGCGTAGGCGTAGCCACCGACCAGGCAGCGCCGCACCGCATGCGCAATGTCGGCATCGCGCTCGACGATCACGGCGGCATTGCCGCCGAGCTCGAGGGCGACCCGCTTCATCGGTGCCCGGGCCCGGATCATCCAACCCACCCGGGCCGAGCCGGTGAATGAGATCATCTGGACTCGCGGATCATCGAGCAGCGCTGCGGCGTCATCAGTGCTGCACGGGAGCACCGAGAGCGCACCGGCCGGGTAACCGCAGTCGGCGATGATCTCCGCGAGCAGGAGGGTGGAGAGGGGATCCTGGGGAGGTGGCTTCAGCACCATCGTGGCGCCACAGGCGATGGCGGGGGCGAGCTTGTGGGCCGCGAGCAGGACCGGGAAGTTGAACGGGGTGATGGCGCTGATCGGTGCGAGCGGGAAGCGCCGGGTGATCCCCCAGCGCTGCTCTCCGTGCGGCATCAGGTCCATCGGCATTACTACCCCGCCGATCCGTTTCGCCTCCTCGGCCCCCTGCGTAAAGACAAAGATTGCCCGGTCGATCTCGATCCGTGCCGACAGCAGCGGCTTGCCGGCTTCAGCCGCGAGCAGTCGCGCGACCTCCTCCCGGCGGACCCTGAGCCCATCGGCGATACGGTCAAGGACCGCAGCGCGTGCGTGCGAGGGGAGCGCCGCCGCGACGGGAGCGGTGCTCACGGCAGCATCGATCGCGGCCAGCACGTCGCGCGCCGTCGCGACGGCCGCCCGGCCGACGGGGGACCCCGAATACGGGCTCCTGATCTCCCAGGCGGTCTCGCCGCCTCGAAGTTCACCGGCAATCAGGAACGGAAAGGGATTCCCTTCAGGCACAGAAGCTCGTCGTATTGGATGATGAATTCGTCCCTTTGAGCGATTGGCACCGGTAGGTCAGGTCGATACGCTTCGTTGTCCGGAGTAGCATCGTGTTTCCCGGAGCCCGCGACGACTCGATGCACCGTTCGCTCGCGCGTAGGCCCACACAGCGCCAAGGAGAATCAGACTATGTCCACTCTGCTCATCGTGATCCTGGTGGTCGTCCTGCTCGGCGGCGGCGGTTGGGGCTGGTCTCGCCGAGGTCGTTGACCGGGTCTTGCCCAGAGACCCGGCGCGTGACCGGCGTGGGAACAACCCTCCCACGCCGATCACGCCGCTTGCTTCGACCACCGCTCACTCTGCGGTCGTCGGGTCGATCATCGTGACGACTTCCGACACTCGATTGGCGGGAAAGCCGCCCTGCCGAGCGTGCTCCCGCACCAGCTCTTCATTCGGAGCACGATAGACACAGTAGATCCGGTCGGCAGTCACGTAGCTGTGAACCCACTGGATCTGCGGCCCCAATTGGTTCAGCACGCTGCACGACTTCTGTGAAATCCCCTGCAACTCTTCCGGGGTGAATTTCCCCGCCCCAGGAATATCTCGCTCGATCACATACTGCGGCATTGGTGACTCCGGATAAAAGGTGAGGTATTCGGCTGCCGAAACTTGCTGTGCCTAGGGCCTCGAGAACACCGAACCGTGCGGGACGGCAGCACCCGAGGCGCCGTGGGGCCATCGAGGTCGGGCGAAGGAGACACCGGACAAAGTCGCGCCTTCGTCGCGAAATGCCGGATCGATCACGAGCGCCCCTGTGCGCTCATCAACCGTCACCAGTATCAGCCGCGACTTGCCGTCGTTGACGACCAGGCGCGAACCGCCCCGATCGTATGCCATCCAGTGCGGCTTGAAGGTTGAATCGAACGAGACCCGAGCAACCTCGCGGGGGTGCGCCGAGTCACTGATGTCAAGCGTCAGGATGGCGTGCTCGTCGGGCACTGTCTGGAGCCAGAATTTGCCGATGAGGAGTGGCACCGCGCAGTTCTCCCCCGCGAAGGCACGCAAAAAATCCACCTGCGGCTTCGGGCCGGCGATGTCGGTAACCCGATAGAAACCACACGTGAAGGTCGCGAGCAGCACCGTATGGCCATCCGCCAGGGCACGCGGTTCGCCGGGGAAAAGGTGATGGTCCTCTCCCTTGGCCTTCAAGTGTCCCTCGTGTGGATGGCCATCGCCCGCACCGGTAGCTGGCAGCTCGATCGTCTGCAGCAGCGCCAGGTCGGAGAGGCGCCAGATTTGCAGCTGCGCACCGAAGTCGCCGACCATATCGGTACTGGTACTCACGACGCGGTCGATTGCCGGCAGCACCGCCAGGCTGTAAGGCCGGAGCTGCGCGCTGTCGAACGCTGCCGACCTCGCACTGCTCGCACGCACCAGGCGTCCCCGCCGATCGAGCTCGACCAGCGCTCCAGGCGGAACATTCCGGGGACCTCGCCCCTGAAAGGTGGCGAGCAGATGACCGTTTGCCAGTCGCACAAAGGAATGCGGGAAGGAAAAGCCGCCGAGCTCGGTGAACGAGCCGAGCAGCTTCGGCCGTCCGGGATGCGAAAGGTCGAAGCGGAAGGTCCGGCCCGCCCGGAAACCGTTGGCGAAGAGGATCCGGTCGCGTTCGAGTTGGTGTTCGGTATGGTGCGGTCCGGTTGCGCGTACCCCGACCGGAAGTGTCGAGACGACCTGAGCATAATGCGGGGAGCCCGGGCGCACGTCGACCACCGCGAGAAAGTCACTCTCCGTCGAGTCGGCATCCCCCGTCCAGACATACAGGTACTCGGCGGCTTTCCCTTGGGCCACGGCGAGACCCGGTAGGACGGCGAGCAGGGAGAGGAGCTGGCCGGCGCGCCGGAGCGATTGCATTCAGCAACCCCAAAGGTGGACTGTAGATACCGTGAGCAGGAACCCCAAGAAGGAGCGCCCCCACAGCCCGCTTGTCAACCGGGGTGCCTACTGAATCCCTCGTGGGCGACGCGGCCACGGCTGTTCCAGGCCAATGCTCAGCCCCCAGCGTGGGTCTGCGAGCAACCCTCGGGCGAGATCGAGGCGCAGCGCCCCCAGCTGTGCCCCCGGGAGGGCGAATCGAAGCCCGGCACCGCCGTCGAGGTAGCGCCGCAGTCCGGCCGAACCCGCTGCAGCAACTCGCACTTCGGCGGCATCGACGAACACGCCAATCCCGACACGCACCGGGCCGAAGTGAGCCAGCGGACGGTCGGCTGCCAAGCCGCCGGAGACGATTCGCTGGCTCGAACGCACCGTGGGCAGCTGCCCGTCGACAATCAATGCGTGGGCACGCAACGGAATCGCTCGCGCCAGATCTCCACCGGCGAGGGGCCAGAGGCCCCGAGGCGTCGAGGAGGAGGCCCAATCGGTACCGATCCTCGCCGTCCAGGTCACTGACGCGGGACCAACCGGGGACCGCCAGGAGAGCCGGCTCTGCATCCTGGCGTAGGATGCCTGATGCCGGAGCGGCACGGCGCGTTCCCCCCGGGCGATGAGCACCACGCGCTCGTGCTTGGTGTGCAGCGCCCCACCGAGGGTGAGGGGGAGAAAATCACGCGACCCGGACCAGCGCTCGAAGCGGGCACCGATAAGTACTTCGACATTCTTGCTCACCCAACTGCCGAACTCAAGCGAAGCGACGCCACGCTGCTCGACCGGCAGCGGAGCCACAGCTGCCACCGCTCCGAATCGATACTCCTCCCTGCTCCCCTCAACAGCCACCACCCCCGGGACGCCAATCCGAGCGGGAATGTCAAGCCGGATCGCCCGACGTGGATGCGCGGCATCCCAGCGCCACTGCGCAGTCCAGCGCTCCCCGGCGCCGAAGGGCGTCGCCACCGTGAGATTCATCTCACGACGCACCGCAGCGCCAACTATGCCGCCGATCAGCAGTCGCGGGAACGGATCGAGCAGGGGACGCTCCACCACCGCCGCGCGCAATTCGATCACGCCACCGGGAACTGCCACGTACCGCACGTTCGCGAGAGCGAGGGCTGGGACATCTGCGATCCGACGCTGGGCGAGCACCAAGCGCGCAGGGGTGAGCACGTGACCCGGCCTGGCGGCTATCGCGTCGGCGAGCACCCTGAAGCGGATCCGCTCACTCCCGCCAACGACGACGAGGTCCAGCATCGGCCGCCCCACCCGGTTCCACGCTTCAAGGGCACCCAGCTCGTCACCGGCGAGGTAGCGACTACTTGCGAGCAGCTGCCATGCCAGGGTGTCGGCAGGGGCACGGCGGAGATACTCGCTCGCGAGCCGCGTTGCATCCACCTGTCGTCCCTGGCGGAAGCGCACGCCAGCCAGCTCGCGGAGGAGCAATGGCTCCGACGGACACGCCGTGGTGGCCGAGGCGAGCAAGCGCTCGGCGGCGGCGAGCTGATTCCGGTCAGCAGCCCCGACCGCCTCGTCCAGCCAGGGCCGGCACGGGAGTGAGTCGATGGGGAGCGGTGCTGGCCGTACATCGAGTGACACGACCGCTGTCGCCAACGGCGGACGCACGACCAGCGCCCACTGGTCGGCACCATCCCAGCGCTTGAGGAATTCGTTGACCTTGAGCGACCTGAACGGTGCGACGGCAGGATCGTGGAAGATCACGCGATCGGCATCCCAGCCGAGGAGGACAACGTAGTGGTACCGGTTGCGTGCGACTCGAATCAGGGCAACCACCGGCGCGCTGTCACGCAGCGCCTGTTGTATCACGGTAGCTCCCCCGTGGAACGCTTTGGTCTGCCAGCCGCGGTTCTGAGCAGCGACGACTAGCTCGCTGGTGAGAATTCCGCCCTGGACCGGGCGGACCAGGTGAGCAAACTCTTCGGCGGAGACGCCACGCCGCCCCCACCATCGCTCGACCATCGCGAGGGCCGCACCACCACAGAGGAGTTCCGACTGAGCGACGTAGGGCACCTGCAGCACCGCGTTCGCGGCAGGATGCGATCGAATGGGCTGCGCCGTCCCTTCGTGGGCAAACGCAATGAGCCCGGACAAAGCGGTGAGTCGGACGACCAGCCGTTTGTCCGGGCGCATTACGCGTCCTGCGACCCTATGTCAGCCGATCAGCAGGATCAGGATCAGCAAGCCGATGATGATGGCTGTCGTGCTGATCACGACGTTGGCTCGGCCACCCGCCAGGATTCGGTCGGCATACTGATTCACCGATGCGTCGTCGAGCGCCGCGACGCGAGCCGTGAGCTGGCCCGCACTCACACCCAGCTTGCCGGCTGCGGTGATCGCCTCGCTCGAGGTGAGGGCGCTGGTGACGACCGCGCGGCTGGTCGCCGCGGGTGCCGCCACGGCGGCTTCAAGGGTGGCACCGGTCACCGTACCGCGTGACTGGGCCGACAGTGGTGTACTCAGGGAGATCACGGCAAGTGCCGCGAACAGGGGCAGCGAAAGCACTTTCATCATTCAGACTCCTCGGGACAACGGTGGTACCAATGGTTGCAGTAGCACGTCTTAAACGATATCGCACCCGCGCCAACCGGCCCATCGGTCGTTAGGAGGGGGTGGTACTAGCTCGAAGGGATGAGTCCTGGTCATCGATCGAGATGCGCGTTCAAGCTGCCCCTGAACAGCCAAAACGCTCGAGGCCGATCCGGTTCGCTACGGTCATCCGCAGCTGCATTCAAGCAGGGCAAATCCAGCCAGAAGAAGCAGCTGGTGCTTCAGGCGTCAGGCTGTTCCGCGGATCGTGGATCGCTCGCCTGAAGCGCTATCGGTATGCTCGCCGTGGCGTGGCGCGTCAGCACGTTTTCGATCTGTGCGCTCCGTCGGCGAGCCCAGCTCGGCAGTTGCAACGCACCGAGGGCGAACAGTCCAACGCCGGTGGCGGCGAGCAAGCCGATCCCGGTGATCGAACTGGACGTTCCCAGCGTGCCGGCGGCAGCTGTCGCAATCATTGTGGTCGCTGCGATGCCCAGGGCGCCGAGTCCGCCGACCATCATCGTGCGCGAATTACCCTTGATGGTCTGGAGCCGGACGCGGTGCCCGGCGGGGGTGGGCTCAACGAGGGCCTGCAGATTGCCGTTCGACCAGTGCCGCGCCACTCCTTCCGAATACACCACACCCCGCGCGCGAAAGGTCTCGCGCAGGTCAGCAACGAGTCGCTCCCAGCTGGCCTCCGAGATCGCACCGTCGACCTCAACCGTGCGGCCCACGCCGACACGTACGCCCAGGAGAGTCCGCGACTCGGGCCTCCCGCGCTGCTCGAGGCTCCGGGCGGCCTGGGCGATCGCCTCGGGCGAGAAGCCAACCTCGCGGCCAATCTCCTGCAATGCCGCGAGGGTCATCCCCCTCCCGTCCGGGGCGGGGAGCGACTGCTGTAGGGGCTCGGCGGCCCGTTCGAAGATCGCGGCGACTTCTTCATCGGTGTAGCGGCGTTCGGGCATGATGAAAGGTAGCTCCCCCTGAGAGCGTGACCAGGTCGCCACCCAGCCCTTCCACCTGCACGCGAATGAGTCCCGCGTCGAGCACGCGCTGCAGCGTTTCGGGCGACCAACCCGACACGCGCTGTGGGCGCTTGAGGTCGTACACGCCTCCCTGCTTGAGCCCGTCAACATCCTCCGGCGACAGCTCCATCGGGCGTTTCTGGCTGGTTGCTTGAAGAACGTGCTGGGCGCCGGCCGGGAGGAACGTCCGCGAGCGGCCACCCCGCCCGGCCCGGAAGCAGTAGCTTCTCTCCCTATGACTTCCATCCCGTTGGATCAGACGTGGCGAGTCGTGCTCCTCGCCGCACTCCTCGTGACCGGGGCAGCGCCCGGCGCATTCGCGCAGGACGTTTCTGCAGATCAGAAAGCAGTGATCGCCGTCGCCGATTCCGTGCTTGTCGCACTTTCGAGTGGTGACAGTACGACACTGAAGCGGCTCACGCTCGACTCCGCCGTGGTGGGTGGCGCCGGAATGCGCGGCACGTTGCTGCGAAGCTGGGGGCTCTACATCCATCGCAAGACCGCCGACTTCACCGAGCGAGGCTTTGGCGCGACGGCATTGGTACAGGATCGTGTGGCCCAGGTCTGGATGCCGTATGACCTTTACAGAGGCACGAATTGGTCGCACTGCGGTGTGGACGCCTTTACCCTGACAAAGAGTCAGGATCGCTGGCGTGTGGCGTCGCTCGTCTACACCATCGAGCAGCCACCCGCCTGCCGCAAGCACCCGGCAGGACCGCCGGGGCACTGACCGGAGCGCACGGCCGCCACCGTCCCGGCCGCGAGCCATTTCGTCCGGGTCGCGGCACAGGCCCATTTCCCATAATCCGCTTCGCAACGTCCAGGTTGCCCGGAACGTACCGGTGTCATACCCTTTCCGGCTCAGTCCCTCCTCACACCATTGGAATCAGGCTATGCGCCGATCCACCACCTGCTTCGCCCGTGTACTCGTTGGCACCCTGGCGCTCGCCGCGCCCTCGCTCCCGGCGCAGCAGCCAAACGCTGCCACCACCGTCCCGCTGACCTTTCCGACCAACGACGCGGTCCTCAAGCGGATCTGGGCCGTCGGAATGGACTCCTCTCGCCTCGAACGACTCGCCGTCTCCCTCTTCGACTCCGTCGGACCGCGGCTCACCGGGAGTCCGGGGATCAAGGCCGCGAGCGATTGGGCGATTGCCCAGTACAAGTCCTGGGGGATCGATGCGAGACGGGAAGACTATGGCAGCTGGCGCGGCTGGCGCCGCGGCGTATCGCATATCGACCTCGTCGGCCCGCGGGTGCGCTCGCTCGAGGGGACGATGCTCGCCTGGAGCCCGGGAACCGGTGGCAAGCCGATCACGGCCGAGGCGATCACCCTGCCGAAGTTCGCGGACAGCACGGCGTTCGTGAAGTGGCTCCCCACGGCGAAAGGGAAGATCGTGCTGCTCTCGCCGGCCTGGCCGACCTGCCGTCCCTCGGAAGACTGGTACCGCTTCGCGACCGCCGCGTCCAAGGCCCGGATGGACACGACGATCACCGCGATGCAGGCAGATTGGGCCGCCAGCTCCGACAGCACAAAGCTCTACCGCGGCACGGGCAAGTCGATGGGCCTTGGCACCGGCACGCTGGGGATGCGGCTGGAGCAGGCCGGCATCGTCGGGATGGTCACCTCGCGCAACAAGTTGAGCGGATTCGGCATCGGCACCGGCGGCGGGCGTGGGCCCGGCGGCCCTGGTGGAGCCGGCGCACCGGCACTCACGGGCGGGAGTATGCGGGGTGGCGGCCCTGCCTCAACGATCGCCACCAGCGCTGCCGTGCAGGGCAGCGGCGGCTGGGGGTCGATCGAAATCTTCGAGACCTACAACACGGTTGCGCCGGCGGTGACGTTGTCGTGCGAGGATTATGCCCTGCTCTATCGCCTCGCCGAGCACAGGATGAAGCCGATGCTGCGACTCGACCTCGACGCGAAGCTGCTGGGCGAGGTCCCGGCGTTCAACACCATCGCCGAGATCCGTGGTTCCGGGAAGCCGGAGGAATACGTCGTCCTCTCGGCCCACTTCGACTCGTGGGACGGATCGTCCGGGGCGACCGACAATGGCACCGGGACGCTGATGTCGATGGAAGCGATGCGGATCCTCAAGAAAGTCTATCCGAATCCGAAGCGAACGATCATCGTGGGGCACTGGGCGAGCGAGGAACAGGGATTGAATGGCTCGCGCGCCTTCGCGACCGATCACCCCGAAGTGATGAAGGGGTTGCAGGCGCTTTTCAATCAGGACAACGGCACCGGGCGGGTACAGTCGCTGTCGGCGGCCGGGCTCTCCAACATCGGCCCGCACCTGCGCGACTGGTATGCCAGGCTGCCAAGCTTCTACACCGATAGTATGAGTGCCAATGTGGTATCGTGGAGCTTCCGCGATGCGCCGACCGGCAATCCCGGCGGAACAGACGGTGCGGTGTTCGCGTGCTATGGCACACCGTCGATCGGGATGGGCGCCGTCGGCTGGAACTACGGCAGCTACACCTGGCACACCAATCGCGATACGTACGACAAGCTTGTCTTCGACGACCTGAAGCACAACGCCACGCTGGCGGCGATGCTGGCCTATCTGGCCTCGGAGGATCCGACCTTCATCGACCGAACCAGGTCACCGGGCACCTGGCCCGCGAACTGGCCGGCCAACTGTGGCGACGCGATGCGGAAGACCATGCCGCGCTTCTAGGCGGGCGGTGCCGCAACGGGCACACCGGGCGAGTGGCGATGGTGGCCACTCGCCCGGTGTTGTTGCGAGCTACTTCTTCAGGGCTGGTGCCGCCGCCGGGGCCGCGATGTTGCTGAACATATCAACGACGTAGCGCCATTTGCCGTCGGCCCCCTTCCGCAGAACTTCGGTGTACTTCACCGTCTCCGACACTCCGGCCATCTTGTAGCTCGCCGTCCCGACCAGATAGGCGAGGTCTCCTATACCATACGCCGTGGTCGAGGTCAGGACGAAATCGCTCGCGCCGGCAGCGAGCAAGCCGACAATGAGTTGATGTGCGGCGGCCTCGTCGAGGGCCGGGGAGTCCTGGGGCATCAGCTTCGCATCGGGTGCGTAGACCGCAAACACCGCCGCCGTATCCTTGGCGTTCATCCCCGCAGCGAACGCGGCGTCGACGGCCTTCACGGCTTCGAGTTCCGCCGCCGACAGGGCGGTGGGCGCGGCCGCGACAGCCGGCGTTTCGGACTTGGGGGCGCAGGCAGCAACCAGCAGACCGAGCCCGAGGAGGGAGGAGAGGCGCATCAGGACAGCTCCGGTGTCAGGTGGTAGAGGAGAGGATCCAGCGGTGGAACAGTTGGTCGATCGGGCAGCCGAACTCTAAAAAGCGTATGCCCGGCCTTCCGGGCAAGGAACAGGGAGCCTGCAGCCAGCGCGGCACGACGAATTCCCTGCAGCTAACGAGGCGCAGGAGGACGTCCGCCATCGTAGCGTTGGACCGCTGCTACGCCGCTACTGCGCCGAAAGCTCACTCGATGAACCGTGAATATGCACCACCTCCCAACCACGGGAAACTCGGTGGAACACCAGAGTGCGCCGGCCGAGCTGGTCGGGCCTCCGGAGATGGAACGAGACGATGGCGATATCGCGGAACAGCTGCACCTTGACTCCCTCAGGCAGAAGCGCTGGTGGCAGCGGAGCCGGTGGGCTTCCGGACTTGGGAAAGATGTTCTGGAAGACGGCTTCGACAGCAATCCGTCCTTCCTGGCGTTGCGGCGGTCCCGGGCGATCGAAGATCACCGTGATGTCGGGTGCAAAGGTCCCGCGGAAGGCCTCCCAGTCGCGTCGATTCAACGCCGACATGAAGGTCTCGAAGAAGCCGCAGACATCCTTTGGCCCCGGGCAAGCAGGCTGGGCCTGCGCACCGAGGGAGAACGCCGCAAGCAACGCGAGCGAGGAGGTCATTGCCGATACGCGACGACGCATTGCGGAGGTCCTCGGGTCAGGGTCAGCGAAGTGCGGTCACAGCCAGGAGAGCGGACTCGTCAACTTCCTCGCCTTCGTGGATGTCGATCGCGCGGCGTAGCTTATCATCGAGGCTCGCGTTGAAGAGCCGGCCCGGATCCTTCAGAGACGCGCTCCGATACCGACTGGCCCTGGCCGAATCAGGTTGCTCAGCCGTCGGAATCCTCACCGGCCGGGAGACGGGGCCGCCGCGAGTGGAGTCCGCGAGTACAGTCCTATCGAGTGCCCGCCGGGGTCGACGACCAACCCGATCACTCCGATGCCGCCAGGCAGGTTGAATGGGAAGCCAGGGACCACCATCCCGCCCAGCGCTTTCGCCTTCTGGCAGCTGGCCAGGAGATCGGAAACCTGGACGTAGACCACGCCGTTGAATACGCCGATCGTGCCGTCCGCCACGCGAAGCGTCCCAATCGCTGTGGTGCCGGCGACGATTTCCGCGGCCTGATCCGTGCCTTGGACCGGGGTGAAGTGCCAGTCCAAGAGCTGGGCGTAAAAGTCCCTGGACCGCGGCAAGTTGGTCGTGGTGAGGTCAAACCACGCGATGCGGCCGGTGCCGACATCTGCCGGGAGCGTCTGGCCCAGTACGGACCGGGCTTGTCCGCTGATGAGCGTCAGTGTCAGCAGGATAATCGAAGCTCGCATCGCTCTGCTCCTTGGTTACGCGGAGGGGATGGGCGAGAGGTCCGTATGGAACGTCACAACAAGGTGCGCCCGATGGCCGGTCCGCGCAACGCTCGCCTTCAGCGGCGCGCCACGACACCAGCACGGCTAGCAGGCTACCTCAAAAGTGGTTCAGCTTCGGAAGACCTCGGTGCTGAGGTAGCGCAGCCCCGAGTCCACGATGATCGTGGCGACCGTAGCGTTGGGGCCGAGGCGTTCCGCCACACGCAGCGCCGCCACCACGTTCGCCCCCGTTGAGGATCCGGCGAAGATGGCTTCCTCCCGCGCCAGGCGCCGGGCCATCGCCTTGGCCTCCTCCGTCGTCACGGTCAGGATCTCATCAACTTCGTCGGGCTTCCACAGGGGCGGAATGAAGCCGATACCGATCCCTTCGATCGTATGAGACCCTGAAGGCTTGCCCGTGAGCACCGCCGACTCCGCGGGCTCGACGGCGAAGACGCGGATCTGAGGGTTGCGTTGCCGTAACACGTGGGCCGTACCGTGGATCGAGTGCGCAGTACTTACCGCGTGTACGAACGCGTCGACCCGTTGACCGGCCTGCTGCCACATCTCCTCGCCGAGGGGGTGGTAGCCGGCCTCCCCATCCCGATTGTTCAACTGGTCGCAATACCAGTGCCCTGGCTGACGACTGATGTCGTCCGCGGTGCTGATCATAGTCTTGATCAGCCGCTCGGTGATCTTCTTGTTGTCGCTCGGCACATCGGTGATCTTCGCCCCGTAGGCGCGCATGGTGTAGCGCTTCTCGTCACTGAAGGCGTCGGAGAAGACGAAGTGGGCCTGGTAGCCAAGCGCGGCGCACACGAGCGCGAGTGAGATGCCGGTGGTGCCGGCCGTGTAGTCTACGACCGTGCCTCCCGGTGAGAGCCGCCCGTCGGCGGCCGCATGCTCAACAAGCGCCCGGGCCATGCGATCCTTCATGCTCCCAGTGGGATTGGCCGACTCCAGTTTCGCTACAACGCGAGCGGACCCCGGGGGTACGACGCGGCGGAGTTCGATCAAGGGTGTGTTGCCGATGGCATCGAGAAGCTTCAGGCTGGTCATAGGTACCCCATCAACCGAGTGGTCGTTCGCCGCCAGCGGCCAGTCGCCGATGCCCCAAGCAAACGTGCTAGTTGATCTCGGTCGCTTGGGACCAGACGACCTGCCACTGCCCACTACGCCGTTCATAGATGTCGGTGTGCCAATACCGTGACAGGGGAATCTTTTTGCCCTGGACCACGATTTCGAGATGCGAAGAGTACCGAATGACTGCCGCCTGGTCATACACGCGTACTGCAATGGAATCGGGATCCCACACGAGATAGTCCAGCACGCCAGTGGCGATTCCCCCGAGATATTGCACCTTCGAAAGTGTTCCTCCAGCAGGGTTGATGAGCTGAAAGTCGCTTGCATGCAGCCGATTCGCCACCGCCGTGTCAGCATGCACCAACGCGCGGAGGCGTTCGCGTTCAGTGGTGCGAATAAGATCAGCGTCGGCTTGGAGAGTTCGGGAACCCAGGCCGGCCTGGACTTCGGGCGTCGCAGCCGGGCGGCAGGCCGCCGGAGCAGCCGCGGCTAGGATCCAAGCTGCCAACAACATCAGACGCTGTCTTGAGTGTTGCATTTCCGCCCCGCGAAGGAGAGTGACTCGAGCCGTCGAACGGCCTGCCAATCAGCGGCGAGGCCAAGGAGCCCACCCTCGCCTTCGAGGAGCTCCGCAGCGAAGGAAGTGGAGGCCGTCCCCCTCCCCAAGAACCGCAAGCGCGCGTCAGCTGTCGTCGGTATGCAGAAAGATCAACATCACGAACTGGACCGCGGACACGAACAGAAACCAGACCAGACCGCCGAGGTAGATCACCGCGCTGAAATCCTGAAGGAACCCCAGAACCACGGCTACGTTGGCGGCGAGGGCGAGATATCCACCTGGAATCAAAATGAAACGGAGGGGGATCGGTTCGAGCAATCGTGACCGGATCGCCGCCCGAGTAGCGTTCGCGATCAGCATCAGGTGCACAGCGCCGAGCACTCCGTTGGCGAGGCGCCAGTGCGGATCGTGCGATCCGGCACGCGCGGATAGCACCACCGGCACCAAGGCGAGAAAGAGCACTGCGATCGCTGGCAGGAGCAGGTGAAGCAGAGCAGTCCGCTCGGGGTCGGTTACCCCACGCTGCGACGAACGATCGACCGCAAACACGACGCCGGCGAATCCGATAAAGGTCGCCGCCACTCCACACAGGGCCAGTAGCAGCTCTCGATTCTCCACCTGCTATCCCTCCTGCCCCACAACTGCGAGAAACCGCCTCTGCATCCTCGAGGGGACGATGCGGCAACTACCCTCCAGCCTCGGCGCCCATTGGCTGCAACAAGTAATAGACCTCGGTACGCAACTTCGCTGGATCAGCGTGCCAGTGCCCGTAAACTTCCCAGGATGGCCCGGCGCGGCTTCGCTGGTTCGCGTGACACCACGCGATGACCGCAGTATGTGCTTCACCCAAACGTCCGTACTCACCACGGTGCGTCACCATCGCCGCCATCCCGCTTGGCGTTTCGAGCGGCAGCACCGCACCTACCGGGTCGAATGACGCGGTGGTGCCGACGCAGAAATCAATCATCACCTCCTCCGCGTTCGCCGTACGATAGATGAAGATATTCTGCCCATCGAGCTTGAGGGCACCCGTGCGTGCCGCCGCATACACCTGATCCAGGCGTCGACGCTCACTTCGCGTACTTCGTACGGCGTGGGTGCCATACCATCCTCGGGGCACGGGAACTACTCGACGCGTGGAGGCCCGCCTGAGCAGGGTTGGACGCGTGCGGCACTCGTCGCGGCCAACACCTTCACGTCACTCCTGTTGTACCCGTCGACAAAACGGTTCACGGCCACCATCACGTCTTTTTGCTGCGCAGGAAGGGGCAGTGAACGACTCCGCGCTGCTGCTCCTGCCGAAGCCCGTCCGCTGGCACGAATGGTCAGGCTGCAGATTGGGAATGAAACCGACTACCCGGGTCATTGGCCGGGAGGCGGTTGCCAAAGTTCTACCTTGTTTCCTTCCGGATCGATGACCCAGGCAAACTTTCCGTACTCGGAATCGTCGATCTTCTCGAGAACGTTGCAGCCTTCTTCGCGCAAGACTTTGACCAGGGCGTGGAGATCCTTCACCCGGTAGTTGACCATGAACGTTGCAGTGCTGGGTGCAAACTGGTCACTTTGCGCCGAACCAATATTCCAGGCGGTTGTTCCGGCAACCGGCTTCCCTTCACTGTCGGTCCAGGTGAAAGCCGCGCCACCCCATTCCTGGACATCGATGCCGAGGTGCCGCTTGTACCACGCTTGTAGTGCCGGCGCGTCTTTGGCCTTGAAGAAAATGCCGCCGATGCCAGTGACTCGCTTCATAGAACCTCCGAGATCGGGTGCTGGTGAAAGATGCGCAGCCCTTCTTGTCAGCCGGCGCGCCTCATCGGGAGCGCGCCGGCGTGCGATGTTAGCTGGATTCGATCGCTGGGAACGCATCACAGCGACACGCCTCCCTCCGTCGGTCTCTTGCTCCATAGGCAAGCGCCCTATCCAGCTGCGCTACGAAGCGGCACACGGAGCGGAAGATTGCCGGAACGCCGCACCGCCAGCAACGCAGCCCTGCCAGCTACAGTTTGGGCCACATCCACATGAAGACCACCCCGGTCGCCAGGCCGTAGAGGATCGCATCGAACGTTCCCTTGAGCGCCGTTGACCACTTCCGGTGATACCAGATCGACAGCGGCCAGGCGCCAAATCCATACGAGCACGCGGTGATGATCGCCGAGAAGTGGAAAACCGCACGGCTATTGCCGCCGGGTGCCACGATCGAGCCGGTCACCCACCCCGTAATCGCCGAGATGAGCAACGTGAAGAGGAACCAGGTGCCCATATATTTCCCCATGTTCATCTTCCCTGGGTCCATCACCGTCAGGTGAAAGGAGGGACCGCGCTCGAACTTCGCTATGAAGTCGGGGTTCTTCCCGCCTCCCGGCAGCCGCGGATTCGGGACCGCGTAGTCATCGGGAGCGAGGTTCAACAACTGCATTGCGGCGATCGCCGCATCGTCATTCGGCACGTTGCCGTAGTCGCTCTTGTGCCACGGCATTGCCATATGAATGATCGTTGAGACGATGAACACGGCAACCGACGCCAGCACGATGGGCAGCAGCAATGACATGAACGGGGTCATTCTAGGCCTCGTATTGTGGATTGGGGACGCAGAGAGTCTAACTCCGCTTTGGCTCCGGGGTTATCCTTGACCGAACTCGCACAACCTGTGGAACCGCCGCAACGAAGGCCAACGCCAGCAGACATCGGTTAATCGGATTCACGAGAAGCCCAAGGAGCCCTTCGCCAGGGTTGGGCCACTGCCTGCCAGGCACAAGGCACTGGCCGCGCCACGTCGCGCGCAGGCGCTTGTCAGCGAGCAGCAGCGGCGAGGCCTGGTGGTCACGTCCGGCGCGACCACACGGCGCCACCTCACGTTGAGGAGTGCTGTGAACGTGAGTGAGCAGTCAAGTCGCGCTCAAACGGACCGCGAAACAACAGCCATCCATACACGATCGCGAACAGTGCGATGGGCGCGGCGAGGATCCAGAACGCACCGGGCAGGCTCCGAATCGTGGCAGCCTTGAGTAGCACCGTTGCGGCGACGAAGTACCAGACCGCATTGGCCACCACGACGGGGCGCGCATAGATGCCGCCGAGCAGCATCGACCGGTTGAGCCAGTTGAGGCTTGCCAGCCCGAGCCAGGCAGCGGCAAGCAGCTGGGCGAGCCAGAGGTCTGCAGGCGAGAAGCCTGGTGCCAGCTGCGGCAGGATTGCATCGGGGGCGAATAGCAGAGCAAGTCCGCCAAGCGCGAGAAGTGCGGCGCTCGCGCGAGAGATCAGGCTGGAAAGCAAGCGGTGCCCTGCGGTCGGGGTAGCCTACCAGGCGACGTGAGCGACTCTGAATATACTGCTTGCCGACTCACGGCCTGCGCTTCTGCCGCGGGGCCTGCCGAGGCCCGCTACTGGCGGACACGTCGCCAGACGATGCGCCAGCGCTGCACCGGATCGGACGACCGCAACCAAAGCTCATCGTCGTGAAGCTCATACTGTCGCTCGCGGTTCGCGCCGAGTTCAGAGTTCCGCAGTTCGCCCATCACGCGATGGGTCACGCGACGCCGAGGCGCATCAACGACATAGGTCCCGAAATACGCATCATAAGTATCGATGATCGCCCGCGCGGCCTCGACGTCCCACCGAATCTGTCCCAGACCGAGCCCAATCGATACGACATCATTCGCCGTGGACACCGTAGGGCGCCCGCGCCGGTACATGATCTGGACAGCCATCCGCCCCTCGGGCGTGTAAACGAGTAGCCCGACCACGTCGCGGTCTCGTGCCGTGACTTTCCCGCTCGCGTCCACCTCCTGTTCCTCAACCATCTCCCAGCTGCCGATCAGCCTCGCGGAGTCGGAAGTGCTCTGGCCCTCACCGACGGTGGTGAGGGAGAGCAGGAGCACGGAAACGATGAGGGCAGCTATGCGCATCGGGCAACGACCTCGATTCAGGTGATTCGGTCCAGCCTGGCGTCCTGGTGTTCGGCGGCTGGCGTCGCTCGGCAACGAGCGGCCATACCGTACCCGGTGTGGGGCGGGCTCTGCATTACGGCTTCCCCTGCCCTGCGTCATTCCGGACCACTACACCGTTCTTCATCACGAACGATACCGCCTTCAGCGTCTTGATATCCTCGAGCGGATTCGCGGGCGTTGCGATGAGGTCGGCCGCCATCCCGACCTTCAGGAAGCCGCGCTGGCCGTCGAGCCCCAGGAGGCGGTGGGCTTCGGTGGTCATCGCCTTGAGAATCGCGCGGGCGGGAAGCCCTGCCTCGATCCACGGGTCAATCCCGGCGATGGCGTCCTGGCCGCGCGTGATGTTCGCTTTGCGGGTGGTCGCGTCGGTACCGTACACCAGCGTCACGCCGAGCTTGTAGGCACGCGCGAGCCGGTCGACCCACTGCTTGTGCTCTGCCTCCGATGTGCCGATCGCCAGGTACTCGGTGCCGACGAGCACCACACTGTTCTTCCTGGCGAGCTCCAGATCGGCATCGCTCATCACATAGCCGTGTTCGATCGAATGCACCCCCGCCTCGGCGGCGTTGTGCGCCCCGGGGCCGGTCCACGCGTGGGCGGCGAGCTTGAGTCCTGCCCGGGTGACCTCGTCCTTGATGAAGCGGATGTCATCGGTGGTGTAGATGTAGCGCTGGTCGTCGACCACGATCTTGATCACGGTGGCGCCATAATGGATATTCTGGCGCACTCCCTTGAGCATCTCGTCGCGGGTGTCGGCGAAGAAGTATTCCGGTTCTGCGAGGCCCGGCTTGTCGGGCTGCAGGTGGAACTGCCCGCCGTACGGGGCGATGATCCGCCCGGCGGTGAGCATCGTCGGGCCGGGGATCATCCCCTGCTGGATCGCGCGGCGCACCTGCACACAGTCGAAGTTTCCTTCGTTGCCAATGTCGCGCACCGCGGTGAAGCCGGCCTCGAGCATCGTCCGGGCGTTGACCACACCCTCGATGGCGCGGTAGCTGTCAGGGTCGCGCAGCGTGGTGTAGTAGTAGTTGTCGGCATCGCGCTGCGGCTGCACCTCCATGCAGAGGTGGGCGTGGGCATCGACCAGCCCCGGCGAGATGGTGGAGGTTGAGAGGTCGATGACCTTGGCATCCGTCGGGATGGCCACGTTGCCGCCGATCGCCGTGATGCGCCCGCGCTCGACCAGGATCACCTGATTGCGCGCGGTGGTGCCGGCGTCGGGATCGACGATGGCACCGGCTCGGATGGCGGTGACCTGGGCACTCGCCAGGGCAGGAAGGAGCGTAGCGAAGTGGAGCGCGAGTCGGAGGCGCATGGCGGGGATCTCAGCGGTGTGAGGGCAGCGAGGTGGAGGACGGCTGGGTTCCATTGAAGCTACTGTGATTCCCGGCGATCGCTCCTGGCCGGGCGAGCGGCGCCGATTCCTGATCTCGCTCCCAGGCGCCAGTAGGAGTCGTTGCCTCAGGCTGAGGTCCGCCCCACGCGGTCGGATCGGGTCCTCCAAACCGGGTACAGCTCACGCCACCCTCTTGCTCCAGGTGTAGTGCTCATACACGCCGGTCCAGTACAAGCCAAGGCTGAAACCGAAGAGCAGCTCCTCGAGCGGGATACCGTAGATCAATCCTCCCCTCAACGCCGGCAGATTCCACACCTGCGCGATGTACCCGGGCGTCAACCATACGAGTCCGAGCATGAACAGCGCGTACAGGCCGAAGAACAGGAGACCGCCGACCAGGGTCTTGCCCGCGAGATCGGGGCGGCAAAGGACGGAGGCAATAGCGCCCGCGACCAAGGTTACGATCGAAGGGTAAATGGGATTCCAGGGGAGCAAATAGAGCGGGATGAACAAGACATAGGGAACGAACAGGGCCGCTCGGTGAATCCGATGGCGTGGCTGAAGCTTTTCCTCGGCGCTGACCGGAACGCGATGCTGCTTCGTGAACGTGGTATACAGCACGACACCGATGCCACCGATGCCGAAGGCGAAAATCAGGCTCTCGATATCGAACCCGGTCCGTCGTGCGAGCTCGAACAGACTGGGGGGATTCCAATAGACCGGAACAAATAACGGCTCGGTGAAGCCAAGCAGCGCGGTGGCGAGGCTGGCACGCCACATCACCTTGCGATCCCGCGGGTTCAGCACGTACAGCCCAGCCGCAACCAGCACAAAGGCGCTCGACCACGCCAGCCAAACGTAGTGATATTTCATACTCGCCCCCCGCCCTCCACCTCGCTGGTATACCGTCCCTCCCGGGCCGCACTGTTACAGCGCGCGCGATGATACAGCGCATCCTGGGCCGCCGGCACGTTGACCGCCTCGCCGCGCCACGCCTCCAGCGCCGGCGCCTGTAATGCCCGCGCGAAGGAGAAGCTGAGTGGCCACGGTTGTTCCGCCGGCCTCCGGTTCATCGCGTTCAAGTGTGCCGTTGCCGTCGTTGGAGCCTGCCCGCCGGACAGGAACACGACGCCGGGCACAGCGGCGGGAACCGCACGTCGCAGGCACCGGACGGTCGCCTCGGCGACCTCCTGCACGGTGGCCTGTCGCGGCGAGCCGGCCCCCGGCAGGACCATGCCGGGCTTGAGCAGCATCTGCTCCAGGACAACGCGCTGCGCCCGAAGCGCGGCAAAGACGCGATCCAGGGTCGCCTCGGTGACCTCGAAGCTCTGCTCCAGCGAATGATCGCCGTCCATCAGGATTTCCGGTTCGACGATCGGGACCAGCCCCTCTTCCTGACAGAGTGCCGCGTATCGCGCCAGGGCGTGTGCGTTCGTATCGATGGCGTACCCGCTCGGCCTCCCCGGACCGATCGTGATCACGGCGCGCCACTTGGCGAACCTGGCGCCCAGCATCCGGTACTCCCGCAGCCGTTCCCCAAGGCCATCGAGGCCGTCGGTGATCCGCTCCTCCGGCGCGCCGGCCAGCGGGATCACACCCCGGTCGACCTTGATCCCAGGCGTGATTCCTTGCGCCAGGAGGAGCTCGACGAACGACTGGCCGTCGTCGGCGCGTTGGCGGATGGTCTCGTCGAACAGGATGACCCCGCTGATGTACGCCGCCAGTCGCGGGGTGGTGAACAGCATCTGCCGATATTGGCGCCGGCTCTCCTCAGTCGATTCGATCGCGAACGACCGGAAGCGCGCGGCGATGCTCGGATTGCTCTCGTCGGCGGCGAGCAGGCCCTTGCCGGGCGCCATCAGCGCGGTGACTGTGCTGCCGAGGTCGGTCACGATATCGTTGACCTGCATCATCGCGCCCCGACCGCCGCGCCCTGGGTCTCCACCTTGCCAAAGCCCCCCAGGTTGCGATATCGCAGATGCACATAGATGAGCACGCTCAGCACGGCGGCAAAGAAGCACCAGATGCTGACGAGTGCACGGGCGTAGACGAGGTAGGCCACCAGGAAGAACACGAGAGCCAGCACTCCGAACAGCCGCAGGAACGGGTGACTGGAGACGAAAGCGCTGACGCACGTTGCCGCCAGATACAGCACCATGACGGGCAGGAGATAGAAATGCGGCGACACGTAGACGATGTGCCGGACAATGCGATGCCCGTCGATCTCGGCGACGACCGGCAGGGTAATGATGAAGAACAGGAGGTAGAGGCCGACGAGGAGTCCGGCAGCCTGGAACCAGCGCAGAACACGCTTCCGCCACCGCGTGGTCTCAAGTGCGCCCACTGCAAAGGGAACGTAGATCGGCCAGAGCACGTGTGAGAATACTGAGTAGACGTAGGTCATGGCCTGCTGAAGTCCCGGCGCATCGCGGCTCAACGTCAACCAGAGGGCGCCCTCCACGAGTTGTTGAATGCCGAACAGGAGTGGAATGATGGCGAGCGGGAGCTCGGTCCGCCGCTCCACCCTACTGATGCTTGCCGCGCCGATGGATGACAGGGCCGTGCCGGCTACGAAGCTCGCGGTAGCGGAGAAGCACATTGCTAGTTCCTCCCGTATGGTTAGCTGCCAATCCGGTCACGGTTCCCGGGCCGCAGCTGGCAGGAATACGCACTCGACCGGAATACTCGACAACCGTTTCAGCAGGTCGTGGTCCCGGTGACTCTCCCAGTGCTCAAACAGCAGAATTTCGACTGGACGCCACATCGCCACCCAGCCGAGAATCAGCAGGCCCTCCTCGAGCCCCCGCACGACTGCTCCTCCGTCGGCGTCGCGCAGCAGACTACGCAGCGCGACGCTGCCGGCGAGTACGACGAGGGCGATCGCGAGGGCAACGCCCCCGATCCGCAGGCGGCGCCGGAAGGCCCGCTCACTCTGCGCATGGGCCCGGCGAAAGTGCTCCGGAATGGCGACGGCCAGCGCAGGCGCGTGCGAACGCAGCGATTCGGGAAGGTGAAGGAGCAGGCGCAATGACTCCGTCAGCCGATGTTTCTCGGCGCAACCGAGGATATAGCTCTCGGCACCAGGTTCCAGCGTTCGCTTTGGCAATGGCGCTGGATCCAACCCGTTGAGCAGCTGCGACAGACTGCGAATGCGGATGTCAATCGTGGCCATCAGGTCGACCTCCCCCTACGCCCGGTCCAGGTGGTGAGCGCTGACGGTGCCGCAGCACTCGCCCGCCTTGTCCACGACGGGCAAGCTCGTGGCACGATGCTCGTGGAGCTTGCGGCGGCCCACTTCGACGGGCTCCTCCGTACCGCAGCACGCCGACGCGGGGCGCATGATCTCGGAGACGCGCACCTCCGACGCACGTCGGTCGTCAGCCGCCACGCTGCAACATATGTCTCCTTGGGTGACGACGCCGACCAGCTTCCGGTGTTCGGTATCCTCCACCACAGGTGCACAGCCGCAGCCTGATTCACGCATCGCCTTCCAGCCAATCAACAGGGCGCCCGCGACCAGCAATGCGCCGGTCAGCACATATGGCGCGTTCATCTGCCAGATAAACAGTGCGCCCCCCAACAGCGTAGACGCCGGTCAATAGCGTCACGTGCAGGACTATCCACGGTGGCGACGCGCCCGCGGCGAGCGCGAGCCGTGTGACGTAGAACGGCAGTACCGGCCGGGTGATCCCGAAGCCGATCATCACCACAAAGGCGCAGGCGAGCACCATGAACAGGTGCTTCTTCATCGGTTGCTCACCGGGTGAAGGAGTCCTGGGCGTCCCGCACCATCCGCCGGGTGCACCATTTCGCGTATGATCGTCCGAAGAGCCGGCCGAGCAGCCACGAGAATCCATTGGTTGGCAGCGCGTAGTCGATCGAGATTTTGTCTTGTGCACCGTCTCCTCGGGGTGGTTTGGCGGCGAGCTCAAAAAGTTGTCCGCAGCCGGTCGGGCTAACGTTCGTGGCCCTACGGCCGCCTGTGCCATCGCGTTGCCTCCCCCCCGTAGATATTTGCCCGGCTCACCGAGCGACGTGGTGTTTCATCGCCGTACGACCCTCCTCAGAACCGCTCTCCCAGCTTCGCGAGGGTGATGTGGTGCATCGCGCCGATCAGAAGCCAGATGGCGGTGAGGAAGGACAGTATCGCGCACAGCAGCATCATTTCTCTCGTCACTCCGAACCTGACGACTCCGGCCGGCCAGGCGAGAATCGCTACAAACCACATGACCAGGCCGATGAGTCCCAAAAGCACACTGAGCATATGGAACAGCTTTGAGCTTGTCATCACGTTATCCCTTGTAAGATGTGGTAATCGTTCCCGATGCTTGTTCGTGCGAGAACGGCAGGAGCGCTGTCACCTGAACGCCACCGGTGCCCTGCCCGCCGGTTTGCTTTCACGTCGGCAGGCCATCGGCTCCGGATGGAACGGCCGCCCCAGCGTCACAGTTGGGAAAGTCGATCGGCTGCTCCGCCTCCCACCGGTCGAGCACCGGTTGGACGATCTCCCACGCGGCCTCGACCTCATCCGCCCGGCTGAAAAAGGTCGGATCATCCCGCAGCGCGTCCAGGAGGAGATGCTCATACGCCGAGGGCGATTCTAGCCCCCCTTGCTGGCGCGTGTAACAGTAGTCCAGATCGATGGAGCGAAGCCTCATCCCCTGGCCTGGCAGTTTGCCTGCCACCTGCAGCACGACGGCCTCATGCGGCGCAATGGTCGCGACCAGCCGGTTGGGGCGCGCCGCGGCCCCGTCAACGCCGCCATCGCCGAACGAGATGTGCGGCGCGGGCTTGAACTCGACAACGATCTCAGTTGCGCGGTTGCCCAAGCGCTTGCCCGACCGCCGTGCGCATCAGCGCGCGGAACTCTGCGTCCGTCAGCTTGGTCCGCGCGTAGCCGATCAGGCGGAAATCCGGAGCGAGAAGGCCGCGACGCGCGAGGCGAAAGATGGCGGGCAGTACCATGCGTTTCGTCAGGTCGCCGGAGGCCCCGAAGAGCACGAGGGTGCAGGATTCCGTCACGCCCTCCCTGCCGGGAACGGCCTCGGGCGGAGTTACCGCAGGCGCGGTCACGGTCATCACAGTTTTCCCGGCGTGGCGTGCTCGATCACACTCCGCCAGTCGGTGTGCACGAACGTGCCGTCCGGCTGGTCCACCCGCTGATAGGTGTGCGCGCCGAAGAAGTCTCGCTGGGCCTGGGTGAGGTTCTGCGGCAGCCGGGCGCTGCGATACCCGTCGAAGTACGCCAGGGCGGCCGACATCGCCGGCACCGGAATGCCGGCCAGCACCGCCGCCGTCACCGTGCGCCGCCATCCGGCTTCCGCCCCCGCCAGCGTCTCACCGACCTCGGCGTCGAGCAGCAGGTTCGGCAGGTCGGGCACCCGCTCGAACGCCTGCATGAGCGTGTCGAGCAGCCGCGCGCGGATGATGCAGCCGCCCTTCCAGATCCGCGCGATCTCGCGCAGCTCCACGCCCCAGCCGTACTCGGCGGAGGCTACCCGCAGCAGGCTCATCCCCTGGGCGTAGCAGCAGACCGCTGCACCCCGGAGCGCGTCGTGCATAGCGGCGGTCATCTCCCGCCGCTCGCCGACGACGCGACCTGGTGCCGCGCTGGTGAGTCGTGTGCTGGCGGTCACCCGCTCAGCCTTGAGCCCCGACATGACCCGCGCGTCAATCGCCGCCGCGATCGCCGGTATCGGTACACCCAGATCAAGCGCCGACTGCGCCGTCCACTTTCCGGTCCCCTTCTGCCCAGCCTGGTCGAGGATCATCTCCACCAGCGGATTCCCCGTCTCGGGATCGCGCACCCCGAGTACCTGCGCCGCGACCTCAATCAGGTACGACTCCAGCGGGCCCCGGTTCCACTCGGCAAAGACGCTTGCCACTTCGTCCGCCGGAAGCCCGAGCCCCCGCTGGAGCAGGTCGTACGCCTCGGCGATCAGCTGCATGATGCCGTATTCGATGCCGTTGTGAATCATCTTCACGAAGTGGCCGGCGCCGTCCGGACCCACGTATGTCACGCTCGGTCCGGATTCGGTCTTCGCGGCAATCGCCTCGAGCACCGGACGGACCAGGTCATACGCGGCGCGCGGGCCGCCGGGCATAAGCGACGGCCCGTAGCGCGCCCCCTCCTCGCCGCCGGAGACGCCCATTCCGATGAAATGGATTCCCTGCGCGCCCATAACGACCTCGCGACGCTGGGTATCCCGGAAGAACGAGTTGCCCCCGTCGATCACCACGTCGTTCCGCGACAGCAAAGGCCCCAGCCGCTCGAGCATCTCGTCGATCGGCTGGCCGGCCTTGATCATCAGCAGGATGCGGCGCGGAGGGGACAGCGCCGCCGCGAACTCCTCGAGCGTGCGCGTGCCGACGAGCCGCCGTCCGGCACCACTCCGCGTGACGAAGTCCCGCACCTTGTCAGGCGTGCGCGTCCAGAGCGCCACACGGTAGCCGTGGTCGTCCAGATTGAGGGCGATGTTCTCGCCCATCACGCCGAGGCCGATGAGGCCGAATTGCCCCGCTCCGGGCGACCCCCCAGCTAGACCTGACATGCTCGGCCTCCTATCGCTTCCACTCGAAATCCGGCCCGAAGGCCCATTGCCGGGAAAGGCCCTTGGCGTTGGTCACCGGGAACTGCACCGCGAGACCAAGGTGAAGCCACTCGCGCACCCGCACCTTCACTCCGCCCAGAAGATTCACCACCGTGGGCATACTGCGCGCGCCTTCCCCGAGCACTTCGACGACGGGAAAGACCCGCCGGCCCAGCCTGAACACCAGCGCGGCGCTGGCGTCGACCCCATCCTCGCGCGGGTTGTAGTGCAGCACTTGGTTGAACACGGCGTTTCGGCCGCCCAACGTCGAGGTGAATCCGACCAGCGTTTCGATACGGCTCCCCGCACCGGAGCGGGTTGGGAACTCAAACTCGATAATCGGCGCGAAGCCCCTCATCCCGTCCTTGCTCTCCAAGGCCGTGAATTGGAACATCGCCTCGGTGTGGGAATTCTCCCGCACCTGGTCGTTGCGGATGTGCAGGCCAATGCGGCGGGTCAGCCCGGTCTCCAGGTGGAACGCGAAGTCGGCCCTGGTCTGGCCATCAGCGCGGGTCGCGAGCCCGAGCGTGCGCAGGTTGAAGACGCCCACCCCTTCGGGAAGGCCCATGTGGGTGAAGAAAGCGTGGGGCAACTCTGGTTCCTCCGCCGCAGCTCCCGATGCCGGTGCCGCTGGCATCTGCGCCTCGGCGCGGCTGGAGCCGCCGAGCAGCGCAGCCATGACCAGAATGGGCAGGGTGAAAGTTGCTATCTGACCGGTACCGAGTCGCGCGGCGTGCCGAGGACACTTCATACGTTCTCCAAAAGTGACGAAGGGGACGACACGCCATCGGGCCGGTCCCGGCCGAGGCGCTGGAACAGGATGATGCTGACCGCTGCGATCACGACCTGGATAGCCGGCAAGACGATATCGAGGTCGATGCCTTCGTCGAACGCGGCCCCCGGAATCAGCCATGGGTGGCTCGCGCCGTTAGCAAAGTGAAGGTTGACCGCCAGGAAGGCCCAGCCGATCCCCGCGGCGGCCGTGGAGAAGAGCACCGCGGCCCGAACCCCGTCGGACACCCGCTCCCAGGCGAAGAGCCAGATGAGGGGCCCGGCGATGAGTGTGATGCCTGCGAGGAGCTCGCTGGTCTCGACCGCATAGCCGAAGAACTTTGCGTTGGGGATGACGGCGCTCTCGAGGAAGCGGCCATACCACGCCGCAACCCCTTCAGACTTGTCCCCCAATTTGCCGGCGAGCCCGGCCGGGAATCCGCCTTGCAGAAATTTGTCGAGCCCGGAGATGAACCACTCGTATCCGATGATCATCTCCACCAACAGAAGGCCTATCAGAGATAGTCCGGGCTTGGAGCGGAGCGGTACTGACATGAAATCGCTCTCCCCCGGGTTGTCTTATCCGGACTTGTGCTGATGCCCGGACGTGGCGGGCTCGGTAGACTTGTCCGTTTCCGGCTTCGGTACTGGTTGCGCCTTCTCGGCCGGCTTTCCCTGCTCCGGCTTCTTCGCCTGCTCGCCCATTCCGGGCATGTTGGCGTGCTTGTCAGCCACGGTTCACTTCCTTGGAAGGAGTTTCGATCACGTGCGGCCAAGTGCCGCACGATGTGTATCGTCCGGGTCGCCGACGCATTGCCCGCTTGGCCGCAGCGTGAATGCCGACCACCCGTTTGCGCCGCGCGATGTCACTGGGATCGCCTGTCTTCAGTCCCACCATCGCCGGGGTAACCTTCGCGAGTGCCTCCCATAGGGCCCAAGAGCCGCCCTCGTCCGTCGCTCCCTGCCTGGGTGGGTCCGTCATCGAGCCCAGGCTGGAGGCCGCGGTCATCGACCCGTTCGTGACGAAGACCAGGTCGCTCGAGCCCACGGCGATCTCGTGCCGCCCGCCATCGCGAACATAACGAATCTGCTCCACGCCCTTCCCGTTCGGGCCATACGCGAAATCGAGGCCGGTGACCTTCGCCCCCAGCACGAACTGGACGCCACGCTGCTTCAGCCACGTGGTGACCGGAAGGACGATCGAATCATACTGGTTATACGGCGTGCGCCGGACCCCACCGAGGGTGTGAATCCTGGGAAATTCCTGGATAAAGCGGAGCAGATACCGCTTCAGCTCGACCGCGCTATGCCAGGGCTGGAAGGCGAATGTAGTGCACCACATGTACCAGAAATTCGTTTGGAAGAACGCCGGGTCGAAGAGGTCCTGGATCCTGGTGGCGCCGAGCGACTGCTCGGAGGTGACCAGGATCGAGCCGAGCGCCAGCCGATCCCTGGTGCTGAAGCCCATTGCCGACGCATCGATCTTCACACCGTTCTTCACCAGCCTCGAGCGCGAATGGCTCTTGATACGGCTGTTGAACTCGTACACTTCTTCCTTGACCGACTGTCCGGGAGCGGCGAGCGAAGGGATGAACGACAGCAGATCGAACAGGCAGGTGTATGCCTCTTCGGTGAACATCCGGCCGCCGCGAATCACGTAGGGGTGCTCCAGCGATCCTTCGCCATCCAGACTTCCGCCCAGCGCATTGGTCGCTTCGAGGATGGAGATGTGCTCCCCCGCAATGCCCCCGTCCCTGATCAAATACGCGGCGCTGGCAAGCGAAGCGATACCGCCCCCGACCAGATAGGCCTTGATGCCGCCGCGGCTCGGCTGTTCCGGGGCGGGGTTCACCGGATGTACCGCTGCCAGGTTCCGTACCGTTCGCCCACCGGGCCGCGACGCAGGCTGAGCAGCAGCACCAGCGCCCCGGCGAAGGCGTCCCCCCACTTCGATCCGGTGGTCGCGCCCTCCAGAATCCAGGGCGATGCGATCATCAAGGCGCCAAGGGCCACGTTGGCGAAACGTGTCGCCCGGCCCACGTCGGCCAGCGCGATCACCGCCACCGTTATGATCAGGGCGCCGACCAAGTGCTCACTGTGAGCGGCGGTGCCGGTGCTTCCGAGTACTGCGGGCGTCGCTATGAGCCATACGCCGACGCCCACCGAGAGGAGCAGGTTCCAGGGCAGCGCGACTCCCCAGACCATTGCCCCGGCGCTCACCACGTCGGGGTGGACCGGAGCGGTCACCGGCAGATCTCGCAGGGTGCCGCCCAGCCAGAACGTGCGCCACAGCGGCTGTCCTTCGCTCCGCGCCTGCACCAGGAACTGCAGCATAGCGACGACTTCATCGAGGGTGAGGGCGATCATAATCAGCATCGCGGCGGCGGCGATGAGGCACGGCGTGCACCAGGCCCCCACCGCGACCGGCTGCAGGATGATGAGCGTCACGCTGACGACACCGAGCGGGACGACCAGGATGCCGAAGAAGGTGACCATCCATGGCATCGTCCTCCAACGGGCCTTGTCCCCCATGAAGCCCATCAGGAACTCGATCATGTACGCGACGGCGCCGAGTCCGGCATCGGGGATGGGAAAGGCGCGCGAGACGTCTGACGTCAGCACCCTCTGGGTACCCAGTCCGAAGAACGGGTCGGTGAGCGTGGGGACGTGACCAAGCTGAAATGCCGTCATCTGGCGGGAGAGGAAGAAGCCCAGGAGCGCGAGCCCGATGATCGGCGCGCGCTGGGGCCAGCTCGACGGGTTGTAGGACCAGCCGGGCGGCACGTCCGGCCCCGGCTCCATGCTCATCCCCGGCGCCATTGGCATGCCCGGCGCCAGAATGGCGAACACAACGACCAGCGCGCCGGCCAGCGTATCGTTGGCGTATCCGGCGGCCGTGGGTGCCCAGAAGACCAGCGGGGCGAAGAGCAGCCAGAGGCCAACCAGCGAGTTGGCCCAGGGCGCCCACAGCTTCCAGAACGGGCGGGGCGAGAGCGAGAGCCCCGCGAAGAGAATGACCAGCGCGCCGCTCGCGACGTCGCTCACCTGGAGGCCCGGGCGCTCGAGACCGAGCGCAAAGGCGCTGGTGATGAGCCAGACACCGAGCACCATATTGGCGAAGTGCGGCCACACGGCGCCCCCACCGTGCGCCATGCTTGCCATATCGTGAGGTGGCGCCGGTGCATGCTCCGCGTGGGGCGATCCGGGTTTCACGACGCCTCTTTCTTGAGCTTCGCGGGCGGCTCGAGGTCGTTTTCACGGTACCAGCCGACCGGGTCCACCTTTAGCGCGTCGATCATCTTCGGCAGCGTCCTACGCAGCGATTCCTTCGGCTCCCAGTCGAGCATCGTTCGCGCCCGGGTGATGTCGAGCGCAAAGTGGTCGTTGGCGCGGTCGATCATCCAAGGTTTGATGAACCCATCCTGCCCGGGAATGTGATCCATCATCCAGGCACCCGCCTTGGCCAGCGGCGACAGCGCACGGGGGATTTGGATGGTCTCCTTGCTGGTGCCTCGGATCAGCCGCCCGATGCTGTGTTGCAGCTCGTCGTAGCTGAGGGCCTCCGTCTCGCCGAGCAGGAGCACCACCTCCGGCCCCAGCGCGGCGCGTCGGTCCACGACCCGTTCGATGGCGTCGACCAGATCGTCCATATGCATGAAGGACTGGCCGTGCGCGGTCGAACCGGAGTAGAACCGGCTGGTGAGCTTGCGCTCGTAAATGCGCTGGATCTGGTGCGCCAGCGGAATGGAATGGCAGAAGTCGTCGTAGACGCCGGCAATCCGGAGCAGAACAGCCGGGATGGCTCCGCGCTCGGCGCGGATGAGCGCTTCGGTACGCACCTTCGACTCGGGGTACGCCCAGGTGGGCTCGATCGGCCAGTCCTCGGTGATGAACTCTCCCGGCTCCCCCGGCCGGTGCACCAGCATCGTGCTGGAGAACACGAACTGTTCGACGTGGAATCCCTCGCTCCTGAGCCCGCGCAGGAGGCGGCCGCTCCCCTGCACGGTGATCTCGTCGTACTTCGGGCTGGGCCGGCCGAAGAAATCATAGTACGCGGCAAGGTGGATCACCGAGGCAATGTGCGCACCGTGGTGCTCGCGAATGATGTGCAGGCCGTCGCGCACGCTCTCGTCCGAGGTGATGTCGACGGGAACGCTCACACAGCCTGGAGGGGGTGCCTTGGGCGCCTTGCGGTCGAAGCCGACCACGTGGGCGAAGCGCCCGGCGAAGCGTTGCATCACGGCGGTACCGATCGAGCCGTTGGATCCGGTAACAAGGATGATTCCGTCGTTGGCCGTCATCGATTCCCTTCTATGCTGTGCCCACGGCTCGGCGCTGAGGTGCGGAGCGCGGCCGAGCTCGATTTACCGCAGCGCCATTGGCATCGCGATTACAAAGCGACGGGACCATACCATCGAATGCTGGATGGGAGTATCGCTCATAGGAGTGAGGACCAAGCACAGCCGAGCGAACCGGAAAAAATCGTGTCGGTGTCACCCTGTTTCCGTGAGGTCGCGCCATCTGCGGAGGACCTTGCAGACGAGACCGGGTCCTGGTACTTCAGTCGTTTCCAATACCCTCGACGGCGGCAAGCGCGGGTTAGGCGCCGCGCGCACGGGACCTCCCTCCGGCACCTGTGTCCACGGCACGAGCCACGGGCCGATCACGCCGATGTACAACGCGCCACCGACCGCAATTCCGGTCAAGACTGTCGCCGTGCCCCACTCGACGTCCCCAGGCGTCGCCGCTGTTTCGGTTGGTGCCGGATCACCTGCACCGACTGCAAACGGTCTACGACGACCGCTTTGCGCAGGACTACGGTCCGTGGCGGCCCGTGGTCACGCAGCTCGCGGACACGTAGCTGGCCTGTGGCGTGCTGGAGCGCCTGACCTACGACCGGGTCGCCAAGGCGGTGACCTACCGCTCTGACAAGTCGGAGGGGCACACCCCGGGCACCGAGACCGCCGCCCCGCTCGAGTTCCTGGCGCGGGTCCTGGTTCACATTCCGGACAAGGGGCACGCCACGACGCGGTCCTATGGCTGGTATGCCAACCGCCCGCGTGTCCGACGTGCCACGGCACTAGGCGCGTGGTGGCGTTCAGCACGCAGCGGTCGGGGATCGACCAGATCCTCTCGCACCCCCGCACCCGCACCCGCGTCACGCGCGCGGCGTCCGGCGGGGCGCCGCGAGGCACTCCAGCGCCAGGTTCACGCAGCCGCGGCATCCCGTTGACATACGACGTTAATGTCGTTACTTCTATGTCGCCTATTACACGGCGTATAAATCCCGGACCTTGCCCTTATGAACAGCAACTGGACCTTCTTCACGAACCACGCGCATGTGCTGTTCTGTCTCGCGGCAGAGCCCGATCTGCGCATCCGTGAACTCGCGGTGCGAGTGGGCATTACCGAACGGGCCACGCAGCGCATCGTCGCTGAACTGGCCGAGGAAGGGTTCCTCGTCATCAAGCGCACCGGGCGCCGCAACCACTACCGGGTGCCGCGCGCGCTTCCCCTCCGGCACCCGGTGGAGGCGCATCGCCAGGTGGGCGAACTGCTGGCCTGGCTCAGGGCGCGCCCCCCGCGCCGGCAGGCCTCCTGAATCCAGGATGTGACGCGGCGTGACGTAATGACCAGGCCCTTCGCCCGGACGGGGCCCCAACTGCCTTGATCGCTGCACAACAGCCAACGGAGCAGTACCATGAGCAGTCGATCCCCAGCGCAAGAGACAGCAACCATTCTGGTGATCAAGGGCCAGGGCATTGGCCCGGAGTGCATTGAAGCCACCAAGGTGGTTCTCGCCGCCACCGGCCTTCGGTTTAGGTACGTCGAGGGCATCCTTGGGTATCCCGACGCCAAGGATCTCCTGGCGCTGTTGCAGCACCACGCGCCCGACGCGTACGACGCCCAATTCGGTAGCCGGGCGCCGGACGGGGTAAGCCTCGAACTCGAAACCCTGGCGAAGGACCAGGCCCGCGCGGCCGGCAACATCAACGATTTCTACAAGACACTGCTGGGCAAGCTCGAGCCGGGAACCCTCAAGGCCGTGAGGGACCTGGTGACCCGACTCGAGCGGCAAACCCTCAAGGACGCGAGCCAGGCCGACGCCGTGCTGAAAGGCGCCTTGCGAACCCTCGACGAAGGCGACGAACCAAGCCGCAATGTGACGATTCGCAAAGGCTTTGAGCAATACGCCAATATCCGCCGGTGTGTCACGCTCGACCCGATCGCGCCGGGCATGCCAGGTGCCGACATCCTGTTCGTTCGCGAGAACGTCGAGGATTTGTACGCCTCGATCGAACACCGCCTGGCCCGGAACTATCCCCAGGCCTTGCGCCATCAAACCCCCGAAGGCTGCGAGCTCATCTGCCGGGCCGCCTTCGAGGCCGCACTGCGTGACGGCCGCCGGAAAGTCACCGCGCTCGAGAAACCGAACATTCTCAAGATCACGGGCGGTCTGTTCAAGGAATCGTTCTTGAAGGTGGCTCGCGACTATGGCCGGGAGCGGCTCGGAGATCGGGGCATCGAGGCGGCGTTCATGATCATCGACGACGGTCTCGCCGCGATCGCTGCATCCCCCGAGCGGTTCGACGTGGTCGTCACCACCAACATGTTTGGGGATATCGGATCGGATATCGCGGCGAAGGTCACCGGGGGCGTCGGCCTGGTGAGCTCGAACAATACCAATCCAAACAACCCCAACGCGGTGTCAATGTTCGAAACCATGGGTGGCACCGCCGACGACATCGCTGGGCACAACAAGGCCAATCCGGTCGCGCTGATCGATGCCGCCGCCGAGATGCTGCTCCATATTGGCGGGGCGGCAAACATTCGGGGGGCCGAGCTCATCAAGACGGCGATTCTCGAAGTACTGGCCGACGGGCACTACGTCGGTGACATCGCCAAGGGGCCGTACCAGATCGGCAAAGGCAGGGACCGATCAGGAACCCGGGAATTCGCGGCCGAGATTGCGACGAAGGTGACCGAGTTGCGACAGCTCAAGGACGCGGAGCCGCAACGCACCGTAAAAGAACTGGCGCTGAGCCGGGCTGACTCCAGTGTGCGGCCGCTCTTCGCGCGCGTGTTGCGGTCGTACGAGCAGTACGCCGCGGATATGCAGGCCGGCGGCAAGCACTGGGAAGCGTTCGTCGAACGCAACACCCCGCCGAATCCGACGCGCGCCAATTCGAAGATTCTCGGCTTCGACATGTTCGTTGATGATTCCGGCCTGCAAGTGTCCTTTACCCCTTCCGGGGCCATCGACGAAAACGCCACCGGCCTCGTTCCGGCGGTCCGGGAGTTGTTCGAACGCGACACCGGCATCGATCTGCGCACGATGTTCAACAAGAACCGAGCCGGCAGCCTGCAGTCGATTCGGAGCTTCGGCCAGTACAGCGCCCGGGTGATGCGCGACTACCTGCAGGCCAACCCCGACCACGCCGGCGCGCCGTTCGGTACCGCCCTGAACACGATGAACGCGAGCGAGGCCACCATCGCCCGCTTCAGCGGCGCGCTCAAGGCGGACACCCTTCAGCAGGCGGTCGACCGGCTGGGCGGGTTTGCCGCCGCGAGCATCAAGCTCGTGCAGGCGTTCTACCTTGTGCGAGCCCAGGAGATCTCGCCGATTCTCCGCGAGCACGGGTTCAAGCTCGTGCGCATCACCAGTCGCGGCACCGAGATCTATCCGACGATGTGCGACTTCGAAAAGCGTGACGTCGATCGCTATCGCATCGAAATCGATGGTCAGGGCGCGCTCGCCGGAGAAGGATTCAACTATGTCCGGGTCCAGAGTGCGATCATGGCGGCGCAAAGCCAGGTTATCGCGCGTGGCTGGATGATCTCGGAGACGATGCTCAACCGCACCTTCATCGACGGCGAGGGTGACCGGTTGGGGAAGGAAGTCGCTGGCGTCTCGCGCCCCTATGCGATGAACCTGGGCACCGACTACAGTCAGATGTAACGGCGGCCTGGCCGGCCCGACGTGGACACGAGCGAGGTGACGCCCCGCGTGGCCCGTGGAGCGCGAGGCCCCACCCCTGAAACCAAATGAGGTGTCAATCATGGACTCCGTGAAGCGATTGTTGCTGGCGAACCGCGCCTGGGTTGAGGGCAAGCGCGCCCTGCAGCCGGAATACTTCACCGAGATGGCCAAGGAGCAGCGTCCCGAGTTCCTGTGGATCGGCTGTTCGGATTCTCGCGTGCCGGCGGAGGAGATCACCGGGACGTCACCGGGCGAGCTCTTCGTCCACCGGAACGTTGCCAACCTCGTTGTCCATACGGATCTCAACCTTATGTCGGTGCTGCAGTTCGCGGTCGAGCACCTGAAGGTCAAGCACGTCATCGTGTGTGGCCACAACAACTGCGGTGGCGTCAAGGCGGCGCTGTCTCACAAGGGCTTCGGCCTGATGAACAAATGGCTGCGCCAGATCAAGGACACCTACCATCAGCATCGGGCCGCAATCGATGCGCTGCCGACATATGAGGAGCGCGTCAACGCGCTCGTCGCGGCCAGTGTGGTCGAGCAGGTCCACAACCTCGTCCAGACGTCCATCATCCAGCGGGCCTGGCATGACGAGCAGCGCCCGACCCTGCACGGGTGGGTGTACGCGCTATCCGACGGGCTGATCAAGCCGCTGGTCGAGTTGGACCCGACGACACCCATCGACGATGCGTATCGGTTCGACTTCGACGACGTGGCCGGGTGAGGACCGCCCATCGCCTGCCTGCATAACGATCGCGCAAGGCGCCGGTGATCGGGAGCGCAGTCCCAGCCCGGACACAACCGCCATCAGCAGCTACCTGAAGAAGCCACCGCCGCAGGCAGGATATTGCGGTTGTCCCGAAGACCCATGGCAGTGCGCGCCGCGCGGTCCTCGGGGCCCCTCGGTCGGTGGGTGTGGGTGACGACTCGCTACGGAAGCCAAGGTGGCGGCGTGGGACTGAACCGGGAGTAAAAAACACCGAGTGTCGTGTCCCACGGTCCACTTCGACCGAGCACCTTTCGCGTGGCCCTCAGGACTACTATGCGCTCCCTGTCATCGTGTCGCGCGAACGTGGGTGCAAAGATCTCAGGCCTGCGGACCGAGCCCAACAGCGGCCTCAACGCCGGCCCCAGCTTCTGCCCCGACCTCGCCACGTCGGATCAACGCCGCGCGCGCGCGCACCGCCTGCTGCTGCGCGTCAGTCAGGCGGGCCACGTTCTTCACCTGCAGCGCCATGCGCGGGTTGCGGGCCAGCGCTGCTTGATGACGCATCAGGAAGTCCCAGTACAAAGTGGTGAACGGGCAGGCCTCGTCGCCGCTGCGCTGCGCGGGGTCGTAACGGCAGCCCTTGCAGTGCGGGCTCATGCGCTGGATGTACTTGCCGGTGGCGATGTAGGGCTTGCTGCCCATCACGCCGCCGTCGGCGTACTGGCTCATACCCAGGGTGTTGGGCAGTTCGACCCACTCTACCGCATCGACATAGACCGCCAGGTACCAGGCGTGCACCTGCTTCGGGTTCACGCCCAGCATTAGCGCAAAGAGGCCGGTGACCATCAGCCGCTGGATGTGGTTGGCGTAGCCGTGTGTCAGCGTCTGCGCCAGCGCGTCACGCAGGCAGGCCATGTCGGTGGCACCCGTCCAGTACCACCTGGGCAGGTCCTCCTGGGCGTCGAGTGCGTTGCGCTCCAGGTACCCGGGCATCTGGGTCCAATAGATGCCGCGCACGTATTCGCGCCAGCCGAGGATCTGGCGGATGAACCCTTCGGCGCTGGACAGCGGTGCGTGCCCGTCGCGGTAGGCCGCCTCGGCGGCAGCCACGACCTCGCGCGGATTCAGCAGCTTCAGGTTGAGCGCAGCCGACAGGTGCGAGTGGTACAACCACGCGTCGCCCGGCCACATCGCGTCCTGGTAGCGGCCGAAGCGGTGCAGGCGGTCCTGGATGAAGGCTTGCAAGGACTGCAGCGCCTGCGCGCGGGTGACCGGCCAGGCGAAGCTGTCCAGCCGGCCAGGGTGCTTGGCGAAGCGGGTGTTGACAAGCGCCATCACCTCGCGCGTGACGGCGTCGGGTGCGAAGGACGTGCGCGGTGGCACATCACCCGGGCCGGCTGCGTCGAAGGCCTCGCGGTTGTCGGCGTCGAAGTTCCACTGCTCGCCGATGGGCTCGTCGCCGTTCATCAGCACGCCATGGCGTTTGCGCTGCTCGCGGTAGAAATACTCCATGCGCAGGGATTTGCGGCCCTTGGCATGTGCAGAGAATTCGCGAACGCTGCAGAAAAAGTGGCGGTCCTCGCGGATGTCCAAGGGCAGGCCGTTGACCCCCGCCACGGCCTTGATCGCCTCCAGCACGCGCCAGTCGCCCGGTGCGGTCATCACCAACCGGGCAGGCCGCAGGCGCAGGATGTCGGCCTGCAACTGGGCCTGCAGGCTGCCAGCGTTGCCGGACGCATCCAGGCGGGTGTAGTGCAGCGGGTGGCCGGCGGCTTGCAGTGCCAGCGCGAAGTGCCGCATCGACGCCAGGAACATCACCGTACGCGGTTTGCTCGACCACACCTGAGTCGACTCTTCAGCCACCTCGGCCATCCAGATGGCGTCTACGCACGCATCGAAGCCATCGAACGCGGCGGCGGCGAGGTCAAGCTGGTCGCCCAGCACCACCACCAAGGTGCGCAGCTCAGCCACGCTGGGCCTTGGCACGCCGACAGGCCTCGGAGCAGTACTTCACCTCGGCCCAGTTCTTCGCCCAGCGGCGGCGCCAGCTCATAGGCCGGCCGCAGGCCACACAAGGCTGGCTCGGCAGTGCAGTCTTGTTGCCGCGAAACGTGGCGCGGCGCAGCGTCATCACGCGCTCCGGCAGGTGGGGGGCGTGTTCACGCCTTCTTGGCCGAGGCGCGGCACCACCCCGCACCCGCCACCTGCTTGCCGGCAGCTTTGCCCTGGCAGGGCGCGCCGTTGGCGCAGTTCTGGCCGGCGGCGAACTTCGGGTACTTCTTGGCGTGGACGCGCTTGGCGTCGGAAACGTAGCCCGACACCGCGGCCTCGGCGTCCTTCTCGTCGACGAGGGCCTGAGCCTGTGCGCGGGTGGCGATTGCCGCGCCGGAGGCGGCCAGGGTCACCAGGAACAGGCGTCGAGGCAGGGGCAGATTCAGGGAGGACCCCTCAAGAGGGTGGTTGGGGGGAAAGAGCCAGTCACGCAGCGATGCGCAGAGCGGGGTCGTGGCAGGGCGGCCCAGCAGCGCGCGTTCAATTATTTCCGAGCAGCGTACAACGAGGAGCGGCCCGGTGGCGCCCTCGGCGGACGCCCGCCCGCCCCGCCCTACCCCACGGGCCGCGCGCGTCTCCACAGGTGCTGTCGCCCCAGGAGTACCCCGGGCACTTCCGCATCAGGAAGATTACCACCGGCGGCACCTTCCGGTTCCAGCACCGCCTGCTGTTCATCGCCAACAGTCTGACGCACCACCACATTGGACTCAAGGAGTCGGCGGACGCGGTGAAGGCGAATTCCATACCCGGCGGTATGCGCCCAGGATACCGGAAGGAATGCGGCGAGTCTTCATGCTCTCGTTCCATGCTGCGACAACAAGCGCCGAGCGAGGTCACCGCGCGCGCATACGCCTCTGCGGCAATTCACCGTGTCCGAGCTCAGGCCCAGCTTTCAATGCGCTGATGTGGGTGTCAGCGGGGCAATGTGGTTTCGAGAGCCCGCTGAGCCTGGATCCGGTCGTTCTCCCGGCCGTCCGCGATTGCTGCGAGCACGAGTCCAAAAATCCCGGCTGCAGCGGGAATCGTCACCGCCAGGCCGACAAGGAACAGGGCGAGGTTACTCATGCCGATTGCCAATCATCAGAAGTGCAACCGCCCCGAAGGAGAGAATGGATGGAACCCACAAACCGACAAAGAGGCCTTGCTCGTGGCTACCTGTGAACCACAGCGTGACAGATAAGACGAACGACAGAAAGGCGGCGCCAAGAATGGCTAGTGCGGCGCGGAGACGGAGTTTGCTTCGCTCCATGTTCGGAACTCCTGAAAGAGTCTGGCTCGAACCGGCACCTATCCGGTCCGTAACCAATAGTTGATCAGCACGATGAGCATCGAGAGCGCCAACAACATCAAAGAAGGCAGCATTTTGACGATCGCCCGTAGGTGTGTGGTGAAAGCGGCGACCATGAGCAGGCTCAGGCCGATCCCACCTCCGATCGCAAACCGTCCACTGAACCGGGTACAGCTCTCAGCGAGTGCTAGGCAGCAACTGCATCATCCCAAGACCTGGGGATTGAGCTGCCACACAGCGTAGTTCAGCGCAGAAGCGAAGCTGACCCACAGCAGATATGGAACGAGCAATGCTCCTGCCAATCGTCTAATGCTCCAGAAGGCGATTAGGGTTGCGACGATCAACGCCCACAGGAGCAGGATGCCAGCGAAGGCCAGGGCACCATGATGCCAACCGAAGAACAACCAGCTCCACAGCGCATTAAGCGCGAGTTGCACAAGAAACAAAGTGAGCGGCAGTTTGGTTGCACGAAAGTCCCCGGCACGCCAGACCAGCCAGGCAGCAATACCCATCAGAGCATACAGCACTGTCCACACCGGCCCAAAGATCGAGGACGGAGGTGCCCACTCAGGACGGACGAGCTGGCTGTAGAATGGACCAGCCTGTATAGATGCGGCGCCACCAATGGCTGCAGCGGTAAAACTGACAATGAGCCAGGCCACGAGACCAACGATCTGTTTTGGAAGAGACGCCACACGGAGCTCCGATTGTTGTCTAACACCCGGCGGTTCTGCTCCGGGGGCCTGCCGAAGCCGCCGCCAATCAACTGGTTAGAACATACCTGGCGGCGGATGAATCGGTCAGGCCCCGCCCGCAGCAAACGCTGGTTAGACCGCATCTGGGGGACTGCCCTGCCACTGGAGCCCCCACTTCACTACGGTCGACTGAACACCGCCCCGTGGGGCACGGCAGCACCGCTTCCGCCGTGCGGCCAGGAAACGCCTTCCATGCGAAATCCGGGCTCTGCGCTTCCGGCAGCCCGGAACCGCTCGTCCAGTGTCAGCTTCCCGTTCGTCTCGTCGAAGCGGGCGATCAACAGGCGCGTCTTCATCGCTGCGTAGCCGGTGATCACGAGTCGCTGGTGATTGGGTTCGAGCCCGATCCAGTGCGGCACGTCATCACTGCCGAGCGTGAGACGCGACACCTCGCGAGGGTGCATCGGATCCGAGACATCCAGGCTGACCACAGCGCTCCACGCGGGCACCGTGATGAGGTAGTAGCTCCCGACCACCACCGGGACGGCACAGGCGGTCCCTTCCTTTCGTGGAAATGATGCCACGAGCCGGGCCCCCGGCTGGGCGCCCGCAATGTCGTTCAGCAGGTACAGTCCGCAGGTGAACGTCGACACCAGCACGGTCTTGCCGTCGTTTAACAGGCGAGGCTCGGCGGAACGGTAACCCTGGTCACCACGGGGCCCCCGTGGCAGCTCGATGGTGTGCAGCAGCGACAGGTCTGACAGGCGCCAGAACTGGAGGGCGCGCGTCGTGTCGCGTTTATCCATGTCGGTGGTCGTCACGACGACGCGATCGATATTGGGGAGGATCACCGCGGAATAGGGACGGATGCGGCGGTCGACGCCAGGATAGTTACTGGAGCCCGCGCGGACGACGTCTCCTCGGGGTGTCAGTTCAACGAGGCCGCCTGGTGCCAGGCCCTGCGAATCGTGTTGCATCTGAAACGTGGCCAGCACGTTGCCATTGGGAAGGCGCCAGAAGCTGTGCGGATGCATGAGCGCACCCACGTCCCCGAACTGCTTCACCAGACGTGGGGCAGCTGGCGAAGCGAGGTCGAATATGAATGATTGGCCGGAGCCGAATCCATTGGCGAACAGTTGCCGGTCTGCCGGCATCTCGTGTTCGATGTGGTGCGTGCGATTGCCGCGGCCGGGCACCGGGAGCGTCGTGACCAACGCACCGTAGCGAGCCGTTTCCGGCCGATCCCGCACATCATAGACCGCGAGAAAGTCCGGTCCGGAACTGTCGGCTGATGACGCCCAGACGTACAGGAAGTCGCTCGATGCCTTCGGCGGCAGCACCGGACCTGACGGTGCGGCCAGCAGGCCGGCGGCAAAAACGATGACGGGAAGGCGGAGTGCCATGTGCTCTTGCTCGGAGTGACAAGGGATCTCGTTGCCGTCTAACGGCTGCGCCTCTGCTGCCAGGCCCTGCGGAGGCCGCCGCAGAGCCAGGAATAGAACATATCCTGCGGCGGCCGAAGCGGTTAGGGTCTGGTCAGCAGCAAGCGCGGGTTAGGCAGCAGTTAGCCAACGACCGTTCGCACACTCATTCAGGGTCCTTTGCATATCGCTCATACAACTCCACAGGTCGAGCCGCGCGCTTCCGCATTCGGATATTCAGCATCTCTACGCCAACAGAGAACGCCATCGCAAAGTACACATAACCCTTGGGAACGTGGTGATCAAGGCCGTCCGCGATCAGCACGACGCCGATGAGGAATAGAAAGACTAAGGCGAGCATCTTGATCGTGGGATGCGCCGAGACAATGCGCCCAATCGGGTTCGCGAACACCATCATGAGTGCCACTGAGGCAATCACAGCGGCAATCATTATTTCAATCTCGTCGACCATGCCCACCGCCGTTATGATGGAATCGACCGAGAACACGGCATCAATAAGGATGATTTGAATGATGACCGCCGGGAACGTGGCGGCCACCCTTGCTGAAGCCGCACCCCTTTCGCCTTCGAGCAGCTGATGAACTTCCTTTGTGCTCTTCCAGAGGAGAAACAGGCCGCCGACGATGAGAATGAGATCACGGCCTGAGATGTCCTGACGTAGCATGCTGAATAGCGGCGCCGTCATACCGACGACCCACGACAGGACCAGAAGCAGCCCAATGCGCATGAACATGGCGAGAAAAAGGCCTAGACGACGGGCCAGCTCGCGCTTCGCGGCAGGAAGCTTGTCCGCAAGGATCGAGATGAAGACAATATTGTCAATTCCTAATACGAGCTCAAGGGTCGTGAGGGTCAGAAAAGCGATCCACACCTGGGGATCAGATATCAGCTGGACCATCGATACTCTCCTGGCTCCCTAACGGCTGAGTTCAGCCGCCGCGCAAGGCGGGCGGCTGCAACGAATAGTTTGACCTTGTATTGTCCGCGCCGACGACTAACAAATCGCATATCCACCATCAACTGGCAGGGTAACACCCGTGATGAAATCGGCGGCGGCAGACGCGAGGAAGACGGCCGCGCCGGCCATTTCGTCAGCCTCGCCCCATCGAGCCGCAGGTGTGCGCGCCAAGATCATCTTGTTGAACTCGGCATAGTCCGGATGCTCGCGTGCGATCGCGGTCATCTCTGTGGCGATCCAGCCCGGTGCAATCGCATTGACCTGAATGTGGTGCGGCGCCAGTTCAACAGCCATCGCCTTGGTCAGCTGCACGATGGCCCCTTTGGCTGCGCCATAGGACGGGAACATTCCCGCGCCAAAGTAGGAATACATGCTGGCGAGATTGATGATCTTTCCCCGCTTGCGCTTGACCATGGAAGCCGCCGCATATTTGGAAAGGAGAAATGTCGCATCGAGATGCGTGGCCAGGGTCGTGTCCCAGACTTCGGGTGATTCGTTGAGAATACCGCCGGTCACGGTGGCGACTCCGGCGTTGTTCACGAGAATATCGATCCCGCCCAACACCGCTTCGACCGCGTCGATGGCACCGGACAGAGTTTCACGCGCTGTCACGTCGAGATGCAATGCCATCGCCGGAACGCGAATGGCCTGCAACTCAGCAAGCACCTGACTGTTCTTTTCTTCATTGCGAGCGAGCACGGCAACCGCCGCGCCGGCTCGAGCCATACCAAGCGCAATCGAGCGCCCGATTCCACGGTTTCCGCCGGTAATGACGGCAACACGGCCACTAAGGTCAAAAGGGGATGAGGGGCTCGACATTCTCTGCTCCGGTCGTTGTAGGGTCTAACGCCCTGCGCTTCTCCCGCGAGGCCAGGTGAGGCCGCCGCAGTCCTTAAAGTGAGAATACATCGCGGCGGCCGAACCGCCTTGGCCTCGTCGGCAGCAAGCGCCTGTTGGACAGCACGTCTTACCAACACCACCGCCGGAGCATAGCACTTCGTCGCGGCCACCCTCGCGCCACAGGCTTACATGAGAGTGAACAAGTAATACAGCACCAGAATCGCGTTGACCACGACGAGGACTAGGGTTGCCGCACGCGCTGTCCCGGCAAGAAGCCGTCCCGCCGCGAACGCCGTCCCGAGACTGATCGCCGCGAAAAGGACCGAGAGCCAGGTGAGCGTCGACGTGCCGAGCTCGCCCAAGCCCAGGGGAAATTCGTGAAGATAGAGATTGACGCGTTCGGCCTGGGTGCTGCCACGGTCGAAGGCTCGTCCCCAGCGAAGGATGTTCCAGGCCTGGAGCCCGAGCAGAGCGCAACTCGCGACGACCAGCGCGGCAGCAGCTCGTCGGTGTGGACGGGTCACGGCAAGAGATGTGGCCATCGCATCCTCCGGGATCGTGCTGCCCAACTGGTATGAGGTGGCCACCTTGACGTCATGACGTCATAACGCTAATATCCAGCCATGTCAGTCGCCAAGCGCGCCACCGTCTACTTCGAGGAGAGCCTCCATAAGGCCCTCCGTCTCAAGGCGGCCGAAACCGACCAGAGCATTTCGGCCTTGGTGAACACCGCCGTCCGGACCACCCTACTCGAAGATGCCGAGGACCTCGCCGCCTTCCGTGAACGGGCCAAGGAGCCAACCGTGGCCTTCGAGGATCTCGTCCGCGATCTAAAGCGTCGTGGCAAGCTATAGGCTCGTCATTCGGCGTTCGGCCGGAAAAGAAATCGAAGCCCTTCCGTCCAGAGATCGCCGCCGCGTCGTCACGAAGATCCAAGGACTCGCCGCGAACCCTCGACCTGCCGGGTGCGACAAGCTCAGCGGCGAGGAGAAATACAGACTACGCCAGGGCGACTATCGGATTCTCTACGAGATCGCCGACCGCGAACTCATCGTCACTGTGGTGAAGGTCGGCAATCGCCGCGACGTATACCGCTAGTCGCTCCCGATCGTTTCCAGTCCACCTAACGGCCTGCGCTTCTGCGGCGGCCGCGCACTGCGCCGAAGGCGCTCAGTCGCTTCGCAGCCGACGGCAGCAAACGCTTGTTAGGCGACTTGTAGTGGCTTGATGCGTGCGACTTCAGCCTTGATAGCCTGGGACGCATCCCAAAGATCCACAGCACGCTGCGCATTCAGCCAAAACTCCGGGGAGTTGTCGAACAACCGTGCGAGGCGCAATGCCATTTCGGGACTTACAGCTCGGCGCCCCCGTAGCAACTCGTTGACAGATTGCCGAGACACACCAACCGCTTCAGCCAATCCCGATACCGTCAAATCGAAGTCCACCATAAAGTCCTCGTGCAACATCTCACCCGGATGGGTGGGCCGCCGCTTCATGGGTCGTGTGTTCGCGATACTCATTTGAGGCCTCCCCGTCAGTGGTAATCACAGACTTCAGCATCGTAGGCGTCGCCATCGACAAATCGGAAGCAGATCCACCATTGATCGTTGATCGCGATGGCGTGTTGGCCTTTGCGATCATCTTTTAAGGCACGCAGCCGGTTGCCAGGTGGCACCTTGAGATCGTCTGGGCGTACCGCCAGATCCACGTACTCGAGTTTCCGTGCCGCTCGGGCGGCGACGTCCGGCGGGAACCGCTTGGCTGTCCCTGTAAGGTAGAGATCCTGGGTTCGGCGGTCCGTGAAGGACTTGATCATTGAGAAATGTAGCGTGTCACGTGACAGTTGTCACGTTCGCCTGACGACTGCGCTTCTGCTGCGAGGCCAGGTGAGGCCGCCGCAGTCCTCAGTCAACAACATACCGCGGCGGCCGAACCGCCTTGGCCTCGACGGCAGCAAGCGCATGTTAGGGCGCGCCGCCGATCCCTACAGATCTAGCGCGAACCGGAGCCCCTCGCCGACTTGCCTCAAGAGGGACGCCGACAGCGCTCGCACCCGGTCCGTCAGCAGATCGCGATTGATGGTCAGGACCTGCGTGACATTGGCGACGGAGTCTCGCGGCAATCCCGAAGCACTCGCCGGAATCAACACGTTGCCTGGCGCATCAACCAGTCGCACGTTGCTTGTGAGGGCGACGACGGTCACAGTCGCGAGGCGGCTCCGATTGAAGGTGTCGCTTTGCACCACCAGCACCGGCCGGCGATGTCCCGGCGCGGACCCGACCGGTTCGGGCAGGTCAGCCCACCAGATTTCGCCGCGCCCAATGACCATCCCCGCCTACCAGGACTCGCGTGAAAGAGTCCGCAGTTGCGCAGAAACCGCGGCAGGGTCGAGGCGACTGTCTTCGTCGGCATAGACGGCGTTCAGTCGCTGCGTGAACTGGTTAGTCTTGTGCTTGGCTACAAATTCGGCGAGCGCCCGCGCGTACAACTCGCTCCGGCTGACCCCCATACGCTTGGCCAGGGAATCTCCGGATTTAAACAGGGCGTCCGGGAGGGAGATGGCTGTTTTCATACCACAGTATAAC
>JANLPG010000158.1:0-6253 GCA_031367105.1 Gemmatimonadota bacterium | reverse complement strand
CGCCTCCCGGTTCCACCAGACGCTCGGACTGAGGGCGATATAGCGTCGGAAGAGCGTCGGCTCGTTCAGGAAGGTTTCGACAATGAAGAGTCCGGCGAGTGATTCTCCCACGATCGCCGTCTCGCTCCTGGTGCGATAGCGCCGTCGGATCTCCGGCATCAGTTCATCACGGATGAAGTCCCGGAACAATGCGGAGCCCCCCACGTGCGGCGCGATCGCGCTGTCGAGCGCCACCGCGGTCGGGCCGGTGAGGTCGCGCCGGCGCTCGGTGTTCTCGATCCCTACGACCAGCATCGGAGCGATCCGCTGGAGCCGGATCAGCGAATCAACCGTGATCACCACGTGCGGGAAGTCCTCTGCCACACCGCCGTCCGGCATATACAGGACTGCGAATGCCCGTTTCGACGACTGCCGGTACTTCGGCGGGGTGTAGACGTTGATCGTTCGCCGTTCGCCGAGGCTCCGGGAATCGACGGTAAAGGTGACGTGGGCAGGCACGGTTGGCGCTTGCGCTCCGAGTGACCGGACGCAGGCAAGCGTGGCGACGAGCACACGGGCCGGGAGTCCACTCACGAAGGTGCCATCCGCACCGTGATCGTTCGCCATTTCCCTTGTCGGAATCGCAGCATCCCCAGCATTGATCGAGTGAAATGGCCAGTGAGGATCGCCAGCCAGATGTGCATCGGTGTCAGCGTTCCGAAATGCCGAATCGTGAAACAGATGCCGAGCGGAATCAGGATTTGCGACACGATGGAGATATACAGCGGGCTCCGGGTGTCGCCGGTGCCTTGCAGCCCGCCGGTATAGGCGAGTGCGGTGGAGATGAAGATCCCCGAAATACTGAGCACTCTCAGCAAGTGGACGCCGATCTCGACCGCTTCGGGATCGTTCATCCCGAAGATGCCGAGCAATTGGCGCGGAATGAGGAGAAAGACGATTCCGATCGCAGCGGCACCACTACCGGCGAGACGCGCGGCAACGTGCACGCCTGCTGCAGCCCGGTCGGGTTGGTTCGCACCCAGGTTCTGGCCTGCCACCGCTGCCGCGGCGCCCATCATTCCCACGGAAGTCCAGGTGATGAACGAGAAGAGCTGGGTATACGACACGGCGTACGCTGCCTGCGCTGCCGCACTGGCGGCGAGCGATCCGATGAAGCCAAGCATCAGCACTCCACCGATGTTCATTGCGATTCCCTGGAAACCGGCTGGCAGCCCGAACCGGAAGAGTTCGCGAATGATGGTCCAGTCGGGGCGGTACCCCATTCCCTTCGGGAAGGAGACCACCCAGCCTCCGTGCCAGAGCTTCCATACTCCGTACCCACCCACGAGCCCCGACGCGATCACGGTTCCCATCGCCGAGCCGGCGGTACCGTACGCCGGAATCGGCCCCAGCCCCTGAATCAGGATCACGTTGAGGACGATGTTGCCGACGGTCATCCCGATGCCGAGCATCATCGGGGTGCGTGCGTCGCCAGCACTCCGCAGCGCCCCTCCCAGCATATAGAAGAGCAGCATTCCGGTGCTGTAGACGAACATGATGCGGAGGTACGGCAGGGCCTGCGCCTGCACCCCGGGCGCCGCATTGACCAGGTTGAGCAGGATCGGCGAGAGGAAGTAGCCGAGCGGGGCGAGGACACCCAGCGAGAGCGCGATCGCCGTCAGGAAGGCCTGATAGACGGTGCGATCGGCATTCAGGTGATCATTGGCTCCGACGAATCGCGCCACCAGGACACTCATCCCGGTGAACAGCGACATGATGAATGACACCACCATGATGAAGATCTGCGTCGAGACACCGATCGCTGCATTGCCCTGGTAGCCGATGTAGTGGCCGACCAGAATATGATCGATCATCCCCTGCATTCCGCCGATGATATTCGTGATCATCGTGGGCCAGGCAAGCTTCCAGATCGCCCCGGTGAGGGGGCCCTCGATGATCGAGCGGTCGAACCGGCGGGAGAGTTGAACCGCAGTCACGGCCGGTCGATCAGGCCGGGGGTTCCTTGCGGGTATTGATGCCGAGGGGGACGTAGGCCGGGCAGTGGCTGACGAAACTGGTCAGCAGGAACACGACGGCGAAAACCCCGAGTACCAGCGCCAGCGTGCCGCTGATCTTTCCCGTGAAGTAGAGCACGGCAATCACCAGCGCAATCAGCGTCCGGATCGCCCGGTCTGCCATTCCCATATTGGCCTTCATAGCACTCCCCCTTCAGCCGATGGAGCCACCTTGGCCTGCACCCGTGGGTCACTCACCTAGTATACGCGGCATCGGGTGACCGCGCGAATCACATCCCCGGAGTCGGGCGAGGCGGCCTCTCGAGAAGGCGGGGGGCCAGGCCGCCATCAGGATGATCCCGATGTGTCGCCGCGCAAGTTCGGACAGCGCAACGCAAGCACGCTGACGACACTGGTCGCTGCCAGTCGCCCACGTCGAGCTACCAGGAAGCGCCGAACTCCAACTTGCGCAGCCGCTGGTATTCGAGCCAGGTGAGTCCGATGACGAGAAGGTCAACGACCGACAGCAGCAGCAGTTCGGGAGCGCGCGTGTGCGAGTAGCGGTAGAGCTGGTAGAGCAGGAACGCCAGAAATGCCGCGATGGCCGAGGGATACGCCCACCGCCGCTTCAATAGCAGGGCGCTGACGAGTACCACCTTCACCACGCCGTGCCAGAGCAGGTACCAGGCCCCGAACGCCTGGGTCCCACCAGCCAGATGCTGGGTGCCGCTCAGGAGGTAGTTGGCGACCGCGTCGTGCGGGTCTTCACTCAGTTCGTGCTGCGTGAGGATGCGCACAATCCTGAGCAGCTGTGCTGGGCTGACGAGGAACAGCAGCCCACCCCCGACGATTTCCAGTGCGCCGTCGATTCCTTTGCTGATGACGCTGATGTCGAAGAGCAGGTGAACAATGCGGTCTCTCCGCATACTCCTCCAGAATCCGACCGTCCACGACAGGATACCGTCGGTCCGCATCGAAGGCGACATACCGTGGCATCGTCGCCAGAGAAGGCGTCAATTCCCCTTGCTGAGCCGCTCGAAGCGAGGATTGCCACGAAGGTCGGCCCAAGTCGGATCGACCCTGAGCCAGCCCGGTGACAGGAAGTAGGGAATCCGCAGCAACTTCTCGAGCAGATCGACTGCTTTCTCCGGCTCGCCACCGAGCAGATAGATCCGGGCGAGGAGGTGCAGGTAGTACGCCCCGTTGTAGGCATCCACGCCGACCGGAATCAGGGCAACGGCTCGCTCCCCTTCGGCAATGGCCTCGGCTTTCCGGCCGAGGTAGGCGAGTTGCAGGCCGTAGACGCCGCGCCGCTGTGCGTCGTCGGGTGTCCGTCGCAACTGCTCCTCGCTCGCAATGCGGGCCGAGTCGCCAAACGCCCGCGCTTTGACCTTGTCGCCCCGCAGCCACCAGGTCTCCATCAGCGATGTGGCCCACGGGACCCGATCATTGTCGAACGCTCCCGGTGCAAGTCGCAGGAGAATGTCCTGCTGCGGCCGGTCGAGTGCCCAATACATATCCCAGTAATTGGCGAAGAACGCCACCAGCGCTGGTGCCGAGACCGCAGCCGAGACTTGATGGATGACCGCCCGGGCACCGATGGTATCTCCCTGGGCGAGGTAGACCATCGCCTTGTCCTGGCTGTTGCTCAGGTCGCCAGGAGCGATCGCAAGCGCGGCCTCGCTCGCCCCGAGTGCCTCGGGATACCGCCGGAGCCAGAGCAGCAAGTTCTGGTGGAGCGACGCGATTCTGACCGAGCGGGGATCGAGTCGGCGGGCTTGTTCAATGTGCGCCAGTGCCGCTTCCCACCGACCGGTTGAGCGCTCGATGTTGGCCGCCACTTCGAGGGCCTCCGGATCGTTGGGTGCGATACGGAGGGCTTTCGCGGTCTCATCCTCTGCCTTCGATAGCTGCTTCGATACCGACTGAAGGTACCGCGCCATCGCGAGGTGGCCTGCCGTACCCTCGGGATCCAATGCCAGTGCTCGCCTGGCCGCGGCTTCGGCGCGGCGGGCCACCGTCGGGTCCGGCACGCTGTTGCTGTATAACGTGGTGAGGACCTGGCCCAGTTGGCTCCACGCGCCGGCGAAGGATGAATCGAGTGCCACCGACTGCTCAAAGAGGGACGTCTTCTCCCGAAGCGTGGCCGGGTCGACACCAATGACCGCGCGGCCCTTCAGGTAGAGATCGTACGCTGCGAGGTTCTCCGTCGGCCTGACGGCCAACTTCTGTTGTTCCCTGCTCCCCAGCGCCACACCGAGGGCCCCGGCTACCCGACTGGCAATTTCCGACTGGACTCGGAAGACATCGGTCAGGTCGGCATCGAACGGTTGCTGCCACGTGACATCGCCCTTGCGGACGTCGGTCAGTTCCGGCACAACCTGAACGCGATTGGTGCCGTCCGCCCCTTTGGCCCAACGCACGGTGGCGGTCAGCAGGTAATCCACCCCGAGTTCCTTGCCGATCTCCTGGGACGGCTTCGCGCTCTTGCGATACTGTTCCGAACTGCCTCGGGCCGTCACCTGGAAACCGCTGAGCGCCGCCAGCTTGCCGCGGATTTCATCGGCGATACCATCGGCGAAATAGGCGTCGTCCGTCGTTCCGCGATTCTCGAAGGGGAGCACGGCGAGCCGCACCGCGCCGCCGACGGCAGCTCCTCCAGGCCCCCGGAGGACGAGTGCGCTCACTACCAGCGCCCAGCTCCCCAGCGCCAGGATACCACCGAGCGTGGCGTTTCCCCAGGTAAAGAGCCGGGCAAGGCCAGGCGTTTCGGCACCGGCACGGCGACGGCTCTCCAATCGGCCGGTCACGCTGAGAACCACGGCGCCGATGGCAAGCAGTGCGATGGCGAGGTACAACAGCCAGACCGGCAGCCCCCAGCGACTCACCAGACCGTAAAACACCCCGAGGGTGATCACCGACGCGAACGCAAAGAGTCCCCACACCCGGGCTGGCGCTGGGCCGGCCACGGTGGCCACCGCGGCCACGCCCTCACCGCTGCGCAGGGTGTCCAGGGTACGGCCGAGGGCGTCGGCAAACTGCTGTGCGGTCTGCCACCGGTCGGCCGGGTTCCTGGCGAGGGCTCTGGTGATGACGGCGTCGAGTGTCGGCGGCAGTCCCGCGCGGGAGGAGGTCAGCGGCCGCGGCGCCTCGGTGAGGCTGCGGGAGATAATGGCCTGCGCGGTCCGGCCGGTGAATGGCGGCTCGCCGGCCAGCATCTCGTAGAGTACGCAGCCCATCGCATAGACGTCCGAACGGCCATCGACGCCGGAGGAGCCGGTCGCCTGTTCCGGACTCATATACTGTGGGGTGCCGACGGCGAGGCCGGTCCTGGTGATCGTCACGTCGCCACCCATCGCCCGGGCGATGCCGAAGTCGGCCACCAGCGCGTGACCTCGGCTCATCAGGATATTGGCGGGCTTGATGTCGCGGTGGATGATGCTTCGCTCGTGCGCGTAGGAGAGCGCCTCTGCCACTTCGCGTGCGATTCGCAGCGCCTCCTCGACCGGGAGCTGCCCGTCGCGCTCGATGCGTTGTTGCAGGGATTCCCCTTCGACGAAGGGCATCACGTAGTAGAGGACGCCGTCGACTGCACCGGAGTCGTAGACGGGAAGGATGTGCGGGTGGGTCAGCTGTGCGGAGATCTCGACTTCGCGGAGGAACCGTTCGGCACCGAGGGAGGCGGCGAGTTCGGGACGCATCACCTTGACTGCGACCCGGCGGTGATGCTTGGGATCCTCGGCGAGGTAGACCGTCGCCATCCCACCTTCCCCGAGCACCCGCTCAATCGGATAACGATCGGCCAGCGCCTTCCGGACGCGCGACACCTCGCTCACTTCCGTGGTGCCAGTGATGAGCCGGACACCGTCGTCGGTAGGAGTCGCCGTTCCGCAGCGAAGGCAAAAAAGTGCCCCCTCCGGGAGCGGTGTCTTGCAACTCGTGCAGGAGTTCGCCGGAGCGGTCATTCAGGTGTCCTTGGGACGGCTGGTACAATTTCAGTTGGGATGTCAGTCAAAATGGGCCCGCGTGGAGGAGGGCACAAGGCAAACGCCCTCCCGATCGCGAGTTAGCGCTTCTCCTCGTGGTTGGGGTGGCACTCTTGACCCAGGCGCCGTGGCCGGGGGCGGAACCTCCTTTGGATGGAGCCGCCGCTACCACCATCGGGTACCCACTCTGTGCACTCCGGGACCCCAGTGCTCGTCCCTGAAAATGCGAGCGTTTTGGGCAACGCGGCTTGCCGCGTTGCAACGCCACGCACC
>JANLPG010000134.1:0-16552 GCA_031367105.1 Gemmatimonadota bacterium | reverse complement strand
TTCAACAGTTTGAGGCGGCGTAGAAACCAATGAGTACCTCGCTCGCGATTCGAAGCGACGGGCAGAGGCGCTCGCCGGTTTCGAGCGTGAGAAGGGCAGAGGGTGGCACGCCTTCAGGCGCAACATTGCGTCAGCGCTGCGCCACGTTGGATTGCGAGACCGTTGCGACCTGGGCGGCTGGAAGGATCCGATGACGGTGGTGAAGTGCTATCAGCGCCCCAGCGAGGACGCGATGCGAGCCGCTCAGGCGAACCGTCGAGTGTACGAGGGGTGAGGGTTCCAGCACCAACGGACACCCTAACGGACACCCCAAGCACGAAATGCTGCTGACGAAAAGCCCCGCGAGTGCGCGAAGCACAAGCGGGGCAATCAGTTACAAAAATGGGCCCGGCGCGATTCGAACGCGCGACCTCTTGCTCCGGAGGCAAGCGCTCTATCCAGCTGAGCTACGGACCCCACTCCTGCGGCGCCTAATATGCCCCGCCCCCGCCCCCGGCGCTACCGCCGTCCCGAAACCCTCCGGTTCCGGGGAGTCGTCGCCGGCCTTAAGCTCAGAGGCGTCCCGCGCCCAGCCGCCAGCCACGCTTCCTCCCACGAGGTCCGCCCGTGCTTCACGAAAATATTCTCGGCACCATCGGCAACACCCCGATCGTCCGGATCAACAAGCTCGCCCCCAGGCACGTCACGATGTATGTCAAATGCGAGGCGTTCAACCCGCTTTCCTCCGTGAAAGACCGGCTCGCGATCGGCATCATCGAGGACGCCGAGCGCCGCGGCCTCCTCCGGCCGGGGCAGACCGTGGTCGAGGCGACCTCGGGCAATACCGGGATCGCCCTCGCGATGGTCTGCGCCGTCAAGGGCTATCCCTTCGTCGCCGTGATGGCAGACTCCTTCTCGGTCGAACGCCGCAAGTTGATGCGGATCCTCGGCGCGAAGGTGATCCTCACTCCGGCCGCGGAACGCGGCAGCGGGATGGTGAAGCGGGCGGAGGAACTCGCCGCCGCCCACGGCTGGTTCCTGACCCGCCAGTTCGACAACCCCGCCAACCCCGAATACCATCGCAACACCACCGGCCCCGAGATCCTCCGCGACTTCGCCGGAAAGCGACTCGACTTCTGGATCACCGGCTACGGCACCGGAGGGACGCTCACCGGTGCTGGCGATATGCTCAAGCGGGCGCGCCCCGACATCAAGATCATTGCGACCGAGCCGGAGGGGGCGGCACTCCTCTCCGGAAAAGAGTGGAACCCCCACAAGATCCAGGGATGGACACCCGACTTCGTCGGCTCGGTGCTCGACCGCACCCTCTGCGACGAGATCGTCACCGTGAGCGACCTCGACGCGCGCGACACCGCCCGCGCGCTGGCGACGCAAGAGGGAATCTTTTGCGGGATCTCCTCCGGCGGCACCTTTGCTGCCGCACGCAAAGTCGCCGAACAGGCGCCCGAGGGATCGGTGCTGCTGGCGATGCTCCCCGATACCGGCGAGCGCTACCTCTCCACCTTTCTCTTCGAGGGGATCAACGAGGGATCGGACGAGGTGTAGCGGGGGGATCAGGTCGCGGCCTGCAATGCCGATACTACCACACAGCTATCGCTGCTGACTGTCCAATTACTTGTCAGCACCGTCGCGTTGCGGAACGAGGGACGGCTTTGGAGTCCGGTAAGGCCATCCCGCTGTGCTTTGGCTCTCCGGCTGTGTGTGTGCCAAGAGGGCCCGGGGGTCGTTCCCATCAAGGAACGAGTCACTGCCCACTCAGGAGTTTGCTATGCGATCATTACTTCAAGCCACAACCGCGCTCGCCCTCGTGCTCTCCGCCGCCGGCTGTTCGAGCACTGGATCGTCGGACGGCGCGACCGGTCGGCTCAACTTCCGGCTCTCGACTACTCCCACGGGCGGCTTCGGTGCTTCCCTGCTAACCCCAGGTGTTACGGTCACGCTGGGCGCTGACGTCCTGGTTATCACCCGGGTCCAGCTGGTTGCGCGGAAGCTCAAGTTCGAACGCACCAACGGGAGCTGCCCCACGCCGGTGCTCACCTCGGCCGACGGCTCGGGGAAGGATGCCGACTCCGACGAGACCGCGGACTGCCCGAACCTGAAGCTCGGCCCACTGCTCCTTGATCCGCCGATGACCGAAGGTGTCGTCTCCACCTTCTCCGTGGATTTGCCCGCGGGCAGCTATCACGAGCTCGATATGCAGATCCACAAGCCGACCTCGAACTCTTCCGACGCCGCCTTCGTGGCTGCGAACCCCGATTTTGCCGGGGTCAGCATCAAGGTGGCGGGTACCTTCAACGGATTGCCGTTCGCCTTCACAACCGACCTCACGACCGAAGTGGAGACGGAGTTCGCCACCCCGATCGTGCTGACGGTGGGAGGGACGAAGAGTCTCACGCTGCAGCTCGATGTCCGCGGATGGTTTGTCGCGCAGGGTGGCGGGGCGCTGCTGAACCCGAGCGCGCTGTCGCAGCAGAGTCGTCAGCGTGTGGAACAGAACATCCGGGCCTCGTTCCACGCCTTCGAGGACGAGAATCAGGATGGCAAGCGCGACTAGGCAGCACGGCTAGACAGCGCGCCAGCAGGCGCGCTCGAGGTCAGACCACTGATTCAGGGGCGAGGTGGCACGGATGCGTGCCCTCGCCCCGTTTCAGGTCCACGACCGTGTGGTGGATTACGAAACGGTCCAGCACAACGACCCCGGCGACAGCAGCCGGCACCGAGGTGGGTTCGTGATGGTGCCCGCTGTGATCGGCGTTCACAGCACGAACATCGCGATGGCCGCACCGAACATCGCGACTGTCGTGACCGCCACGACCGTTCGGCCCAGGGTCGAGCTCGGCTGTCCCTTCATCAGCACTCGATCGCTCGCTACGAGGAGAATGCCACAGAGCAGGAACGGAGCGAGGACGCCGTTCACCACGGCCGTCCAGTAGAGCGCGTGCACGGCATTGATATCCACCATATCCATCGCCATCCCGATGGCCATTGCACCGCCGACAATGGCATAGAACGCCGGTGCGTGTCGGAGGTCTGCGTCGATCCCCTGGCGCCACCCGAACGTCTCGGCGAAGGCGTACGCCGCCGAACCACTCAGGGTGGGGATCGCCAGCAAACCTGTCCCGACCAGCCCCACGGTGTAGAGCAACGTCGCGAATCGGCCCGCCAGTGGCCGGAGCGCCTCGGCGATCTCTCTCGAGGTGTTGAGCTGGGTCAGCCCGTGGGCATTGAGCGTCAGTGCTGTGGTCAGGATGATGAAGAACATCACCAGGTTCGAAAAAAATGTTCCGACGCCGACATCAAGCTTGCGCCGACGCAGCTCCAGCGGGGAGGCACCGCGGCGCTCCACCAGCGAGTGGCGTCCCTGCGCCTTCTCCTCCTCGACCTCAGAACTCGCCTGCCAGAAAAAAAGGTACGGGCTGATGGTGGTCCCCAGGATCGCCACGATGGTCGCCCAACCCGCGCTTCCCCTGGGCAACGAAGGCACCACTGCGGCCCGTGCGACGGCGTGCCAGTCGGGGCGAAGCGCCACCGCTGCGATCACGTAGACGAACAGGGTGAGGGCGAGCCATTTGAGCACGCGCGAGATCAGGCCGTAGCGGAGGCGGATGGTTGCCCAACCGATGCCGAGGCCGAAGCCGATCACCCAGATGTGGGAACTCACGCCGGTGAGCAATTCGGCGGCGTCGGACATTCCGGCGAGGTCGGCGCCGATGTTCAGGGTGTTGGCGATCAAGAGTGCGGCGGCGGCCGGGACCAGCACCGAGCGTGGGAATTTCTTGCGGAGCCCCGCCATCAGTCCCCGACCGGTGACCATCCCGATCCGGGCACACATCGTCTGCACCGCTGCCATCAAGGGCCACGTCAGAATCGCGGTCCAGAGCAGTGACGTGCCGAGTTGTGCGCCGGCGACGGAATAGGTTGCGATCCCGGACGGGTCGTCGTCCGCTGCACCGCTGATCAATCCGGGACCGAGGGCGCGCCAGAAATTGCCGATGGCGCGTGGGCGATCAGCCAGCCAGCGGGAACTCCGGGTCGCGGCCCTGCGCAGGGCCGCCAAGGTCAAACTCCATAGGAATACTGCCTTCCACCCGGCCAGCTGGACCGGAACGAGGGATGCCGCAACCGGCTGGCACTGCCGCGGCGTGTCTCCGGCTGCGTCATGCTACCTCCTGCTCGCCGAAGCGTCCGAATCGAAGCGCCAGGGTGGGCAGGACAAAGAGGGTGAGCGCCGTGGAGGTCACCAGCCCCCCTAGGATCACGATCGCGAGCGGCCCCTCGATCTCGCGCCCCGGTGCACCGCTCCCGAGCGCTAGCGGGAGGAGCCCGAGCGCGGTCACCGCGGCCGTCATTGTGACCGGCCCAAGCCGCTCCGCCGCCCCCCGGATCGCGGTCTCGATCCCCCACGTGGCCCCTTCCACGTGGACGAGGTGATCGTAATGCGAGATGAGCATGATAGCGTTCCGCGTTGAGATGCCGAAGAGCGTGACGAAGCCGATGAGCGAGCCCAGCGTCAGCACGCCCCCTGTGGCGAACACGGTAAATACACCACCTACCAGCGCGAATGGGAGGTTCGCGAGCACGAGCAACATCCGACGCGTGTTGCTGAAGGCTATCCAGAGGAGCATGGCTATGCCAGCCCCGGCGAAGAGGCTCCGAAGGAGTAGCTCGCGTTGAGCCGTCTTCTGCGCGGTCGCGGTCCCCGTGATTCCGGCGTACACGCCCCGCGGCAGTTTGAGACCTGCCAGCCGGCTCCCCAGGTCCGTCGTGAACGAGGCGACATCGCGACCTGCCACGTCCGAGGTGACGAGCTGCACACGGCGGGCGCCCTCATGCGAGATGGCATAGCGGCCCGACGTGCGTGCGATGGTCGCCACCTGCCCCAGCGTCACGATCCTGCCATTGCTGCCACTCAACGGGATACTGGCCAGATCCTCGGGACGCGTGAGCTGGGCGTGGTCCAACAGCACGACGACGTCAATCGCGCGGTTCCCCTCAAAAACTTGAGTGACGGTCGCGCCCGCGGTGGCGGTCTCGACGGCGGTCAGGGCGTCGCCGGCTGGGATCCCTGTCGCCGCGAGTGCATCGGGTTCAAAGCGGACGGTAGCCTCAGGCGCCACGGCCGGAGCACCCGACTGCACACTACTCGCGCCTGGTATCATACGTACCGCGGCCCCGACCAGGCGCGCGGCGACATCCAAGCTGTCCAAGTCATTGCCGAAGAGCTTCACCACTACCGGGGCCGTGCTTCCAGAGAGTGTCTCTTCGATCCGTTCGGTCAGGAATGGTTTGATGGCAAACACGACCCCTGGGATTGACGCGAGCTTCCGGCGCAGATCTCCTTGCAACGCCTCTGCCTCCTCGCCACCTAACGGCGCCAGGTCCACCTCAAACTCGCTGTAGTGCGTCCCCCACGTATCTTCCGCTAGCTCGGCACGGCCGACGCGCTGCGCGACCGAGCGCACCCGTGGATCGGAGCGCGTTGCCGCAGTCGCGACCTTTCCCAATCGCAGCGATTCGTCCAGCGAGGTCCCCGGCACCGCCGACATATGGACCCGGTAGTGCCCTTCGTTGAAGTCGGGAAGGAACGTGGCGCCAAAGAATGGAATCATCGCGACCGCCACGAGAATGAGCGCGCCCGTCAAGACCATCACGGCCTTCGCGTGTCGCTCGAAGCCTTCAAGTCGCCGCGTGTACGCCGATTTGAGCCGCGTCAGGAATCGCGATTCGCCCGCATACTGGCTGCGCCGAGCGAGCAGCATGAAAGTGAGCGCGGGTGTCACCGTAAGCGCCACGGCGAGCGAGGCCAGGATCGCGAAGATGTACGCCAGCCCGAGTGGCCGAAACAACGCGCCCTGCACTCCGCTCAGCGCGATGACCGGCAGGAAGACCAGCGCCACGATAAACGTGGCATACACGACACTTGATCGCACCTCAAGCGAGGCGTCGATGACCACCTGCGCGGCTGGGCGCGGGTTGGGCAAGGTACGGTTCTCCCGCAGTCGCCGCGCGATGTTCTCGACATCGATGATCGCATCGTCGACTACCTCGCCAATCGCGATCGCCAGCCCCGCCAGACTCAAGGTGGAGACCGAGAGCCCGAAGCGATTGAGGATGATGATCGCCGTGAGAAGCGAGAGCGGGATCGCGGCGAGTGACACTGCGGCCGCGCCGACGTCCGCGAGAAAGAGCAGAAGCACGATCACGACGAGTACGCCGCCCAGAAGAAGCGAGTGTGTGATGTTGCTCAGGGCGACATCGACAAAGGTGGCCGGGCGGAAGAGCGTCGGGTGCAGCGTGTAGCGTTCGGCGGTGATCGTGGGCTGCAGGTCTCGGAGTGCCTGCTCCACCGCCGTCGAGATATCGCGGATGTTGCCGCCGAGCTGCGCATCGATATTGAGGATGACGCCCGGCACTCCCTCAATTGCCGCCGCGCCAATGCGCGGCTCCGCGCCCTCGACCACGTGCGCCACATCACTCAGCCGGAGCACCGCACCCCCTGCCTGGCGGACGACGCTCTGGGCGAGGAGCGCGGGCGTGGTGAGCTGCGCCTCCGTACGGATGATGATACGCTGGTTCGCGTTGTCGATCACCCCGGCACCGCGGACCCCCGTGGCCCTGGTCGCCGCGGCGACAACATCCGCGATGCTGAGCCCGAGGGCGCGGAGGCGCGCCGGGTCGAGCTGAACTTGGAGTTGTCGCACTTCGCCGCCAAAGACCGACACGCGTGCGACCCCCGGAACGGCGAGGAGTCTCGGCTTCAGGGTCCAGTCGGCGAAGGTGCGCTCGTCCATAAGCGACCGCGTGCGTGAGGTCAGCCCAACCACGAGCACTGTACCGGTGCTGGACGTGAGTGGCGTCATCACGGGGGCCTTGGCCGTCGCCGGGAGCGCGCGCGCCACTTCGGCGAGTCGCTCCGCCACAGCTTGCCGCGCCCGGTAAATATCTGTCCCGTCGGCAAAAAGCGCCGTCATCACCGAGAGCCCCTGGATCGATTGCGAGCGAACGCTCGCGATCCCCGTCACGCCGTTGATGGCATTCTCGATCGGGGTTGTGACGAGTATCTCGACCTGCTCCGGCGTAAAGCCCGGTGCCTCGGTCTGAATCGCAACCTGGGGCGCGGCGAACTCCGGAAATACGTCATAGCGTGTGGTTGAGAGGACGCTCAGGCCGTAGGCCAGGAGGACGGCGGCCAGGGCGATGACAATGCCTCGGAAACGAACCGAAAAGCGGACGATGGCGCTCAGCACGGTGCGATGCTCCTCGCCTCAGCGCCGGTTGTCATCGAGCTTCACCGCCGGTCTTCAGCTTCGCCCACGCTCACGCGCGAGCGAAACTCCTCCGACAGGAGCTCCTGCGCACCCCGCACCACAATGTTGTCACCCGCATGCACGGCGAGCGCGCCGGGCGACAGGACGAGCCAGCCACCTAAGACCGGGTGGCTTGTGTCCACGCGCCTCCGGACAAAACGGGCGCCACTCGGCGCGGCAGACCGCTGTACGTACGCCCACGCGAGCCCTTCCCACTGCACCACAGCGGTCGTTGGTACGAAGACACCGGTCGCGGTGAGCTCCGGTTGGGCGAGCATGGTCTCAACCGGCGCACCCGGGCGTGCACCGGGCCAGGCCGGAGCGGTCCGATAGAGGTAGACCGGACGGCGCGTCACGGGATCCACGTCGGCGGCTGGGCCGACGAGAGAGGCCGATGCGGACGCGGATGGCTGGTCGGATATCGAGATATCTGCGGCACCCAGTGGGGTGAGTGTGATCCGACCTGGCGGCGTACGAGGGGCTTCGGGCCGCCACGCGATACGCGCCAGAAGCAGCGAGAAGTCGCTGAGCTGGAGCAACTCTTGCCCAGCCTGGACGAGCTCACCCGGCTGTGCACTGATGCGCGTCACGGTCCCACCGCGGGGTAGCGTGAGTGGCCGGGCATCCGAGACCTGCGCGATGACCGTCCCAGCCTCGAGGCGCTCCCCGAATGTTGGCCAACGCCCTCCGGGTGTCGTGAGGCGTCCCGCAACCGGTGCCTGCACCGTGGTGATCCGAGTCGGATCAGCGACGAGTTCTCCCGTGAGCCGAATTGTCGCGGCACTCGACCCCGCGCGGAGCGGGCTGGTCTCAATCCCCGCCCGTACCTGGGCAACGGAATCAAGGACCACCGCCGCTTCGTCACCGAGCGGCCCTTCGACACTCCGCATCCGGCTGGGAGCATTGACTGGTGCCTCGCGCTCGGCTTCGCGCGCGCGCTCACCGCGGCCCGCGAGGAAGCCGACGATAATCACGGCGGCAACGGCGAGCCCGGCGCCGACGAGGGCAAGGCGTCTGACGGTGGGACTCATCGGAGGAACATCGATCGCGCGAGCAGCATCATTTGCGGTGCTGTGGGGGACCGCCGCTCGATGCTCGGTCTGAGCGGACACCCTCGTCCGGCGCGATGACGATATCGCGCCACTCGATCGGCGGGCCAGAGAGCCACATACCAGTCGCGTTCTCCAGGGCAATCCCGGCGGCGCGCGTGCGCTGCGTGGCCTGATGCTGCGCGCGCTGGGCGCGTACTAATGCGAGTTGCGTCAAGGCGAGTTCTGTCCGCCCGATCTCACCCCGCTGATACGCCGCCTGGGCGAGCGCCACCTGCTCGCCACTCGCACGAACCAGTGAATCGGCGACCTCGACCTCGCGACGGACGTGCCAGCAGCTGGCAACACCGGAATCAACCGCGGCGAGGACGGCGTCCTGCACGACCTTCACTCTGGCGGCCTGCACGGCCCGCCGCGCCGCTGCTTCTGCAATCGGACCACGAGCCCGATCGATCGCGATGCGCGGGAATCCGAGGGAGAGAATCCAGCGCCGCGTGCCTTGCCCCCAGGCAATCCCAGGCCCGAGGATGACGTCAGGATATTGCTGTGCGACTTGGACCCGGAGGTCGGCCTCCGCCACGGCGTAGTCAGCAAGTGCGGCCCCAACGGCGGGCAGCGTGCGGAGAGCATACGTCTCGAGCGTGTCGAGCGAGAGCGAATCGACCGTGACACACCCTGCGCGTAAAGCGGGGCGGAGCGGGAGCTGATCCACCTGGCGGACCGATACGGCGAGTGCGCGAGCGAGGGCGGATCGTGCGTCGGTGCGGGCGCCCGCTGCTTGCATTGCAGCAACTGCCGCGGTCTGGACATCCGTCTCGCTCCGGGCCAGGTCGGCGCGAGAGATCTGTCCCTCGCTGTACCGGCCGCGGAGCAGCCCCAACGCTGTCCGGAGTGCGGCCGCCATAGCCCCGGCATCGGCCAGATCGACATCGGCGCCGAATGCCACGATACCGGTCTGGCGGGCGCTTTCGATGACCTGCCACGCCGTCGATTCGAGTCGGAGCCGAGCCGCGAGCGTGGCGACGCGAGCGCGTGTGACACGTGCCGCGCGCTTCCCGCCCAGCTCGAACGTGAAGCCGGTGGTGAGGGAGAAGGTCCAGGGTGTCAAGTGGCCCTCATCCGCCCGCGCGGCGCGCTCGGCGCTCGCGCTGACTCCCGGATAAGGCCGCACCCCCGCGGTGATTTCCGCGGCGCGGGTTGCCGCGAGCGCGCGCTGCGCCTCCGACAGATCCGGCCGGAAGTAGAGCGCGGCGAGTGCGAGTTGACGGGAATCCCACGCGCTGTCACGTACTGGAATCCCGTGTGCCGCGAGTATGTGTGCCAAGGCGGGATCATCTAATCGCCGCGCGCCGTAGGCGCTCGCTTCAGTAGCGGACGCGAGCGGTGCCGGCTGGTAGTGCTGGTACTGGGCGCAGGCGCCGAATTGGATCACGCACACGCCCGCCGATGCGATGCCTAGAAGTCTTGCCATGTCGCCGTACCGTAACGCGGGCGTGGGGACAGAGCCGTGACAGCCAGATTACAGTTTTGTCAGAATGGTCAGCCATCGCACGCGGGAATTCCTGGGGCGGTGTTTGGGAGCGTGAGCGTGACACGGGTTCCGCGGCCAGCCGTACTTGCAATCGTGGCTGTCCCGCCGTGGAGGTGCGTGATACCTCGTACGATTGCAAGTCCGAGCCCCGAACCATCCGATCGGCCACGCACGGTCCCGGGCACCTGAAAATATCGGTCGAAGACGCGTGGGAGCATATCCTCCGGTATTCCCGCTCCTGTGTCGTCCACGGATATGATGATGCTGGTGCCATCAGTGCGCGCGGTGAGCTGCACACGCCCTCCTGGCGGTGTATGGCGAAGCGCGTTCGTGACGACATTGACGAGTGCACGCCGGAGGAGCATACGGTCGGCAAGCACACCCAAGTCTGATGGTGCGTCGATCTCCAAAGTGATGCCGGCTTCGGCGGCTACGGCGTCGAGGTACTCGGCTACATCGGCAAGCTCCGCCGCGATCACGAGCGGCTGGCGATCGATACTCGCTCGCGGATCGTCCGCCCGGGCGAGAAAGAGGATGTCGTCCGCCATGCGCCCGAGCCGGTCGAGCTCCTCCAAGCTCGAGACGAGAATATCGCGGTACTCCTCGCCCGACCGGGCGCGCCCGAGTGCGACCTCGGACTGTTGGCGGAGCACGTGCAATGGCGTGCGGAGCTCGTGGGCCAGTTCCGCGGAGAGTTCGGAAAGTGCCCTGAACGCGGCCTCCAGCCGGTCGAGCATCGCATCGAAGGAGCTGACGAGGGCTTCGATCTCCTCGGGCGCATGATGTGTCCCCAGGCGCTGGTCGAGCGATCGGGCGGTCACACGCGTCATCCGGTCACGTAGCGTGGCGAGGGGACGGAGACCGCGTCGAGCGATGCCGTAGCCGAGGAGACCGGAGGCGAAGAGCGCCACGCCGAGCACGAACGCCAGCTTATCTCGATAGTCATCCAGGACGCCTTCATCTTTCGACCGATCCAGAAGGACTTCGATCCACCCCCCTCCCGGGTCGCGTGCACGCGCGGACGCGATGCGCCAGTTCCGCCAGTCAGGCGAGCGCCAACTCCGAAAGTGGATGCTGTCTGGGTGAGGCCCATCGGGGCACACTGGCGGTGGCAGAGCGAGCGGCGTGGGCTCCACGGGACGGCACCTCTCGTCGAGCAAGCGGATGCCCAGGGCGGCCTCACGCCCACCCGGTTCCGCCGCTCGCGTCGCCGACGTGGCACGCCGAGCTGCGTCGAGCCGCTCCGCGAGTTGTTGGTCGTCCTCCTCGGCGAGACTCGTGACGAGGGTGCGATACTGGAAGAGTGCAGCGCCGGCGACGAGGAGGAACGCGGTGATCGCGTACCATATCATGAGTCGCGCGGCGAGCGACCATCGACGGGTAGTCGGCACCTACCTACTCCCCATACTGCCTTCCGCGCGATCTTGCAGTACGTAGCCGACACCACGGACGGTGTGGATGAGTGGCTCGACGCCAGGTAGATCGATCTTCGTTCGGAGTCGCTTCACCTGAACGTCGACTACGTTGGTGTTGCTATCGAAGTTCATATCCCAGACATGCGAGGCGATGAGCGTGCGTGAGACGACCTCTCCGGCATGCTCCAGAAAAAACTGGAGCAGTGCAAACTCCTTCGGTGAAAGGTCAATGCGCCGGCCGCCACGTTCAACGCGCCGGCTTCGCGGGTCGCACACGAGATCCGCCAGTCGAAAGACGTCAGGAGCTCTCGCTGGTGTACGGCGGAGGAGTGCACGGACCCGGGCCAGGAGCTCGGCGAACGCAAACGGCTTGACCAGGTAATCGTCCGCGCCAGCATCAAGACCCCGGACACGGACGTCGATTTCACCTCGCGCGGTCACGAACAAGACCGGGAATGTACGCCCGGCGCGCCGAAGCTCCGCAACGACGGAGAGTCCGTCGCGGTGTGGCAGCATGAGATCGCAAACCACGAGCGCGTAGTCGTAGCTCCGCGCGGCCACCAGCCCGCTCTCACCGTCCGGCGCAACATCGACGACGTACCCTGCTTCGGACAAACCCTGTTGCAGGTACGCCCTTGCTTTGGGTTCATCCTCGATCACTAAAATCTTCAGAGTGTGTCCCAAGTTTAGTTGACGGTCAGCATTCAGGTGGTGCACTCGGCGTGTGTATCACGCGACCCCACCCCCGGGGAACCAGCCAATGTCACACCCAATGGTGCGCCTCAGACTCGATGTACACAAGGATTCGTATGACCTGCGGGGCCGCGGCGCGGTCATCAGACCTCGCCACGGCAGGAGTGGTCGTCTCAAAAACATGAAGGGTCCTGGCGCCGAATACGCCCGGAATGGGTCTCCTAAAGGAGGCCCGCCATGAGACCGAGCGCAACGATCGCGAGCATGATGCCAACGATCCGTTGGAGCGTGGCCAACTGGAGTGTCCTGAGGTATCGGTTACCCAATACGGCGCCGAGAAAGGCCGCCAGCACGGCGCCCGAAAGCAGCACGTACTCAAGTTCTTTGCGTTGATTCAGGAGGGCCCGGCCATAGACCCCAAGGCGGGTGAGATCGATCAGGGTGGCGACCACGACGCCTGTTCCGATGTATGCCTCCTTCGACAACCCCAAACGAATCAGGAAGGCAGAGCGGAGGGCGCCCTGCATGCCGGAAATGCCGCCGAAGAATCCGCTGAGCAGGCCTCCAACGGGGACGTACTTGGGGGGGAGGGCCACCGCCTCAAAACGTGGCGATAACTCGACCAGTGTGATGAGGAAAAGTAGCGCGCCCACAACGAGCTTTGCGGGCAGAATGGTCGCGTGAAGGCCCCCGACGGAGTACGTCGCGATCGGGTGGATAGCCGTGAGGCGAAAGAGCAGCCAGGCACCGAAGAATGCGGCGGCGATCGCAGGGAGCCCAAACCGCAATACGATGCGCCAATTGGCAAACCGCCCCACCAAGCCGACCTTGAAGAGGCCGTTAAGGAAATGGACGACGGCTGTGGAGGCGACGGCGAGCTCGATTGGATAGAACACCGCAAACGCTGGTAGCAATAGGGTACCGAGCCCGAACCCAGAAAAAAAGGTCAGGGCAGAGGCTCCGAATGCGACGATGAGTATCAGGGCTGTATGCATATGAAAAGTCACCGGTCAATGGGGCTCACGGCCCAACTTGGAATTGTGCTGTGCGCTCACCGCGTGTACTGGTGGCTACCCTAGCTGCATCTGTCGGCGAACCGATCAACTTACAAACTCGTCAGCGCTCGGATGCCGGGGACCGCGAACCGTCTCTAGCCTATCGATAAGTAATCTGTCGGCTGGTGCTCGACCCGCCACGCCAGCACTCATACAATAAGCTTTCGCCCGTGCAATGACCCCCAGCTTGAGTAAGAGCCGGCTATCGCGCTCGGGCACCTGACCCCGACTGCGTACGCAGCAACCCGTCAGGGAAAAGCGATCGCCGAAGCCGCCTGACTCTACCGACGACAGTCACTAAACGGGACCAAGGTCAGTCATCCGCAGCATAGGTCAAGGGACATTCTGTGGTCGGGGCCGGGCAACCGCCCCTCGGTCAGGGAAGGCAGCTCTGAAGGCAAGCATTGACGTATCAACAAACGTTGGTATGTTACCTCCTATGACCGTCGCCGCTGCAACTGCAGAAGACACCGTCCGCCTCTTCCACGCGCTCTCCGATCCCACTCGGCTCGGCATTCTGGAGCGGCTCAGGAGCGGCGAGCGCTGCGTCTGCGATCTGATGGACTCTCTTGACGCCGCGCAGTCACGGCTTTCGTTCCATCTCCGGGTGCTCAAGGATGCGGGACTCGTAGCCGACAGGCGTGACGGCCGGTGGGTCTACTACACGCTGTCCAAAGGGGCGTTGGCCGAGGCCGAAGAGTTTCTCGGCGAGTTGCGGAGCGCTGCCAAGGCGGATTTCAAGAGCCGCGGTCGAGGCTGCTGCTAGTGATCTCTTTTTTTCCTGAATACATCAACAACCGTTGATTAGGAGCGAATCGGGATGTCGAACAGCGACCGGCAAATCAGGGATGCAGTCCGCGAGAAGTACGGCGCCGCCGCGTTGCGAGTCATCGCTGGTGAACGATCCAGTTGTTGCGGTGGGAGCGCTGCGTTTCCGGATTCCGAAGATCCGATTACGGCGAACCTTTACACGGACGCGCAGACGGCGTGCGTCCCCCAGAATGCGGTGCTTGCCTCGCTCGGGTGTGGCAATCCGACGGCGCTGGCAAACCTCCGCAAGGGCGAAACCGTCCTGGACCTCGGCTCGGGTGGTGGTATCGACGTGCTGCTCTCCGCTCAGCGTGTCGGTCCGACCGGCAAGGCATACGGCCTGGATATGACCGACGACATGCTGGCGCTTGCCCGAGCCAATCAGGAGAAGGCTGGCGTGACGAACGCCGAATTCCTGAAGGGCGACATCGAACACATTCCGCTTCCCGATGCGTCCGTCGACGTCATCATCTCCAATTGCGTCATCAATCTGTCCGCCGACAAGCGCCGCGTCGTCGCGGAAGCGTTCCGCGTGCTCAGGCCAGGCGGGCGTTTTGCGGTCGCCGACGTGGTCGTGCGCGGCGTCCTTCCGGAGGCTGTGCGGCGCAGCATGGAGCTGTGGGTCGGATGTGTGGCGGGTGCGCTCGCCGAATCGGAGTTCCGCACGATCTTGTCCGAAGCAGGGTTCACTCACATCAGTATCGAGCCGACCCGAATCTACGAGTTTGCCGACGCCAAGGTGTTTCTCTCCGAATCCGGCCTTGACACCGAAGCGCTTGCACACGAAGTCAGCGGTCGAGTCATGGGGGCGTTCATTCGCGCGCGGAAGGCCGCCACGACACCGTGCTGCGGGCCTGACTGCTGCCCGTCCGACGTGGTGGCGTAATCGTGGCCACGATCGCGGAGCCCGTTCCTCCGACCAGCGTCACGGCCCAGCTCTCCGTCATCGACCGATTCCTACCGGTGTGGATCGTCGGCGCCATGGCACTCGGCCTGGGGCTCGGTCAGGTATGGCCGGATCTCGGGACGACTCTCAATCGCGTGCAGGTCGGCGGTGTTTCGGTCCCGATCGCGGTCGGACTCTTCTGGATGATGTATCCGGTGCTCGCCAAAGTGCGCTACGATGCGGTCGGCCGGCACGCCCGCAACGGGCGGTTGATCGGAACGTCTCTGGTCCTCAACTGGATCGTCGGGCCAATCCTGATGTTCGCGCTGGCCTGGCTCTTCCTTCCTGACCTGCCGGAGTATCGCAACGGTCTCATCCTGATTGGACTTGCACGTTGCATTGCGATGGTACTCATCTGGAACACCCTCGCACGCGGGTCGAGTGAGCTGGCTGCCGTGCTCGTTGCACTGAACTCGATCTTCCAGATCCTCACATACTCCTTCCTGGGCTGGCTCTTCCTCCGCGTTGTACCGGGCTGGTTCGGACTTGCGGCTACCGCGCTGAATGTGTCGATGTGGTCCATCGCCAAGAGTGTGCTCCTCTTTCTCGGTGTGCCTCTGGTTGCGGGGTATATGACACGCCGCGTGCTTGTTGCCCGACGGGGTGCGAGCTGGTACGACGATGTGTTCATGCCTCGTTTCGGGCCGACGGCGTTGCTCGGCCTGCTCTACACGATCATCCTGATGTTTGCGATGCAGGGCAGTCGCATCATCCAGTTGCCGCTCGATGTGCTGCGAATCGCGCTTCCACTTGTCGTGTATTTCCTCCTGATGTTTGGCGTGTCGATGCTCCTCGCAAAGCGCCTCCGGTTCGGGTACGCCGAAAGCGCCTCGCTCGCGTTCACGGCGACTGGCAACAACTTCGAACTCGCCATTGCGGTGGCTGTTGCGACATTCGGGCTCGCCTCGGGCGAGGCGCTGGCGGCCGTCGTTGGGCCGCTCATCGAGGTACCGGCACTTATCGCGCTGGTCTACGTGTCCCTCTGGGCTCGGCGCTTCTTCCCGGCCGTTGCGCCGGTTCGACCCGGCGACGCCGGCACCCTCGGTCGCGGAGAGCTGAGCACCGATGCGATACGCGTTGTTGTCTGATATACACGCGAACCTCCCGGCGCTCGCGGCAGTTCTTGATGCGATCAAGGCCACGGAGGGCGTCAATGCGACCTATCACCTTGGCGACCTGGTAGGCTATTCGCCGTGGCCGAATGAAGTCGTCGAGGTGCTCGCCAAGACTGGCATTGCAGGAATCGCGGGCAACTATGACTCGACCGTCGCCTTCGACTACAAGCACTGCGGTTGTCGGGCGGAGAATCCAGAACAGGAAGCGCTCGCGCATCTGTCGTTCGAGTGGACCAAGGCGCAGGTCACTCCGGCAACTAGGGCATTCCTGGGCGCGCTGCCGTTCCGCATGGACCTTCGGCCAGCGGGCGGACACGTCTCGCATCCGACAGTCACGCTGCTTCACGGCAACCATGTCCTTAACACGGTGTACGTCCATCGGGACCGCACCGACGCCTTCCTGCAAGGCATTGGAGAAGGGGTGGGCGCAAAGCCGGGCGACGTCATCGCGGTTGGGCACACTCACATCGCATGGCACCGTGAGGTGAGCGGCGTCCACTACGTCAATACGGGAAGCGTCGGGCGGCCAAAGGACGGCGACCCCCGCGCGGGTTTTGTCCTGCTCGATATCACCGCCGACTCGGTGTCCGTCGATTTCAAGCGTGTCGAGTATGACGTCGAGGCAGCGGCC
>JANLPG010000101.1:0-9881 GCA_031367105.1 Gemmatimonadota bacterium | reverse complement strand
CCGACATCCCGGGTCTCGTCACGCTTTCGAAGCTCGGCGAGGACATCGTATCCCGAGAGTCCCGGGAGCATCAGGTCGAGCACCACCAGGTCAGGACGCTCGTCCTTGGCGGCCTTCAGCGCGTCGGGGCCATTGGTGGCCGTCGAGACGCGGAAGCCCGCCCGGGCCAGGTGGTAGGCCACCAGGGCGGTAATATCCGCTTCGTCGTCTACCACCAGAATACGCTGCGTCATTGCGGCTCCGAGACCAGATCTGCCGAAACGAATATCGGCTCGGCGTGACGAAGGCAAGGCGAAAGCTGTTGCTGGAACGGTACTTGTGACCGGATATTTACGACCGTGCCCAATATCCTCCCAATTTTCGTGAACGGACGCCCCTACCGGGTGCCCGCCGGATCGACCCTTGGCCGCCTCCTTGCCGAGCACGATCCCGACCTGTTTGCCGCCCTCCTCGGGGGGAGCGCCATCGCCAGCGATGGCCGCGGAATCGTCGCGGACCCCGACGCCCCCTTGAGTGCCGGGGCGATCTTCCGGGTGGTTCGCACTTCCCGCGCTTCCGAGGCTGCCGATGCGTGACCGACTTCGACGGATGCCGAAGGCCGAGCTGCACGTCCACCTCGACGGCTCGTTGCGCCCGCAGACGATGCTGGACCTCGCTGTCGAAGCCGGAGTGCCCCTCCCGGCCCACGACCCCGAAGCGCTCGGCCGCTGGATGCTGGTCGACGACGCGCGCGATCTCGAGGAATATCTCTCGCGCTTCGAATACACCATCGCCCTGCTGCAGACGCCCGAGGCAATCGAGCGGGTGGCATATGAAATGGTTGCCGATGCCGCCGCCGATGGGCTGCGGTTGTTGGAGGTACGCTACTGCCCGCGCCTGAGCACCCGCGGCGACCTGACGATGGATCAGGCGATCGAGGCGGAGTGGCGCGGGTTGCAGCGTGGCGAACGGGAATTCGGCGTGGTGGCCCGGATCATCAACTGCTCGCTCCGCCATTACTCACCCGACATTTCGCTCGAGATCGCCGAGCACTCGGTGCGGATGCGCGATCACGGGGTCGTCGCGTTCGATCTGGCCGGCGGCGAGGCTGGGCGGCCGCCGGACGAGCATCGTGCCGCCTTCGATCTTGCGGCCCGCGCCGGGCTCGGCATCACCGTCCACGCTGGCGAGGCCGCCGGCTGGGAGAGCATCTTCGAGGCGATCCACAGCTGCCACGCGGTGCGGATCGGCCACGGGACCAGGCTGTTCGAGAACCCCGCATTGCTCGAGTATGTCCGCGACCGGCGGATCTGCATCGAGGTCAACATCACCAGCAACCTGCAGACTCACGCCGTCGCAACTGCCGCGGAACACCCGGTCCGGCAATATTTCGACGCCGGGATCCCGGTCACGCTCTGCACGGACTCTTGGCTGATGAGTGGCGTGTCGCTCACCGACGAATACCTGACCGCGCACGACGCCCTGAAGTTCACGTTCAAGGAGCTCGAGACGATGGCGCTCACCGCCTTCGAGCACGCCTTCCTGCCGTGGCCCGACCGGCTCGCGCTGCTCGCGCGGGCCCGGGCCGACCTCGCCACCCACCCCTGACCTGCGGCCGCGCCGCAGGGGAGCCCCGCGAATGAAGTTCTCCCTCCGTCGGCAGTTTGCGTTCGGCTTCTTCGGTATGCTGGTGGCGGTTGCCGCGACGTGGTTGCTCCCGGGGGCGGCCGGCCACGGATTCGCCAATCTGGCTGCGCAGGCCGCTCCGGCACCTGTGACCCCGATCGCCGCACCGGTGGCCGCCGAGGTGCCGCTGCTGGTGCGGCTCACCGGCCTGCTTGGGATCACGTTGATCCTGGTGCTTGCCTATGCGATGTCCCATAATCGCAAGCTGATCCGCTGGAAGACGGTGATGTGGGGCCTGGGGCTCCAGATCGCCTTCGCGATCTTCGTGCTGCGTATTCCCTTCGGGCAGGAGCTGTTCCGCCGGCTCGGTGCCGGTGTCACGGCGATCCTCCACTATTCCTACGCCGGCTCCTCGTTCGTCTTTGGTGAACTGGGCAAGGCCGACTCGAGCCTCGGCGTGATCTTCGCCTTTCAGATCCTCCCCGCCATCATCTTTGTCTCCGCGCTCTTCGCGATGCTCTACTACCTCGGCGTGATGCAGGTGGTCGTCCGGGCCTGCGCCGTGGTAATGACCAAGCTGCTGGGCGCCAGCGGCGCGGAGAGCCTGAACGTTGGCGCGTCGATCTTTATGGGCCAGACCGAGGCACCACTCACGATCCGGCCCTTCCTGCCGCGGATGACGCAGTCGGAGCTGATGACGGTGATGACGGCCGGTATGGCGCACGTATCGGGCTCCATTATGGCGGCCTACATCGCCTTCGGGGTCCAGGCGCAGCACCTGCTCAGCGCCGTCATCATGACCGCCCCGGGCACCATTATGATGGCCAAGATGTTCGAGCCCGAGACGATGGTGCCGGAGACGTCGGGCAACGTCAAGATCGACATCCCCAAGACCGACGTGAATCTGGTCGACGCCGCGGCACGCGGCACCGGCGAAGGACTGCACCTGATGCTGAACGTGATCGCGATGCTGATCTCGTTCATCGCCCTGATCGCCCTGGTCAACGGTGGAATGGGGTGGCTCCATTCCTACGCCACCTGGTTCCCCGAAAATCTGCAGACCATCCTGTCGTGGGTCGGCCGTCCGGTGGCCTGGGTGCTCGGCGTCTCGTGGAAGGACAGCGGCGCCATCGGTGGTCTGCTGGGTACGCGTGCGGTGCTGAACGAGTTCATTGCCTTTTCGCAGCTCGGCCAGATGAAGGGCGGCCTCGATCCGCGTTCCTTTACCATCGCCTCGTTCGCACTCGCCGGCTTCGCGAACTTTTCGTCGGTTGGCATCCAGATCGGCGGCATCGGCGCCCTCGCTCCCGATCGCAAAGGTGACCTCGCACGCCTCGGCTTCCGTGCGATGCTCGCGGGCACCCTCGCGAACTTCCTCTCGGCCGCCATCGCCGGCATTCTGCTGTGACCAGCGCCGAAAGTGAAGCGATGATTGCCCGTGCCACCGAGGCGGTGCGCGCGCGCCTCGGCGAGCGGAAGCCGCGGGTTGCCATTGTGCTCGGGTCGGGACTCGGCGGTCTCACCGATCACGTCGCTGATCCCATCCGCATTGGCTATGCCGACATCCCCGGCTTCCACGTCCCCACCGTACCGGGGCACAAGGGGGAGCTGGTTGCCGGCACGCTCGGTGGTACGGACGTGATTCTGCAGAGTGGTCGCTTCCATATGTACGAAGGACATCCGGCGCAGATCGCGGTGCTACCGGTCCGGGTCTTCGCGTCCCTCGGCGTCGAGACCCTCGTGGTGACGAATGCGGCGGGGGGGATCCGTCGGACTTTCACCCCCGGCACGTTGATGCTCATCAGCGATCACATCAATCTCACCGGCCGCAATCCGCTCGAAGGAGCAGTGCTGGCGGGTGAGACCCGCTTTCCGGATATGAGCGTCGCCTACGATGCCACGCTTCGCGAGACTGCGCGCCGGATTGCCGCCGCTCAGGGCACCCGGCTCGAGGAAGGGATTTATTGCGCGCTCCTCGGCCCGACCTATGAAACGCCGGCCGAAGTGCGGATGCTCGAGCGGCTTGGCGCCGATGCTGTCGGGATGAGCACCGCCCCGGAGACGATCATCGCCCGGGCGCGGGGGATGCGGGTGCTCGGATTCTCCCTGGTGACCAATGCCGCGGCCGGCACGACATCAGCGCTGCTCGATCACAGCGACGTGATGGAAGTGGCGGCCGAGGCGGGCGGGCGACTGGCGGAATTGGTGAAGGGGATTGTCTCCGAATTGTCATCCTGAGCGGAGCGAAGGATCTTCGGTCTTCTCAACGAGATAGCTTGACCCGCGCGCGGGTGAGTCCGAAGATCCTTCGCTGCGCTCAGGAAGACGGATGCACTCCGTGCCACACCGGTCCATTTCCGCGTCCCAGCCCAGGCGCCTCGCGGATCGCGCGCTGCAAGTATTCCAGCGATGCGCCGACGGCGCGGTCGAGTGGCATCCCCGCTGCGAGTGCGGCCGTAATTGCGGCCGAGAGGGTGCAGCCAGTGCCGTGCGTGGCGCGCGTGACCTGACGCGAACGCGCGAAGCGCTCGACGTATTCCGGTGTGACCAGGATATCTACCAAGATGTCGCTGTCGAGGTGCCCGCCTTTCACCAACGCAGCCTTGGCACCGAGTTCGAGGAGTACCTTGCCGGCGCGGGCCATCCCTTCCGGATCACGCACTTCGATCCCGGTGAGCATCTCGGCCTCATCGAGATTCGGCGTGACAAGCATTGCGAGTGGCATCAACCGATCGCGCACCGCGGCCACTGCGTCGGGATCGAGCAGCCGATGACCCGTGCTGGCCACCATCACCGGGTCGAGCACGTAACGTTGCCAGCCGCGCGCAGCGATCGCATCGGCCACGAGCCCCGCCACCTCGCGGGTGGCGAGCATTCCGCTCTTGATGGCATCGGGGGGGAGGTCGTCGCCTACCGCTTGCAACTGGGCGGTGATGATCTCGGCGGGCACGGGGTGAACCGCGTGGACGCCGAGGGTATCTTGCGCGGTGATTGCGACGATGACCGAAGTGCCGAAACAGCCCCAGGCGGCGAAGGTCTTCAGGTCCGCCTGAATTCCGGCACCGCCTCCTGAATCCGAGCCACCGATAGTCAGCGCGATCTGTCGCGTTGTGTCCTTCACCCGACCTCCCAGCCGATGGCCTTACTCAGTACGATCCGCGATCTGCACCGCCGCAAGGCACGCGAACGTCGCGGGCTCGCCCTCGCCGAAGGGATCCGGCTGGTGGAAGAGATGCTCGCCGCCGGGGTCCCCTGCAAGGGCGCCGCGGTGGCGCCGGCGCTGCTGGAGACGCCACGTGGGGCCGCCGTCCGCCAGCAACTCGCCTCCCGCGGAATCCCGGTGGAGGAAGTCTCGGCAGCTGAGTTCGCCACCCTCGCCGCGACCGAGCACCCCCAGGGGATCGTGGCGGTCTACCTGCCACGGGAATGGGCGCTCGACGCCCTGCTACCGACCCTGGGGAAGCCGTTGGTGATCCTCGATGGTGTCCAGGATCCTGGCAATGTCGGAACCATCGCCCGAACGGCCCTCGCATTCGGGGCGTCAGGGATGATTGCCTTGCCCGGCACCGCCGATCTGGAGAATCCCAAGACGCTGCGCAGTGCGATGGGCGCATTGTTTCGGCTGCCGCACCTGCATCTTGATGATGTGGCCCTGCTGCACTGGCTCTCCGGGAATGGCGTAGCGCTTTGGGCCACAGCAATGGCCGGGGAGCCGATACTCCCCGGTGCCCCGGAGGAGCCGATCGCGATCATCCTCGGGAACGAAGGCGCGGGAGTGCGGGACGAGCTACAGGCCCGCGCCAGCCGGCGCGTCACCATTCCGATCCAGCCGATCGCCGAATCGCTCAACGTGGCGGTAGCGGCGGGGATCATTCTCCATCAGGTCACCCGATGAATATCGGTGAAGGGATCCTCGTCTATCTCGGCCTCAGCGGCTGGATTTTTCCGGCGCTCGCCGGCGTGCTCGGCCTGCTGTTCGGATCGTTCCTGAATGTCTGCATCGTCCGCTGGCCTGCGCTCGAGTCGGTGGTCACACCGCGATCCCGCTGCCCTCAGTGCGGTAACCTGATCGCCTGGTACGACAACATCCCGGTACTCTCGTGGCTGGTGTTGCGGGGGAAGTGCCGCCATTGCAAGCTGCCGATCCCGATCCGCTATCCGCTGGTCGAGCTGGCCGTCGGGGTGCTCTGGGCGCTCTGCGCCTGGAAGTACGGACCGTCGGTAGAGTTTCTGCGCGCGGCGGTCTTCGGCACCATCCTGATCGGCATCGCGATGACCGATGCACGCGAATACATCATCCCCGATGAGTTTTCGGTGGGTGGTACGGTGATCGGTGTGTTCTTCGCCTTCCTCGGCGGCGCACTCCCGTGGCCTCAGGCGCTCCTGGGGGCGGCCATCGGCTTCGCGCTGCTGTGGGCGGTGGCGTGGCTCGGTACCAGGCTGCTGGGGGAGGACGCGATGGGTGGCGGCGACGTCAAGATGATGGCGATGATCGGCGCATTCCTCGGCTGGCAGGGAGTGCTCCTGACGCTCTTCCTCGGAGCACTGCTGGGGACGATCATCTTCCTCCCGATGAAGCTTGCCGGTCGCGAGAAGCTGGTCCCCTTCGGCATCTTCCTCGCGATCGGCTCGGCGGCGTGCTGGATTGCCGGACCGGCCTTGCTGCTCTGGTATCGGACGCAGTTCCTGGGAGGATGACCAGTATGCCTCGCATTGCATCGACCGTGGTGATGCTTACTCTGCTGGTCGCCTGCCGAGGCGAACCACCGGTGGCGGCGCAGTCGCTCGACCAGCGCCAGCTCACGGCGCTGGTGGATACCCTGATGCCCGGCGTCGCAAAAGCCTCGGGGTTCGCCTTCAAGTCGACGCCCAAGTCGGTGGTGCGCTCGCGCGAGCAGGTCCGCAGCTATCTGCTCGCCAAGCTGCAACAGGAGTTGCCGCCCAAGCGTCTGGAGGGGATCACGACCGCGTACCGGTTGCTCGGATTGCTCTCCGACACACTGGATGTCTCGAAGCTCTTCATCGACCTCTACACCGAGCAGGTCGCCGGTTTCTACGATCCGGATTCGACCACCCTGTTCGCCGTGGCCGGTGGCGACCGCGCCCAGCTCCGCCTGGTGCTCGCCCACGAACTGGTGCACGCACTGCAGCACCAGTACACCCCACTCGATTCGATCATGAAGGATCTGCACGACTCGGATCGACTCGCCGCCGCTCAGGCGGTGTTCGAGGGGCAGGCCACGCTGGCGTCGCTGGTGGCGCTGCTCCCCGATCAGGATGTGGTGGCCGACGACGGCTTCTGGGAAACCTTTCGCGGCCAATTGCAGACGCAGCAGGCAGGGATGAAGGTGTTCAATCAGGCGCCGCTGGTCATCCGCGCCGGCCTGACCTTCCCGTACGTACAGGGCACCGAGTTCCTGCGCTGGTTCCGGCGGAATCACGGTGATCAGCAACCCTACGGCACCCAGATGCCGCGTTCGACCGAGCAAATCCTGCACAGCGATCGCTACGCGCGCGGCGACCAGCCGATCGCCGTGCGATTCCTCCTTGATTCAGCGGACGTGCTGTATGAAGACACTTTTGGCGAGTTCGAAATTGCCGTGCTCCGCTCGTCGCTGGCGGGGATCAGCGAAGTGCCGACGGACCTAGCGGTCGGGTGGGGTGGCGACCGGATGCGCGTGTACAGCAATGCCGGCGGTGCGGCGCTGGTCTGGGTAACGGTGTTCGATGAGCCACGCAGCGCGGAACGGTTCGTCACCCTGATCGGCAACAAGCTCGCGGTGCAGAAGCGCGCCGGCTATCGCACGGTGGTAGAGCCGCTGCAGGTGGGCGGGAAGAGCGCGGTGCGGGTGGTGGTGGCGCCGGACGGGTGGGCGCGGTGGGCGGCGCTGCCGGCGGTCGAGCTGCACTGATATCGAGATCGACCGCAGCAGTGCTAGAGATATCTCGAAAGTGTGTAGATGATCAACCCCGCCAGCCCACCCACCAGCGTGCCGTTGAGTCGCACGAACTGCAGATCCCGCCCTACCGCGAGTTCAATCCGGCCAGCCGCCACCTCGGGATCCCAGTCGGCCACGGTCGCCGCGATGAGATCGGCGACTTCCTGACGATGCTGTTCGAGCAACGAGGTCACCACATCGGTGAGGAAGCGATCGACTTCGGCTCGCAACTCGTCACTGGTCGCGAGTGAATCGCCGAGCCCTCCCAGCACTTCCTCCAGCGGCAGCAACGACGCCTGCTCCGGGTCGGAGCGATAGCGTGCCGCCGCCCGACGCGCCCGATCCCAGACCGAGGACACCAGATCTTCCACGATCGGGTGACCCAGCAACTCCTGCTTGAGTTTTTCCAGCTTCGCCAGCATCTCCGGCGAGTGCTTCAGCCGATTGATGAACTCGGCCACGGCAGTATCGAAGCGGCGACGAATCGGATGATTCGGGTCGGCCGAGATTTCGGCGAGGACCCGGTCGATGCCGCCGGCAATCCTTTCCGCCACGGCATCTCTCACACCGAGTGGGAGCCAGCGCGGACTCTCGGCGCGGACCTTCTGGCGGATCGCATCGTGCCCTTCCTTGAGCGCACCGGTGATCAGCTTGATCACTTCGTTGAGCAGCTCCTGCGGCCGACCATCCGAGGCAGCGACGGTGAGCACGTCACCCACCAGTGGGGCCAGCTGAACCCCTTCGAGCCGGTTGGCGGCGCTCTTCTGCATAAACTCGCGGACTTCCGCATCGGGGAGCGCCTCCACTGCGCGGGCGAGACCACCGGCCAATTGTCGCGCCAACCGGGTCCGGTTCTGCTCGACACTCATCCAGGTCGCGGCCCGCTGTGCCGGGTGCACGCCGGCCAGTCGCTGCTCCAGCACGTGGCGGGAGAGGAAGTGGTTCTGGACGAAGTTCCCCAGGATCCGGCCCACCCGGTCCTTCTGCTTCTGCATAATGGCGGTGTGCGGGATCGGAATGCCGAGGGGGTGGCGGAAGAGGGCGGTGACGGCAAACCAGTCGGCGAGGCCACCTACCAGGGCGGCTTCGGCGGTCGCCCGGACGTAGGCGAGCCAGGGGTGCCTGGGCTCGAGGATCCGGGCCACCACGAAGACGATCAGGAAGAAGACCAGCAGGGCGGAGGCCCAGAACTTCATCCGCTTGAGGGCGGCGCGGCGAGTCGTTTCGTCCTGCAACGGTGAAAGCTGGGTCTGGGCCATAGTCGAAAAGTAAGGGGGGCTACCCCCGGCTGGTCCTAAAGCCACCGCTGGCTTACCTTTGAGGGCTATGTTCGACGAGCTCTCCTCCAAGCTATCCGACACCCTTCGACGCCTCACCGGCCGAGGGGTACTGACGGAGGAAGCCGTCCGGGAAGGGCTGCAGGAGATTCGGCGCATCCTGCTCGAGGCCGACGTTTCCTTCGACCTGACGCGCGAGTTTCTGGAGCGGGTCCAGGCGCAGGCGGTGGGGCAGGATCTGCTCAAGGCGGTTCGCCCGGGGCAGCAGCTGGTGAAGATCGTCTACGACGAGCTGGTGGCGCTGCTGGGAGAAAAGCAGGCGCCGCTCGCCTTTGTGTCGGTCCCGCCCACGATCATCCTGATGGTCGGGTTGCAGGGATCGGGGAAGACCACCACCGCAGGGAAGCTGGCGCGGCGGCTCAAGGCGGAGCAGAAGGCTCCCTTTCTGGTGGCGGCGGATGTCTATCGCCCCGCGGCGGTGGATCAGCTCCGGACGTTGAGCGAGCAGGTGCAGGTCGGCTTCCACGGTGAGCCCGGCGTCACCGACGTCGTCGGCATCGTGAAGCGTGGGATCGAGGCGGCAGGAAAGGCACGAGCGCGGACGGTGATTGTCGACACGGCCGGCCGATCGCAGATCGACGACGAATTGATGCAGGAACTGGTCCGGCTCAAGGGAGCGATTCGTCCGCACGAGATCCTCCTCGTTGCCGACGGAATGACCGGCCAGGACGCGGTCCGGATTGCGAAAGGATTCCACGACGCCCTCGGCATCACTGGCGTCGTACTGACGAAGATGGATGGCGATGCCCGCGGTGGCGCGGCGCTCTCGATCTTCGGGGTGACCAAGGCGCCGATCAAGTTCATCGGCGTGGGTGAACAGCTTGACGCGCTGGAGCCGTTCCATCCTGACCGGATGGCTGGGCGGATCCTCCAGCAGGGCGACGTCCTCTCGCTGGTCGAGAAGGCGCAGGCCAACGTCGATGAAGCGGAAGCGAAGCAGCTCGCGCGCAAGGCGACCTCCAAGAAGGGCCTCGATCTCGAGGACTTCCTGACGGCAATG
>JANLPG010000053.1:0-44039 GCA_031367105.1 Gemmatimonadota bacterium | reverse complement strand
GCAGCCGCGCGAATCCGCCGCTGCTCCGGGCCCACGCGAAAACCCTGGGCATCGCGAAACGAATGGATCGGGTGGAGCGCACCGAGGCGGACGGCGCGGGTCTCGCGGCGGTACCAGCTGCGGTTTGCGGCCTCGCTGTCGAAGCCGCCATAGAAGTGACGATACCGCACCAGCACTCCTTCGACCTGCGGATCGGCGTCGCGAGCCACGATCACTTCACGCAACGCCTCTGCTCCGCCATCGGCGAGCACTTCGTCGGCCTGGATGTAGATCCCCCAACGATGCCGGCACGCGGCCTTGGCGCGGTCGGTCTCGTCGGCGAGCATCGCGGGGCCACGAGTGAAATCCCAGCGGCTGTCGAGGATGCGAATCCGCGGGTCACCGATCGCCAGCACCCGGTCGCGGGTGTCGTCGTCGGAAGCGCCGACGTTGACGACCACCTCGTTCACCACCGGCAGCAGCGAACGGATGCTTGCCTCGAGTGGGAAGTCGAGGATCGTGGCGTTCCGAACGATCGTGAAGCCGGAGATTTCCATCGCGCTCAAACTCCACCGGGTAGCGCCTGATGGCAAGCACACTCCACATCGCACTCTATCATCCGGCCCGGCTACCTGTCCGGAAGTATGGCGGGACCGAGCGGGTCGTCGTCTGGCTGGCCCGCGGCCTGGCGGAACTCGGGCACCGGGTCACACTGCTGGCTGCCCCCGGCAGTCAGCTCCCCGAAGCGACCGTCGTGGCGATCGAGCCGAAGCTGTCCACGACCCCCGGTGGCCCCGATCTGACGCCGTGGCTCCCACGCGGTGTCGATGTGCTGCACTCGCACGTGCCGTTGCAGCGACCGCCGGCGGCCGTGCCGTATCTCTGGACTTTTCACGGCAACGGTGAGCCGGGACGCGAGTTCCCCGACAGCACCGTCGCACTCTCGGCCAACCACGCCCAGCGGCACGGCATCAGCCAGTGGGTGCATAACGGTCTCGATCCGGCGGAATACCGCTTTCAACCCACCAAACAGGACTTTGATCTTTTTCTGGGACGACTGCACACGGTGAAGGGTTGGCGCTGGGCGGTCGCGGGCGCGCACGAGTCGGGGCGAAAACTGGTGGTGGCGGGCGGATGGCGGCCATCGTTGCGCACCGGCCTGCGCTTCGCGGGAGAAGTGGGCGGCAGCGAGAAGGTGGCACTGCTGGCCGACGCGGCCTGCCTCTGGATGCCGGCGCTCTGGGATGAGCCATTCGGGCTCACGACCATCGAGGCGATGGTGTCGGGCACTCCGGTGCTGGGGACGCACCGCGGTGCACTCCCGGAGATCCTCACTCCCGGGAGCGGGGCGATGGCTGATACGCTGGAAGAGTTGGTGGCGCTCCGGCCGGGGCTGGCCGCACTCGACCCCGAAGCGATCCGGGCGCGGGTCCTCGAGGCGTTCACGTACCGCACGATGGCGGCGCGGTATCTCGAGCTCTACCGCGGAGCGAGTGGCCGGGGCTGATCGAGCAGGAGCTGGCGAAGCCGGTGCATATAGGTGTGATCCTGGAGAGAGCGCGCGCGCGCGGCGGCACCGAGCCGTTCGGCCTCCGCCGGATTCTCCAGCAGCTCACGCACGGTGTGCCGCAAATCGGACGCATCGTGAAAGACGCAGACTTCCTTGCCGACGTGGAACGCACGGGGCAGATCGCCGCGATCGTCCACCACCTGTGCTGCCCCCATCGCCGCCAGCTCGAAGAGCCGCTGGTTGCACGACGCCTCGCGCGGATCGCCCTCGACCGCGACGTGATGAATGTTGATCGCGACCGACGCACCGGCGTAGGCCTTGACGTAGGAATCGGTGCTCGGCGCCTCACCGCGGCAATAGTCGCGGAGCGCAGTCTTGCGCCAGCCCGGCCCCCACACCGCCAGCCCGAACTCCACCAGTTCGCCGAGGAGCCGTTCGCGGCGCGGGGTCGCGGCACCGGCGAAGACAACATTCGCGCGGTACTGATCCTTGGTCCGGATCGGCCGATAGATCGAGGGGTCGGCCGCCAGCGAGAGCACATCCACCGTGCGCCCGATCCGCTCGTGAATTTCCGCCGAGACGTCGGTACCGATGGCGTAGATGTGATCGTATGGCCGGGCGAGCACTGTGGCACTCGAGACGGTGCGGAGATCGTCGGGAAGCCAGTTGATCCAGCGAGCCCGCGACCGGCCACGCAGCCGGTCGACCAGCGCCTCATCGAGCGGATCACCGCCGATGACCAGTACCAACTCAGGGTCCTGATCCTCCAGTACCCGCTCCAGCCGCTTGGCCAGGTCGCCGGCACGGAAGCGCTCGAGGAACGACGGCCTGGCATTGAGATCGAAGGTGGCGACCCGTGCGCCGAGGCGCTCGAGCGCCCGCCGCTGCTGGGTCGCGTGGGCGTGACCGGCATCATTGAACTCGGCGATGAAGAGCACGGAGCGCCCGGTGGTCACGTCGTCACCTCGGCGGCCGAGAACTGCAGGTCGTGGAGCCGGCGATAGAGCCCGCGGCGGGCGTGCAGCAGCTGATGCGACCCCGAGTCGACCAGCCGGCCCCCTTCGAGTACGAGGATCCGGTCGGCATCGCGCACGGTCGCCAGCCGATGGGCGATGACCAGCACCGTCCGGTCCTGCATCAAGCGGTCGATGGCTTCCTGCACGAGTCGCTCCGATTCGGTGTCCAGGGCACTGGTGGCCTCATCGAGGATCAATATGGGTGCATCGCGAAGCAGCGCCCGGGCGATCGCGATGCGCTGCCGCTGGCCGCCCGAGAGGCGGGTCCCTCGTTCCCCGAGCACGGTGTTGTAGCCCTCGGGGAGGCCGTCGATGAATTCGTGCGCGTTGGCCGCCCGCGCCGCCACTTCTACCTCCACTTCACTGGCCTCCGGACGCCCGTAGGCGATGTTGGCCCGCACGGTATCGTGCAACAACACGGTGTCCTGACTCACTACGGCGATCAGGCGACGAAGGGAACCGCGCGAGAGCGACGCCAGTGGCACGCCGTCCAGAAGAATGGTGCCCTGCTGCGGATCGTAGAAGCGGGGGACCAGTTCCAGCAACGTCGTCTTCCCGGCGCCGCTGGGGCCGACCAGCGCCACCACTTCGCCCTTGGCCACCCGGAACGAGACATCCTGCAGCACCGGACGCTCCGGATCATATCCGAAGGTCACTCCATCGAACAACAGTTCCTGGGTGAAGTGTGCCTCCGGTGCCCCCGGCAGGTCCGCTTCGGCATCGGGGATGTCGAGGATGTGAAAGATCCGCTCGGCGCTCGCCTCCGCGATGGCCAGCTGCGAGGGGACCTGGGTGATCGCCTTGATCGGCGAGAGCAGCCGGGCCGCTGTGACCAGGAAGGCGATCGCCTCGGGGCCGTCGAGCACCACGCCCGACACCGACTGATTGGCTGCGGCCCAGAGGATCAGCATAATCACCGCGCCCCCGAAGAGCTCGCTCACCGGTGAGGTCAGCAGCGCGAAGCGCTGGGTCCGGACGTAACCCTTGCGGTAGCGTTCCGCCTGACGGCCGAACTGCTCCGCCTCGAGCGGCTCGGTGCCGAAGGCCCGGATCAGTTTCATCGCGCCGAGCCGCTCGGTGATGGTGGCGGTCAGCTCGCCGCGCTCGTGGGTGAAGGCGCGCGAGTGGCGCCGGAGACGTCCCTGGAGCAGGCGCACCCCGATCACCAGAATCGGGGCGAGCAGCAACACTCCCAGCGTGAGCCGCACCGAGAGCGCCAGCATCACCGCCAGCATCGTGGCAATCGCGATGAAATTCTGGAAGAACGCGGCGAGCACCGCGACCACGACCTGCTTCACCTGATCGGCGTCGCTGACCAGCCCGGCCGCAAGCTGGCCGCCGCGGGAGCGCTGGAAGACACCGAGGTCGAGCCGAAGCAGGTGGCGCCAGAGGCGCACCCGAAGCTCCTTGACCATCCCTTCCTGCACCAGCACGCTGAGGTACGCCGCGGCATAGCTGGCGATGATCTTGATGGCGAGTGCCGCGAGGAAGAGTCCCACCAGCCGTAGCGTGGCGACATCGGGAGATACGCCGTCGATCAGCGGCCCGAGCAGCCGCCCCAGCAGCCGACTGAGCCAGCTGTCGCTACTGCCGAACGAGATGTTCCCCTCGAAGCGCAGCTTGAGGATGGGGATGAGCAGCGCCGCTGTGGCACCGTCGAGCACCGAGCCGATCAGGGCGGCCAGCAGCCCGACCGTTAGCAGCCGCCGCTGCGGGCGCAACAGTCCGAAGAGGCGCGACCGCACCCCGGGGCGATGCATCAACCGCGTCTCGGTGTCAGCAGGGCGACGGGAAGCACCACTTCTTCAGGCGAGACCCCGCCGTGCAGGAAGGCCCCACGATAGCGCGCCTGGTATTCCCGCAGCTTGGTCGGGTAGACGAAGAAGCGGTCACCGGTGGCCAGCAGCAGGCGAGTGCCGTTGCTGCGTGGCGGCAAGCCCCACGCCTTCAAGTCGTCGACCACGATGGCGCCCTCGGGATCGTCGATGCGGAGATCCTCACCGAACTTGAAGCGCAGGTTCGAGGTGGCGTCCCGCCGCGCGAAGATTGTTGTCGGCGTGTGGCAGTGAATCGAGCCGTGATCGGTCGTCAGCAGCACCGGTACCTTGCGTCGCTCCGCCTCCTTCAGCGCCTCGAAGAGCGCCGATCGTTCGAACCAGGTGCGTGTCAGCGCGCGGAGTGCCGTGGTGTCGCGGGCGACTTCGAACAGCGCCTCGTTCTCGGTGCGCCCGTGGGTGAGCTGGTCGATGAAGTTGAACACCAGCGCCGTCACGCCATCGTGCGAGAGATGGCCGGAGAGCCGGCGCAGCATCGCCTCGCCATCGGCGGCCGAGAAAAGCTTTTCGTACGACACCGGAACATCCCGCCCCATCAGCTCGCGCAACTGCTCGGAGAGCAGCGGCCCTTCGTGCGCGTTGAGTGAGGAATCGTCGCCCTCGTCCCACCAGGTCGGGTGGCGGGCGATCATCTCGGCCGGGTAGAGCCCGGAGAAGATGGCGTTGCGGCTATAGGGCGTCGCGGTCGGCAGGATCGAGAAGTAGTGGTCGACCTCGATGTCGAAATGCCGCTCGATCAGGGGACGGATCATCGCCCATTGATCGAGCCGCAGGCAGTCGACGACCACCAGCATCACCCGGCCATACGATTCGAGCGTGGGGCGCACAAACTCCGAAACCACATCGACCGAGAGCGGCGGACGATCGCCACCACTTTCGGAGAGCCAGCGGGGGTAGTTGTTGCGAATGAAGCGGGCAAAGTCGTGGCGTACGCCCGTCTGCAGGGTGCGCAATGCTTCGGTCAGGCCGGGTTCATCTGCCTGGCCAAGCCGGACCTCCCACTCGGCCAGTTCGGCCACCAGCTCGACCCACTCCCGCCACGCCAGCGTCTCGCCCCGGCGACCTTCGAGCTCCCGGAAGCGGGAGACGAAATCGCGGGAGAGCCGCTGTTGCCGAATCCGGTCGCCCTCAAGCAGGCGGGTCACCACCGAGAGCACCTGGCGCGGCGACACCGGCTTGGTGAGGTAATCGGCGATCTCGGCGCCGATCGCGTCACGCAGGGTGTCGGGCTCCTCTGATTTGGTCACCATCACCACCGGCATACTGCCGTCGAGCAACCGCAGCATCGGGACCAGGTCGAGACCCCGGGTGCCCGGCATCTGCTCGTCGAGGAGGACCACACCGTACGTCTGGCGCCGGAGCAGCGCGAGTGCGTCGTCGCCGTTGGAGGCACGCTCCACGGTGAATCCCTGCTGCTCGAGGAAGAGCACCTGGGAGTCCAGCGAGGCGATTTCATCATCTACCCACAGAATGCTGCGCGGTCTGGCCATAGGGTAAGGTAGGACGCCGCTCGGGGCCGCGACAACACGGACCGCGGCTTTACATTGCCTCCGTGTCCGCCGCCGCACCCGCCATCCTCCTCGTCCGCTTCTCCTCGATCGGCGACTTGCTCCTCACCACCCCCTTGCTCCGCGCCCTCAGAGCTCGGCATCCGGGTGCCAGGATCTCCTTCGTCGTGCGCGAGGATATGGCAGAGACGCTGCTCCATAACCCGCGGCTCACCGAACTGATCCCCTGGCAGCGCGGCAGCTCCCTGACCGACCTGGCGCACCAGCTCAGGGCCACGCCGTGGACCCACCGGCTCGACCTCCACGGCTCGCTTCGCTCCCACGCGCTGCGGCGGCTGGTGGGCGGCCATTGGGAAGGCTTCTCGAAACAGCGGATCCGGCGGGCGCTGCTGCTGCGCACCGGCGCCACGCGTGGCGGTGCTCTCGGCCCCGTGGCGGAGCGGTACTTCGCGGCCGCCGCCGGGCTCGATGTGCGCCCCGACGGTGGCCCGGCGGAGTTCTTCACCACCCGCGAGGCGGAACGCGAGGCCGACGCCTTCCTCGCCGAGCAGCAAGTCGGCACCACGCGGACCCTGCTCGCCTTGGCGCCCGGGGCGGCGCACTTCACCAAGCGCTGGCCACCCGATCGCTGGGCTGCGCTGGTCCGCCGACTCCGCTCCACCGCCGATGTCGTGATCCTGGGAGGGCCGGACGACCGGGAAATCGCCACAATGATCGCCGAAGCCGGTGGCCCGACGGTGGCGAACGCAGCCGGCCGCTTCTCGCTCACCGGGACGGCGGCGCTGCTGAAGCGGTCGCGAGCGCTGATCTCGTGCGACACCGGCGTCCTCCATCTGGCCACGGCGGTCGGGACGCCGGTGGTTGGACTCTACGGCCCGACGGTCGAGCAGTTCGGCTTCTTCCCGTACCAGGCGCGCGCCACGGTGGTCGAGCGCGCACTCTCCTGTCGGCCGTGCAGCAGCCACGGCGGACCGACCTGCCCGCTGGGCCATCATCGCTGTATGACCGAGATCCTGCCGGAAGCGGTGGCGGCTGCGGTCGCGACGCTGCCCCGATGAACGACTGGGTCCAGCCGTTGCTGCTGTTGCTGGATTTACAGCGCCGCTTCGAGCGCGGCCCGAAGCGAGAGGGAGCCTTCGCCCTCTGGCTGGTGGTGCGCGTGGCGCTCGATATCGGACGGGGAGATGCGGCGCTCGACAAGCAGGATCGGAAGCGGGTGGCACTCTTGGCGCAGCGGCTGGCACCGCTTGCCGTGCCTCGCTCGCTGGCGAGAGGATTGACCACCGCGCTCGGCCATCTCGATGACCTCTCGACGACCGGCGCACGGGTGGCGCTCTCGCAACTGGTTGCCCCGGCGCACGATGCCCTGGGCGCCGAGGCGGGCGAAGCGGTTGCGCAGGCGCTCGCGCTCCTGCCGGCCCGCGGCGGTGTCAGCCGCGCGCCGGGCCGCTGATCAACTGGGCGGCTTCGCCTTGGGGTCGGCCGGGGCCAGCTTGGCCTTGGTGGAATCGACCGCGGCACCAGAGATGGTGACCAGCGATCCGCTGTCGCCGTTCTTCTGCACCGACACCCACATCGGCGGGCCGTCCTGCTCCACGTAGAAGGAGGTCACGCCGCCGCTCTTCGCCTCGTTGACGAGCCGGTAGGGCGCCTTGCCGAGGACAACACGGTAGTAGATCAGGACGCTCTCGACCGGCGACGGGGAGACGAAGGTGAACTGCATCGCGTCCTTGCTGGTCTCGCTGGTCAGGGCCAACCCGTCAGGCGGCATCGGGATATTTGGCAGCACCTGATTCAGGCGGGGCGGTGTCACCGCTTCGGCGGTGGGCGGCTTCTGCTGACAGGCCGCGAGGGACGTGGTCGAGAGCGACAGGACTGCGAGGATGGAATAGCGCATAGCCGAACCGTACCATCCGAGCCGGACCGGGGCAACCCTCGGCATGCGCGGCACCCGCCCGACACATTGCCGGGCCAACAGCCGACGGCTAAACTCCCGGTATGACTGCAGGAGGGAGCGATGGCCGGACACAGTAAATGGAAGACGATTCGGCGGAAGAAGGCGATCACCGACTCGCGTCGCGCCTCGAACTGGACCAAGCTGATCCGCGAAATCACCGTCGCCGCGAAAGCCGGTGGGGGCGATCCCGGCAGCAATGCCCGGCTCCGCAAGGCGGTCGACGATGGCAAGGCCGGCAATATGCCCAGCGAGAACATCGAGCGTGCCATCAAGAAGGGCACCGGTGAGCTCGAGGGCGTCAGCTACGAAGAGGTGATGTACGAGGGCTACGGCCCCGGTGGCTCGGCGATCCTGATCGACGGCTCGACCGACAACCCGAACCGGACCGTCGCCGAAATCCGGCACGCCTTCTCGCGACACCACGGCAACCTGGGCGCCGCCAATTCGGTGGCGTGGATGTTCGACCGCACCGGTCAGATTGTCATCGCCGCAGGGAAGCAGTCCGAAGAGCAGGCGATGGAAGCAGCCCTCGACGCCGGCGCGAGTGACTTTACCGTCGAAAGCGAGTTCTACCTCGTGAGCACTGAGCCGAACTCCTTTCACGGCGTGAGCGACGCCTTGCGCGCCAAGGGGTACGAGTTCGAATCGTCCGAGATCGCGATGGTGCCGAAGAACCTGATCAAGCTCGATGCAGCCGATGGCGTGAAGCTGCTCAAGCTGATCGAAGTGCTCGATGAGCTCGACGATGTCTCGAAGGTCTTCACCAACGTCGATATGGATGCCCTCGAGCTCGACGAGGACGGCGCCTGACGGCGACGCCGTCGCTCACCGTGCTCGGCATCGATCCGGGCACTGCGACGATGGGCTACGGCGTGGTGTGCGGGACCGCAGGGAAGCCGGCCCGGTTGGTCGAGTGTGGTGTGGTGCGAACCCGCGCGGGCGAACTGCTCTCCGATCGGCTCGCGGTCATCTTCGACGCGGTCACCGAACTGCTCCGCCGGCATCAGCCCCAGGCGATTGCAGTCGAGGGACTCTTCCACGGGCGCAACGCCCGCAGCGCGCTGATTCTTGGCCACGCCCGCGGTGTGGTGCTGCTGGCGGCCGCGCGCGGCGGACTGACGCCCGCGGAGATCTCTCCGGCCGAAGTGAAGCGGGCGGTGACCGGTACCGGGGCCGCCAGCAAGGCGCAGGTCGCGGCGATGGTGACACGCCTGCTCAACCTCGCCACCGCCCCGTCCCCCGCCGATGCTGCCGACGGCGTGGCGATCGCCCTGACTCACTTTCTGCGACTCGGTGTCCGAGCGCGACCGACCGGAGGCGCGCGATGATCGCATCAGTGGAAGGGACGCTCGCCTTGCGAGAGCCGGCGGGGATCGTCATCGCCACCGTCGGCGGCACCGGCTACCAGGTCGAAGTCCCGCTCGGCGTGTTCGAACGTCTGCCCGCGCTGGGGAGCCAGCTGCAGCTGCATACCGAGCTCGTGGTGCGGGAAGACGCCTGGTCGTTGTACGGCTTCGACAGCCTGCTGGAGCGCGCGGTCTTTCGGCGACTGCTGGGCGCCTCCGGTGTCGGAGCACGAATCGCCCTGGCGATGCTCTCGGCCCTCGGCCCCGATCGCACCGTGCGCGCGATTCGCGAGAAAGACCTCGCTGCGCTCGCAAGCGTCCCGGGCATCGGCAAGAAGAAGGCGGAGCGACTGGTCCTCGAGCTCGGCGATCGACTCGACGACCTCCCCGTCTCACCCGGCGCAGGCAGCGGTGGCGGTGCCTCGCCATCGGCCGATGCAGTGCGAGCGCTGGCCGCGCTTGGGTACCCGGCGGCAGCCGCGGAGAATGCGGTGCGCACCGCGGTCGAGCGTGGTGCACCTTTGGAGACTGCCGCGCTGGTGCGGCGGGCACTCACTGACCTGACACGGACGTAATCGCGATGTGGTCCACTTCCCGCCCCGCCCAGACCGCCGAGTGGCAGTGCACCCGCTGCGGTGTGACCAATCGCAAGCTGGCGGCGCTCGACGCGCGAGAGCTCCGCGACCGCTGTGTCACCTGCGGCCTTGCACACATCGTGCGGATCGACAGCAGCCCGGTGCGCTGGCACGCGGTGGCAGCCTGACCCCAATGCGTGATCGCCTCGAAGTGACCACTCCGGCTGTCCTTCCCGACGAAGGAATCAACGAGAACGCCCTGCGCCCCTCGCGGCTCGACGATTTCGTGGGACAGCCGCAGGTGCGCACGTCACTCCAGATTGCCATCGATGCGGCGAAGCGGCGCGGCGATCAGCTCGATCACGTCCTCTTCTTCGGACCACCGGGCCTCGGCAAAACCACCCTTGCGATGCTGATGGCACGGGAGATGGGCGTCCAGTGTCGGACCACTTCGGGACCGGTACTCGAAAAGCCTGGTGACCTTGTGGGGCTGCTGACTTCGCTCGGCCCCGGCGACATTCTCTTCATCGATGAGATCCACCGGCTGCGCCCTCAGCTGGAAGAATTCCTCTACCCGGCGATGGAAGATTTCCGGATCGATGTGCGGCTCTCCGACGGGCCCCACGCGCAGACGCTGCCGATGAATGTGGAACGCTTCACCCTGGTGGGGGCGACCACGCGATTCGGGCTGCTCACGCCGCCGATGCGGGCGCGCTTCGGCCTGGTGGAGCGACTCCAGTTCTACCCGACCGACGATCTCGCGACCATCGTCAACCGCTCGGCGAGGGTGCTGGGGATCAGCATTGCCGACCACGGTGCCGCCGAAATTGCTCGCCGCTCCCGCGGCACTCCGCGGGTGGCGAACCGACTGCTCCGCCGCGTCCGCGACTACGCCGAGGTCCGTGCCGACGGGATCATCACGGCGGAGGTCGCCGAGGCAGCGCTGGCACGCCTCAACGTCGACCAGTTCGGGCTCGACGATATGGACGACCGGATCCTGACCACCATCATCGAGAAGTTCGACGGTGGACCCGTGGGCCTCAGCACCATCGCCGCGTCCGTGGGCGAAGATGCCGCGACGCTCGAGGAGGTCTACGAGCCGTACCTGCTGCAGCAGGGATTCCTCGAACGCACCGCGCGCGGGCGGGTGGCCACCGCGCAGGCGTGGCGCCGACTCGGCCTGACTCCCCCGAAGCGCCCCGATAGTCAGCCGTCGCTGCTCGATGGCTGAGCGGCAGTGGACCGCCAGCGACTTCGACTACCCCCTTCCGGAAGAGCTGATTGCCCAGCAACCGAGCGGAACGCGCGGGGAGTCCCGGCTGCTTGCGATCCAGCGAGGGAGCGCAGGCGACGCGCTTGCGGGCGCTCTCGCCGATCGCCGCTTCGCCGAATTGCCCTCCCTGATCCCCGCCGGTGACCTCCTCGTCCTCAACGCAACGAAGGTTCGCCACGCGCGATTGCTGGGGAGCCGCTCCGGTGGCGGAGCCGCCGAAGTGCTCCTGATTCATCCCGCGACCCAGGATCGCTGGATCGCGATGGGGAAGCCGGGTCGGGCGATGCAGCCAGGCAAACAGATCCTGCTGGGCGACGGCATCGCCATCGAGACCGTCGCGGTGCTCGATGACGGGATGCGCGCGGTGCGCTTCGTCGGTGCGACGGCCGCCGAGGCGATCGCGCGATTCGGGCGACTGCCACTCCCGCCCTACATCACGCGGGACCCGACCAGCGACGACGAGCTCCGCTATCAGACGGTGTATGCCGATCGCGAGGGGAGCGTCGCCGCAGCGACCGCAGGACTCCATTTCACCGAGCGGATGCTGGCAGATTTGCGCGGGGGCGGAGTCGCGATTGCGCAGCTCGACCTCGAGGTCGGTCCCGGAACATTCCGGCCGGTCGAGGGCGAGGCGATCACGGAACACCCGATGCACGCCGAACGTTTCGAGATCCCTGAAGCGCTGACCGACGCGCTCGCGGCCTGTCGGCTGCGCGGCGGAAAGGTCTGGGCGGTCGGCACGACGGTGGTCCGCGCGCTGGAGAGCGCGGCGCGCGACGACGGCACGGTGACGCCGGGCGTCGCGGAGACCCGCCTGCTGATCACCCCCGGCTATCGGTTCCGGGTAGTGGACCGGCTGATCACCAATTTCCACCTGCCGCGCTCCACCCTGCTGATGCTGGTGGCGGCGTTCGCCGGATACGAGCGGACAATGGCGGCCTATCGCCACGCCGTCGCCGCACGATATCGTTTCTACAGTTACGGCGACGCGATGTGCATCCTCTGAAGGAGGTCGAAATGTCCCATCCGAACCACCCTGCTCCTTCCACTTCGGCCTACGTGACCGAAACGCTCGCGCTGCTGGGCGATCGCGATCCGCTGGTGGTGCTGGCGGAGACGCCGGACTTCATCCTCGGACTGGTGGAGGAGCTGGACGAAGAGCAGTTCCACGTCCCCGAGGCCGACGGGAAGTGGTCGCTGGCGCAGGTGTTCGCGCATCTGGCGGACACCGAGATCGCCTTCGGGTGGCGCGCGCGGCTGGTGCTGACCCAGGAGAGCGCTCCCCTCCACGGCTTTGACGAAGGCGCCTGGATGACCCGCTTCGACGGTGCCAACGCCGATCCGGAGCAGGCGCTTGACACCTTCCTCACGCTGCGTGACTGGAATATGCGCGTCTGGCAGTCTGCAACCGCGGCCGACTTGTCGCGGACCGGGATGCACTCGGAGCGCGGCCCCGAGTCGTTCGACACGTTGCGGCGGATGGTGGCCGGCCACGACCTCAGGCATCGGCGTCAGGTGGAGCGCATCGTCGCGGGCCTGATCTGAGTGTTTGAGTTTTCGGTCGAAGGCACCGCTGGGAGGGCGCGCGCCGGTACGCTCACCCTGCCCCACGGCGTGGTCCAGACCCCGTGCTTTATGCCCGTGGGCACCCGCGGTGCCGTGCGTGGACTGCATCCCGACGAAGTGCGACGCGCGGGCGCGCAGATCATCCTGGGCAACACCTACCACCTGCACCTCCGCCCGGGTGAGGCGACCGTCGCAAGCCTCGGCGGGCTGCATCGCTTCAGCGGCTGGGAGCGACCGATGCTCACCGACTCGGGGGGCTTTCAGATCTTTTCGCTGAGTGGAATGCGCAAGCTCGACGAAGGCGGCGTCGATTTCGTCTCGCATATCGATGGCTCCCGGCACCGGCTGACCGCGGAATCGTCGATGGAGATCCAGTGGGCGCTGGGCGCCGATGTCGCGATGGCGTTCGACCACTTGCTGCCGGGGCAGTCAACCCACGTCGACGCCCGCGATGCGATGCAGCGAACCCTTCGCTGGCTCGAGCGTTCCCGCCGGCGGCACCAGGAGCTGGCGGACGGATCGCCGCCCCGGCAGACGCTCTGGCCGATCGTACAGGGCGGCACGCACGACGATCTCCGGCTCGCCTCGCTGGAGGGGATCCTGGAACAGGGTCCCTGGACCGGGGTCGCCATCGGCGGCCTCTCGGTGGGCGAGACCAAGCCGGCGATGCACCACGTCCTCGACGTGCTCGCGCCCAGCCTGCCGCACGACCGCCCGCGTTATCTTATGGGCGTCGGATTTCCCGAGGACCTGCTGGAAGGGATCGCCCGGGGCGTCGACCTGTTCGACTGTGTGGCGGCAACGCGCAACGGCCGCCACGGAAGCGCCTGGACCGCCGACGGAAAGGTGCAGGTGCGCGGCGCGCCGCTGCGGCTCGACCCCGGGCCGCTCGACCCCGAGTGTGACTGCGAGGGGTGTACCCGATTCTCCCGGGCGTACCTGCGCCATCTCTTCGTCGCCGAAGAACAGTTGGGGCCCCGGCTGGTGTCGATCCACAACCTCCGGTTCCTGATTCGGCTTGCCGACACCGCGCGCGAGCGGATCCTTGATGGGACGTTCGACACCTGGGCTGCTGCCTGGCGGCAGCGATACTTTGCGAAAGGAAACGGAAAATGAACAACCAGATGACGGTCTTGCTCGTGCAGGTGCTCGCGATCGGCGGCGTGTTCTACTTCTTCATCATCCGGCCGCAGTCCCAGGCACGGAAGAAGGCGGAGGAGATGCTGGCCGCCCTCAAGAAGGGCGACGACGTGACCACCGCAGGCGGGATCGTCGGCAAGGTCACCGCCGTCAAGGACAACCTGATCACCGTCGAGAGTGGCACCTCCTCGCTGGTGATCGAGCGTGCCCGCATCGTCCGGGTCGGCAGCCAGAGCGCGCCAGGTACCGGGGCCTGATGTCGGTCCTCGACATCCACCTGCTCGGCTCTCCGGTGTTGCGCGAGCGCGCCCAGGAGATCGAGGTCGTGGACGACGACGTGCGCTTGCTCATCGAGAATATGTTCGAGACGATGGCAGTGGCGTGCGGCATCGGCCTCGCCGCCAATCAGGTGGGTGTCGCGCGCCGCGTGGCGGTGATCAATGCCGAAGGACAGACCTTCGCGATGGTCAACCCGCAGATCGTTGCAGAGGACGGGCGATCAGCTGCCGATGAAGGCTGCCTCTCGATCCCCGATGCCTACGCCGAAGTGCAGCGCCCGGAGCGGGTGACCCTCGAGGCACTCGACGAGGCGGGTCTGCCGTTCCGGCTCGAAGCAACCGGGCTGGTGGCGCGCGCCATTCAGCACGAGATCGATCACCTCGATGGCATCCTGTTCATCGACCACCTCTCCCCGATGAAGCGGCAGCTGCTGGTCACGCGCTGGAAGAAGGAGAATCGGGGCGAAGGCCTGACGCGTACGCCGCGGCCCGAGGAGTCGGAAGCGAAGGACTGATGCGCGTCATCTTTTTCGGAACTCCGGATTTCGCGGTTCCTTCCCTGCAGGCCCTGCTCCTCTCCGGCGTCGACGTCCCCCTGGTGGTGACGCAGCCGGATCACGGGCAGGGTCATCTGCATCGTACCCCGCGGCCGCCCGCCGTGAAGCGAGTCGCCGAGGCCGCCGGGCTCAGCATTGCGCAACCGGAGCGCCCGCGCGGCGATGAGTTTTACGCGCAGCTCCGGGCCCTCAACGCCGATCTCGGCGTGGTCGTCGCGTATGGCCACCTGCTTCGTCCCGAGCTCCTGGCCATCCCCAGGCTCGGCTGCGTCAATGTGCACGCCTCGCTGCTGCCGCGCTGGCGCGGTGCCGCTCCGATCCACTGGGCGGTCCTCTCCGGCGATGCCGAGACCGGGGTTGCCATTATGCGCGTGGAAGAAGGACTCGACACTGGCGGCATCTGGCACTCCAAACGGACGCCCATTTTACCCTCCGACACGACCGGCCAGCTCTTCGATCGCCTCGCCCACCTCGGTGCCGAGGCGCTGATCGAGGCGCTGCCGCGAATCTCCGGTGGTGAGCAACCGATGATCCAGCGCAACGACGCCGCGACGCTCGCGCCCAAGCTGGGCCGCGAGATCGCGCGGGTGAACTGGAGCGAGCCGGCCGACGCGGTCTCGTGCCGCCTCCGCGCGATGGACCCGCGACCAGGCGCGTGGACATCGATCGGAGGACTCGAGATCAAGCTCTTCCAGCCGCGCGTCGTGCCGGGAGTGGTGGAGTCGCCGGGAACCGTGCTCGAAAGCGACCATCACCTGGTGATTGGCTGCCGGGGCGGTGCCATCGAGGTGACCGAGGTCCAGCCTGCCGGAAAGCGCCGGATGACCGCACTTGACTGGATCCGTGGAAGCGGCGTCGCACCGGGCGCCCGATTCGAATGAGACCACTCCCCCGCGTGCTCGCGTTCACCGACGATCGGATCGCGGCACTCGAGGATTGGGGCATTCGTGCCGCCGGGATCGCCGCCGCCGGACCGGCGGTGGGCCTGGTCGCGCGGATGCCGGCGGGAAGCATCGAGCGACTCGCGGCGTTCGCGCAGCGCTGCGTCGCACTGGCGCGACCCCCCGAGGCGGCCGTCTTTGTGTCGGGCCGGATGGATGTGGCGCGGGCCGTGGGAGCGAACGGCGTCGTCCTTCGCGCCGCGGACCTCGGGATCGGAGACGCGCGGGCGCGGCACCACCGGTGGATTCTCCGCTCCGTCCATTCGGCCAGCGAGGCTGAGGTCGCGATCACGGAGGGAGTCGATGCCGTGATTGTCGGGTCGATCTGGGCGTCGGCGTCGCATCCCGGCAGCGAGGGCGCCGGACTGGGGGTGCTGGAGCAGGTCGCGGCGCTCGGTGTGCCGACGTATGCGATCGGCGGCGTCACTGCGGAACGGGCCGCATCGGCGCGCGCTGCCGGAGCGTGGGGCGTCGCGGCGATCACCGCGTTGTGGGATGCCGTCGATCCGTATGCCGCCACCTGCGCGATGCTCGCGCCGTGGCAGCGCGAACTCCAGGGAGCGGCGTAATGCAGCTGGTCATCAATGGTGAAGCGCGCACCGTCCCCGACCCCAGCAACGTCGAGGAGTTGTTGCGCCATCTCGCGCTCGACCCGCGAGCCGTCGTGGTCGAGCTGAATCGCGTCATCATCCGCCGGCCTGCGATTGCGAGCACGACGCTCGCCGAGAATGACAATGTCGAAATCGTGCATTTTGTAGGGGGCGGCTGAATGATGCAGATCGGTGGAGTCACCTTTCGCTCCCGGTTGATGGTGGGAACCGGGAAGTACCGCAACAATGACGAGATGGTCCGAGCAATCGCGGCCTCCGGCGCGGAAGTGGTCACGGTCGCGGTGCGTCGCGTTTCGCTCGATCGGTCTGACGCGGACGGGATCCTGCACCACCTCGACCCCGGGCAGTACTTCCTGCTCTCCAACACCGCTGGCTGTTACTCTGCCGACGAAGCGATTCGCTACGCCCGACTCGCGCGCGAGGCAGGATTCAACGACTTCGTCAAGCTCGAAGTGATCGGCGACAAGGCAACGCTGCTCCCCGACACCACCGGACTCCTCGAGGCCACGAAGGTACTCGCCGCCGAAGGGTTCAAGGTGCTGGCCTACACCAACGACGACCTGATTACCGCCCTCCGGCTGGAGGAGGCCGGCGCCGTGGCGGTGATGCCGCTGGCCTCGCCAATCGGGTCGGGGCTCGGGCTGCTCAATCCGTATTTCATTCGCACGATCAAGTCGCGCCTGAGCGTGCCGGTCATCGTCGATGCCGGAGTGGGGACCGCCTCCGATGCCTGCCTGGTGATGGAACAGGGGGTCGATGGCATTCTGATGAACACGGCCTTGGCGGAAGCGACCGATCCAGTCCTGATGGCGGAGGCGATGCGGTTGGGGGTCGAGGCCGGGCGGGCAGCTTACCTCGCCGGCCGGATGCCGCGACGCGAGGTGGCTGTCCCATCGAGCCCTACCCTCGGAATGCTGCGCTGAACGATTCCGGCCTTCCCCCGCGGCGTTCCGCCCTCGGTATCCTGGCCGCGGTTCATCGCGGCGTACCGTTTGATGTCGCACTCGATCGTGGACTCGGCGCACTTCCCGAGCGTGACAAACGCCTCGCCCACGAACTCGCCGCGGGGGTGCTGCGGCACGCCGCAGCTCTCGACGCGATCATCGCACCATTCGTCGCGCGCGGCATTGGCTCGGTCGCACCAGCGTTGCTCGAAGTGCTCCGGCTCGGGGCGTATCAACTGCGCTACCTCGAACGCGTCCCCGCGCACGCTGCCGTCGCGACTGGCGTCGCGCTGGCGCGCGAGTTCGTGGGCGACCGGGCAGGAGGCTTCGCCAACGCCGTGTTGCGGCGGATCTCGGAACTTGACCCCGACGCGCCCCGGGAGCGCGGAAGCGAGCAGCTCGGCGAGCTGGCCACCACCTGGTCGCATCCCGAGTGGCTGGTGGCGCGCTGGCTGGAGCGATTCGGGCCAGCCGAAACCGAAGCGCTGCTGGAGTGGAACAACACCCATCCGGCGCTGGTCGTCCAGCCCGCGCGCGGCGGTTCGGGCGATCTGGAGCGACTCTTCCACGAGGAGGGTGTCCGCTCGTTCTCCGCACCATTCGAGGCGGGGGTGGTGGTCGAGGCCACTCGGCCGGACCGGCTGCCGGGATTCGCTCGCGGAATGTTTTATGTCCAGGACCCCGCCCAGGCGATGGTCTTGCGCTTCGCGGACTTCACGCCCGGCGCCCTCGTGTACGACGCCTGCGCCGCGCCCGGGGGAAAGACGCTGGGACTCGCGCGCACTGCGCGGCGCGTGGTCGCGGCCGATGCGTCGCGCCGACGACTCCAGCGACTGCGCGAGAACCTCCGTCGCGCCGGCCACGGCAGGGAATTCCCGATCGTGGCTGACGCCCTCCATCCCCCCATCGGCCAGGTCAGCGCCTTCCTCCTGGATGCTCCGTGCCTCGGCACCGGCACCTTCGCGCGACACCCCGATGCCCGGCTTCGGGTCACCCCCGAAGCGCTGGAGCGTCTCGCCGCAGAACAGGCACGATTGCTGGATGCCGCGGCCGATCGGATGGCTCCGGGTGGGGTGCTATGTTACGCCACCTGTTCGCTGGAGCCAGAGGAAGACGCCAGCCAGGTGGAGGCCTTTCTGGCACGTCGGACCGATTTCCGTCGCGCCGCGACGAGTGCCGTGCCGCCCGAGTTGCTGTCGAGCGCCGGCGATCTTGAAGTGCTGCCTCAACGGCACGGAATGGACGGGGCCTTTGCGGCGCGACTGGTGCGCGCGACGTGACCGCCGGAGCACCGATGATGAGGGAGCGTGTGGTGGAGCTGACGATCCGGGGAGCGTTGCCGTGACCATCCGGATCGCCCCAAGCGTACTGAGCACCGACCTGGGCCGGCTGCGTGAGCAGGTGGCTGAGGCGGAGAAAGGTGGCGCCGATTGGCTGCACGTCGACGTGATGGATGGCAACTTCGTCCCGAACATCTCCTTTGGCGCTCCGATGATCAAGGCGCTGCGCCAGCTCAGCGGCCTGCCGCTCGATGTCCATCTGATGGTCCGGAGGCCGGAGCAATACATCGCCGAATATGCCGACCTCGGCGCCAGCGTCTTCTCCTTTCACCCCGAAGCGACCAGCCACGTCCAGCGGCAACTCGCCGCGGTGCGTGAACACGGAATGCAGGCCGGACTGGTGCTGAATCCGGGCACCCCGCTCTCCCTCCTGGAAGAAGTGATCGCCGATGTCGACCTGGTGCTGCTGATGACCGTCAATCCCGGCTTCGGCGGCCAGAGTTATCTGCCCGCATCGACCCGGAAATTGCAGCGCATTCGCGCCCTCCTCGCCGAGTACGACCGTCACCCGATATTGGAGGTCGATGGCGGTATCACCCGCGACACGATTGCCGCTGCCTACAGCGCTGGCGCCGACACCTTTGTCGCAGGCACCGCCGTGTTCGCGCAACCCGACATCGCCGAAGCGGTGCGCGCGCTCCGGCGCGCTGCGCTGCCCCGGGCGTGACGATGCGCCGGCAGTGGCTCTGGGTCGCCGGCATCATCACCGCGTTCGGCGTTGCTGCCTGGGCGCTGGTTCGCTTCGGTGGCCAGACGGCCATCGCGGTGGGGCAAACGGCGCCGAATTTCGTCGCCAGGAATCTCACGACCGCGCAGCAGGTTTCCTTCGACCAGAGCTACCGCGGTAAAGTCACTCTGGTGAATATCTGGGCCACCTGGTGCGAGCCGTGCAAGGAGGAGATTCCCGCGATGGACTCGCTCTATCAGGCCTTCGGCCCCAAGGGGTTCCGGATTGCTGCGGTGAGCATCGATCGTGGCGGCGAGGCAGTGGTGAAGCAGTTCGCGAAAACGTATCGCATCACCTTCGACGTGCTGCACGACCCGAGTGGTGCGATCGAGAAGACCTTCCAGACCACCGGCGTTCCCGAGAGCTTCCTGATCGGCGGCGATGGCAGGATCGTGCGCATCATGCTGCGCGGCTATACCTGGAATTCCGTCGCGAGTCGGCGGATCATCGAACAGCTCCTCGCCGCTGCGGCGAGTTGAGCGGCGAGTCTCCGCCCGGATGAACCGGCAGTGGCTGATGGTCGGAGCGATTGTCGCCGGCCTCGTCCTCGGCACCTGGGCACTCACCCGCTACGCCGCACCAGCCGAGGGTCCGCAGCTGGGGCAGCGCGCCCCCGACTACCCGGTGCTGAATCCGGCGACCGGTGATTCCGTCGCACTGCGGAGCGACTACGCCGGGCACATCACCCTCGTCAACATCTGGGCCACCTGGTGCGGACCGTGCCGCAAGGAGATGCCGTCGATGGAACGGCTCTACCAGAGCTACCGGGCGCGCGGCTTCCGGATCGCCGCAGTGAGCGTCGACGAAGGCGACGATGCGGTGGTGACGGCTTTCGGAAAGGAACTCGGCCTCACCTTCGATCTGCTGCACGACCGCAGCGGCCGGATCCAGCAGATCTATCAGACGCTTGGCGTTCCGCAGAGCTGGCTGCTCGACACGCGCGGGCGCATCGTCTACGTCTCGATCGGCGGCGAAATGTGGGACTCGCCGGACCATCGGGCACGCGTCGAAGCGCTCCTCGGCGGTCGTTGAGATGCGGGTGCTCGCGCTCGAGACCTCCTGCGACGAAACTTCCGCCGCCGTGGTACGCCGGGAGGGGCAGCGGGTCGTGCTTGAGGGGCTGTCGGTCCTCTCGCAGGATGTGCATCGCATTTTCGGCGGGGTGGTTCCGGAACTCGCCTCGCGGGCACACCTCGCCACCATCGGGCCGGTGGTCGACCTCGCGCTCCACGAGGCCGGCGTCGGCCTCGATGCCATCGAGGGCATCGCGGTGACGCGCGGACCGGGGCTGCTGGGTGCCTTGCTGGTGGGGGTCACCTGGGCCAAGACCGTGGCCTGGCGCGAGCAGCTGCCGCTCATCGGCGTCCACCACCTCGAAGGACACCTGTTCGCGCCAACCCTCGAAGCCGACGATCTCTCCCCCCCCTTCACCGCCCTGCTCGTCAGTGGTGGGCACACGCTGTTGCTCGACGTCCCCGCGTGGGGGCAATACCAGTTGCTGGGTCAGACCCGGGACGATGCCGTGGGTGAGGCGTTCGACAAGGTCGGCACACTGCTCGGGCTCGACTACCCCGCCGGCGCTGCGCTGGAGCAGCTTGCCGCAACGGGACACCCGACCCGGTTTACCTTCCCGAGGCCGCTGCTCAAGGGCGTGGCCGAGAAGGACCAGTATGCCTTCTCGTTCAGTGGCCTCAAGACGGCGCTGCTTCGCGCCGTGCAACAAAGCGGCGATCTGGAGCGCGACCGCGCCGACTTGGCTCGCGGCTTCCAGGATGCAGCCGTCGAGGTGCTGGTCACGAAAACGGCCCGTGCTGCGGAGCGATTCGACCGCTCGGTCGTGGTGCTCGGTGGTGGCGTCGCCTGCAACCGAGCCCTCGCCGCCGCGATGCGGCGGGCGGTGGGCAGCCGCACCCGGGTAGCGGTTGCATCCCCGCGCCTCAACACCGACAACGCGGCGATGATCGGTGCCGCGGGCAGCTGGCGTCTCGAGCAGGGCGAACGCCACGGCCTCGATCTCGACGCACGCGATCTCCTGCCGCTTCCCGGCCTTAATGCCGCCACTGGAGTCACCTCGTGATCATCGCCCATCCGCTCAACTTCCACACGCCGGCCATTCTCGGACTCAAGTCCTTCGAGATCACCGGCTACGGCGTGATGATGATGTTCTGCTTCCTGGTGGGTGGCTGGCTGATCGATCGCGAATGCCGGCGCCAGCGCTTCGCCTCCGACTACGCCGGCGATATGATCATGGCGGCGGTGGTCGGTGGTATCATCGGCGCGAAGCTCTGGTATGTCGCGCTCCACGGCATCGGCGCGCTGTTCGCGCGCGGCGGCCTGGTCTACTACGGCGGTTTCGTCGGCGGCGCACTCGCCGTCATCCTCAATGGCTGGCGCCGCGGCGTCCCGCTGCGGTGGACTGCGCAACTCGCCGCCCCGGCGCTGGCCGCGGCGTACGCCGTGGGGCGCGTCGGCTGTTACCTCGTCGGCGACGACTACGGCCGGCCCACCACGCTGCCTTGGGGCGTCGCCTTCCCGGAGGGATTGCCGCACACCACCGCCGGTGCGATGCAGGCCGAGTTCGGACTGCCGATTCCGGCCGGCGCCACGCCCGACACGCTGTTCGCCGTGCATCCGACGCAGCTCTATGAAGTCGCGCTGATGCTGCTGGTGTTCGCACTGCTGTGGCGCTGGCGGACCCGCGATCGCGGCACCGGCTGGCTCTTCGGTGCCTACCTGATCTTCGCCGGCGCCGAACGATTCTTCGTCGAAATCTTCCGGGCGAAGGACGATCGCTTCGTTGGCGCACTCACGCTGGCGCAACTTTTTTCGATCGTGCTGATCGCGCTCGGCGCGGTGCTGGTGACCCGCTGGTCGACCCCCGGCAGAGTCGCTCCCGGAGCTTGGCTGGAGGGGGGCAAAGGGACCCTTGACAGGGCCCCTAGGAGGCCCTAGGTTTTTCCCTAGTCGGTGGCCACAACGGCACCACGCAAGAAAGTCCCAGGACGAAGAAGGGTGAAGCGAACACACCTGTTCGTCTTCGTATACTCAGGGGGCGTTCTGGGACCTCCCAATGAAGCGGCCCGCCAGTGATGGCGGGCCGCTTCGTCTCCGGGCGGCGGCGGGCGAGAAATGCGGTCCCGCTCCGTAAAAGGACGGGTTGCGAAATCGGGCGAGTGCTGTAGCTTGAAGGCGTGAAGTGCGGCGCGCTTGAGTGCCGCCAGGAAAAGTCCCAGGACGAAGAAGAGTGAAGCGGACGCAATGTTCGTCTTCGTGTACTCAGGGGGCGTTCTGGGACCTCCCAAATGAAACGGCCCGCCAGTGATGGTGGGCCGTTTCATTTTCCTTCTCTCCCACCGACCCTCAGCTATCCCCTCGCGATCGCCTCGGCACTCCCCTCGACGACCGTCTCCTTGAGTCGCTCCACCTCGGCTCGTAGTGCGGCCAGATCCCCTTCCATCCGCTCCAGGGAGCGCAGCATCGCGATCTCCCGGCCCGGGCCGTCCGCTATAGCCGACAGCACCACCGCGGCCCGCAGCGGGGCTTCCCGGGCCGCCACCAAGCTTCGCAGTTCACGGGGCCGTTGCACCAGGAAGAGGTAGCCGACAGCGGCGATGGCGAGAGCAGCGAGAATTCCTTGCGCCAGCATCGACTCGACGGTGGGATAGATGCCCACGGCAGCCCAGCGGGGCCAGCCGAGGAGGATGGTGGTCGACACCGCGCCACCGGCCTGGAATTCCGCTATCGCCTTCCCCGCGAAGACGAAGGCGGTGTAGTAGAGGAAGCCGCTGGTGACCGCGAAGAACGGCTTGAGCGGGAGTTTCACGCCCCACCGATTGATCGCGACATACACCACCGCCAGCGCCGCACTCCCGACCAGGATACCGAAGGTGACCGGCCAGAACGTCCCGCCCACCTCACCGCCCGAGACATAGAGCGCCTTGTAGAACAGCACCGTCTCGAAACCTTCACGATAGACCGCCAGGAAGGCGGCTGAAGCGAGCGCGAAGGCGGAGCCACCGGTGACCGCCACCTGCACCCGCTCCTTCACAAATGCCGTCCACTTGGCGACCTCCATCCGCGAAAGCAGCCAGTAGCTCACGTAGAAGAGGACGGCGACAGCGGCCACCATCGTGAACCCTTCCATCGACTCGCGGTGCGCCGGCGAGAGAACGAACACCGTTTCGAGCAGCACGGCCGTCAGCAGTGACAGCAGCACCGCAGCGCCGACGCCGATATGAATGTCACGCTTGCGATGCCCCGCGCCGGTCTTGACCAGAAAGGTCATCAGCGCACCGATGATGAGGATCGCTTCGAGTCCCTCGCGCAACATGATCACCAGCGACTGCACAAAGAGATTGGTCGGCGAGAGCGTATCGCCCACCACCCGTTCGGCCTGCTCCAGCGACGCCGCCAGTTCACGCTGCACGCCATCGAGTTCGGCTCGCGTCGCACCCCCGGCTACCCGGGTTCGCAGTGTGGCGAAAGCGGCCTCCAGTGTGCTGGCCAACTCCGGGCGCTTCGCCCGCACCGTCCGCTCGACCTTCTCGAATGCGAGATAGGCGTCGAATGCTGCGGACACCGCTTGCTGATATTGACCGGCCACCGCAAGGTCGCTGGCCTCCTTCACCTTGCCACGCACGGCAGTGAAGACTTGTTCGGTGGCCGCGGCGTTTTCGTCGGCTGGCTGGAACGCGCGGACGGCTGCGAGCCGCTCCGGCGAGGCATCGCTACCGAGCTGGGAAAGCAGCTGATCGTCGGTCAGCTGGGCCACGGTGGCGAAGGCGCGGAGCGGCGTGGGCACCTCGCCCGCCGCCCCGCTCTGGCGCAGCGTGGAAGCGTAGAGCGCGACCGCCCAGCGATCGGCCGGGGACAGGCGAGTCTCGAACGACGGCATCGCCGTCCCGGCGACGCCGATCGTCACGCGTTGATAGAACGCCAGCGGCGCCACACCGCGCAGCGCCGCAAAATTGGTCAGGTTGGTCGGCACCGGGGTGAGCGCCTTGGCGGCGGGCCCGTCCCCCCGCCCGGCGATCCCGTGGCAGCTGCTGCACTCCTTCGCAAAGAGCGCCGCACCGCGTGCCAGTGATGGGGTGTGGTCGGGAATCTCGATCAGCGCCACCCGCAACGAGTTGCCGAGCGCTTCGGTCAGCCGCCGCACCCCGGCGTCCACCGAGTCGGGCGCACCAGTGCGGAGCACCAGCTGCAGGACACGATCGAGATCGGCCTCGGTCACTCCCGCCACGGAAAGCGGTAACAGCCTGGCGGTCCGCTTCGCCTCCGAGAGGAATAGCTTCGCCTCGTCGACTTCCGCCGGGGCAACCACCCGCCCCCCCACGACGCCGACCCGGTATTCCTGGGCCGCCAGCTGCGCGGACGCCGCAATGCGCCGGGCGACGGCCGCCGAGTCGGTGGTCGTCATCGCACCCGAGAGCGCGAGCAGAATGGTTGTCGCCTGAATGAGAATCATTATCAAACGCTTTTTGAAAGACTGAAAATAGTAGAGGCGCTCCCTCGGGATTGCTACCCCTCGAGGATCGCGACCGCCGCCGCGACGTCGCGGCTGTGGGAGAGGGAGAGGTGGATGGTCACCCGATGCGGCTGCAGCAGCTCGGCCGCACGGCCGGACAGCTCCACCTTGGGCCGACCATCCGGGAGGCGCCGGACACCGATTTCCCGCCAGCTGACGGCGCGCGCACCCGGGAGCACCTGGAGCGCCTTGTACACCGCCTCCTTCGCCGCCAGCCGGGCCGCGAAGGCCGGAGCCGGGTCGCCGAGGGAGTCGACGTAACGACGTTCGAAATCGGTCAGCGTCCGATCGAGGATGCGGCTGCCGTGCCGCGCCAGCAGCGCTCGTGCCCGCGGCAGCTCGACCACGTCCAGCCCGATCGCGACTATGGCCACGGCAGCCGCCAGAAGGCGTCACGTACCGGTGCGAACCAATGCGGCGACGGCAGCTGGCCGCCGAGCCAGGCGGCGAGCAGGAGCGCCAACAGCGCGACCACCACACTGCCGGCCCAGAAGCGGCGCATCGGCCGACGCCAGCGCGCAACCTCGTCCGCGAGCGCCCGCCAGCGCGCGGCATCGCTCCGTGCCACGCGCACCGCCGCCTCCCAGCCGGCCGCGACTGCCAGCGCTCGGGTGCGGTGCGCCGAGCTGTCAGCGTTCGCCCGTTCGAGCTGCTCCAGCGGCATCCCCTCGGCCAGCAGCCGCTGCAACAGCGCGTCGGCGGCTTCGGCATCGGGGAGCAACCGCCGCAAGCGCGTGGCCGGGAAGCGGGAATGCGCCGCCGCCGCGTGCAGCGCTGCTTCGGCATCGCCGACCACCCGCATCCGCAACGATCGCGCGGCCCCTTCGAACGCCTCCTGCCAGGCTGCGTGCTCCAGCCGCCCCGCCCCCTTGGCCGTGACCAAGGCATCGAGCAGCGCCAGCCGCACGTCGTCGTAGGCGCCGGAGCCCGCCGGATCGGCGAGTCGGCCGAGATCGGGGGCGAGCGGTGTCGAGATCAGCTCGAGGTCGGGCAGAGGAGCGCCTCCAGCACCGCTTCGGTATCGGCAAAAGTGTCGAACGATCGCCAGGCACCGGCTGCATCCAGTTCGGCAACGCTGTAGGCGCCGGTTGCGACCGCTACTGCGCGCGCCCCAATCGACGCACCGCAGGTGACATCCGCCGGCGTGTCGCCGAGGATGACAACCCGATGACCCGAGGGGATGTGGCCGAGGAACGGTTCGGCCCGCGCCGCAGCGATCGGTGGGAGGTCGGGGCGATGCCCGCTGTCGGAGCCGTAGGCACCGAGCGCGAAGCGGTCGAAGTCGAGCCCGGCGGCGCTCAGCTTGAGCCGTGCGCCCGGCACGATGTTGCCCGTCAGCAGCCCGACGAGGACGTCGTCCCGCGCGTGGAGCGCCGCCAGCAACTCGACGATCCCCGGCAACGTGCGCACCAGATGGCCCCGTTCGCGCAGCTCGAGTTCGAGGTGCGCGAGGTAGCGATCGAGCAGCGCCTCAATGCGCGCCGGGGTGGCACGTTCGGGATGACCCGCGGCCCGGAAGAGTTCTCCCACGATCTGGGGATCCGTCTTCCCGTCGAAGCGGACCAGCTCGAAAAACCCGGTGTCGTGGTATTCCTCGGCGAATGCGGCCTGAATGGCTCGCCGTCCGGCGGATGCGCTCTGCAGCAGCGTGCCGTCGATGTCGAAGAGAATCAGTTGCCGCATCAGGCGAGGCGTCGCAGGCCCGCGAGACGGGCGCGCAGCGGGGCGGCGCGGCTACCCTGGCCCCACGGTTCGCGCGTGACTTGCCCGGTCTCGACCGTGCTGTGCACCAGGTGCTCGTCGGGTGCCAGGATCGCAACGTGGGTGATGGTATCGGTGTCGACGCCGTGGAAGAAGGCAAGGTCGCCGCGACGCCGATCGACAAAGTCTACGTCGTCGCCATACTCGAACTGAGCGCTGGCGTCCCGCGCGATGGGAACCCCGCGGGCAAGGAAGGTGGTCTGCACCAGACCGGAACAGTCGATGCCCGAGGCAGTAATCCCGCCCCAGAGGTAGGGTGAGCCAGCGAATTCGCGCCACGCCCACAGATCCGGAAATTCGTGCTGTGCCTCGGAGACCACATCGTAATACGGCCGCACCCGGCCACTGAGCACCTTGGCCGCGGAACCATCGGGGAGGCGGACGCGCTCGGGGCCCTCGATCACCAGCCGGGCCCGATGCGGTGCACGCAGCGCAACACCGACACTGTCTTCCAGCAGCGCCCCCTCAGACCAGCCAGCCACACCGAGCCACTGCTCGGCCTCGCCGAAATCGACGTGGCGGACATACCCCTCGTGGATCCACCCCTGATAGTCATCGATCACGGTCCGCACCCGCAGCATCCGCCCTTCGTGACCGAGCACCTCGGCGCCCTCGCCGAGGACCATCTGGGAGAGCTGCTCGGAAGCGAGGGTCGGTGCAGCGAGGAGCGGAGCGACAGACTTGGTGACCAGAATGGCCTTCACGCCGGAACATCCTTTGCGGCACAAATCCGGCAGCGGGTCACGCCGCGGATGGTGCAGACAAGACAGAGGAAGGTGCCGCACACTTCGCACGGATACCCCTCGGACGCGCGATCCTCGCGCCCGCAGGCGCGACAGATCATCGCGTCGCGCTCGGTCAGGGTGGGCCGCTGTTGCGTGGTCGACATCAGTGCGGGATCGCGTAGCGCTTGATCTTGGCGATCAAGGTGGCCCGTGAGATGCCCAGTTCCTGCGCAGCCCGGGTCCGGTTTCCGCCGTGGTGCTTGAGCGTGCGGTCGATGTGCATCCGCTCTACCTCGTCCATAGTCAGCGGCGCGTGGCGCCGATCGAACGGTCCCGAGCGCGCCCGGAACTCGCCGGGCAGGTGTTCGGCTCCAATCTGCGGTTGACCGCGAGCCAGCAGGAGCGCTCGCTCCAGCACGTTGCGCATCTCGCGGACGTTGCCCGGCCAGTTGTGGTGCAGCAGCCGATCGAGTGCATCGTCCGAGAGCCGGGTCGGTGCGCCGGGCATCGAAGGCCCCAGTTCCTTCAGGAATCGCTGGAGCAGCCCGAGGATGTCGTCCTGAGCGCGGTCGCGCAGCGGCGGTACTTCGAGCGGCATCACGTTCAATCGGTAGAAGAGGTCCTCGCGGAACCTCCCCGCTTCGACCACCGTTGCGAGCTCACGCGAGCTCGCCGCCACGACCCGGATGTCCACCGGAATCTCGCGGGTTCCCCCCGCACGCCGGAAGGCGCGCTGTTCGAGCACGGCTCCGATCTTGGCCTGCAACTCGAGCGGGAGGTCGGCCACCTCGTCGAGGAAAAGGGTGCCCCCGTCGGCCACTTCGAGCAGCCCCTGGCGTCGAATGCCACCATCGGAAGTGTCGACCGACTGCTCCCGGCCGAACAGTTCGAGATCGAGCCACGCCGGATCGCCGGCGCCGCAGGCCACCTCGATAAACGGCTCCCCGGATCGCGGAGAGAGGTCGTGAAGGAGCCGGGCGGCCCACCGCTTTCCGCTACCGCTCTCGCCGTGGATCAGGACTGCAGTCCGGTCGCTCCGGGCGAGGAGCGAGATCTGGTGGGAGAGTTCGCGCATCAGCGCCGAGCTGCCGAGCGACTCGAGGCCATCGACGGTCGCGCTCTGCCCGATCAGGGTTCGGTTCACGCGCCGGAGGCGAACCTTCTCGGCCGCCCGGTCAGCAGCCGCCGCGAGATGGCTCAGGTCGACCGGTTTGACCAGGAAGTTTTCGGCGCCCGCCTGCATCGCCTGCACCGCCGTGGAGATCTCGGCGTTGCCCGTCATCACGATCACCGCAGTGTCGCGGGTGCGGAAATGCTCCAGCACCTCGAGGCCATCCATCCCGGGGAGGCCAAGGTCGAGCAGGACCACATCGGGCCGGGTGCGGTCGAAGGTGACCAGCCCGGCCTCGCCGCTCAGTTCGCGAAAGACGTCCCAGCCACGCTTCTCAAAGAACGCCCCGATGCTGCGAAGCACGGAGACGTCATCATCGATCAGGAGCAGGGAGTCGGTCATTGGATCGGAACGCTCATCGGAGTCGGGGGAAGCTTCGCCGGACGTCTAAGAAGTTACCACGTGTTCCACCCTGCGTGGGGTCAGCCCGGGTGGGCGACTCGGATGGCGCCGGGGACGACCGTAGCCACGAAGGGAGTCTCGCCGCCCGCTTCGCCATCAAGCTGCACTGGCTGGGGCCCCTCGAGCGTCCGGACACTGATTTCGCTCCCCCTCGCGTACCCCACAAAGACGTCCTTCCCATAGGTACCCGACGCCTCGCGCAGGAGGTCCCAGACCGCCCGGACACTTCCCCCGACCGAATCGGATTGGAACACCACCAGATCGAGCAGACCGTCCTCTGGCGTGATCCCCTGACCCAGCCGGATCACCGGGGGGATGATGTCGCCGCAGTTGGCCACCAGCAGCATCGCGGCGTCGAGCTGTTTCACTGAACCGTCGATGATGACTTCGTAGGGGACGCTGCGGATCTGTGGCAGGATTCTCAGCGTGGTGGCGAAGTACGCCATCATCCCCCACCGGTGCTTCTGGCGAGACGGGGTCTCGGCCATCACTCGCGCGTCGGCGCCGGCACCACAGGCCACCGCGAAGTAGTGGGCGCCGTCGGATCGCTCGACTCGGCCGAGGTCAAGCGGGCGCACAGTTCCGCGCAGGATCGCTTCGGTCGCCTTGACTGGATTGGTGGGGAGCTTGAGGTTGCCGGCGAGGAGATTTCCGGTCCCACCAGGGATCACCCCCAGTGTCACTTCGGTGTGGACCAGCGCCGCCGCCGCCTGCATCGTGGTGCCATCGCCACCAAAGACGGCGACCATATCGACGCCAGACTCGACGCCGTACTCCGCCAGCTTTCGTGCGTCCCCCGGGCCACCAGTCGCGAGAATCTCCAGCTGCCACCCTGCACTGCGAAACACCTGCTCGATCCCCTTGACTGCGGCCGCAGCGGTGCGGGCAGCGTTCGGGTTCGCAATCAGGAGCGCCTTGGGCAATTAGAAGTCCCGTTGCCAGAGCAGGCCCGCACCGAGCTGGTAGCGACTCTGCGTGTTGAACGCGTCGCCCGAACGGCACGACTGCAGCGGTTCTGCAGTGGCCTGGGCTCGCCAATTCCTGGTGAATCGGTATTCAAGCGACGCACCAAAATTCCGCCCCGAGAAGCTCTGACGCTGGGATCCGAAACAGGCGCCGGCGCTGATGGTGACGAACCACTTCGTGCCGAGTTGCCAGCCAGCGGCCAGCTGGGTCAGGCTCGATCCTCCGGTAAAGCCACCGCTGGTGAAGCCGGGGCGGAGTTCGAGCAGGTCGATCCCGAGCGCGCCGCCGACCAGCGATCGCTGAAATTCATTGGAAAGCGCCGTCGAAAGCAGCGCCACGCCGGTTTGCACCGCTTGCGACACGCCGTTGGACTGCCCGCCCGAGACCTGGAACTCGCTCCGCCCGAAGATCAGGTACGACACCAGATCGCGCTCTGCGATCGTCCGTCCCGGACTCGTCAGCGTGAGACTCGGCACCAGAATGGAGCCACCGATCTTGGCGACAATCGGGATCTCGTCGCCATCGACGGTTCGCACCACGTGTCGCGCCTGCAGGTCGAGCAACGCGTTCAGGTCGGGTGTGCCCAGGTAACGCACCGTGCCGCGTTCGATGGTGAAGTCGCGGCTCACCGGCCCGATGCGCAGCGTGTAGGTGCCGCGCGGGGCGTTGAAGTCGCCGTCGAGGCGATACTGCTTGCGCAGTTTGTTGATCGTCACCTGCCCCTCGAGCTGCACATTGGCTTCCGAGCTGCGAAGCCAGACCTCACTGCCGAGCAGGAAGGTGAGGTTTCGGATCTCGAGCGAGTCGAGAAAGCGGCTCTGGAACGCCGCGCCGAGGCTCTGCTTGCGGAACGCCGTGGTGTCGACCAGATCGGCGTTGGAGGGATCTTCGAGGTCGACGATCCGCTTGGTCACCAGGTCCGCGAAGTAGAGCACGCTGCCGGAGAGGGTGCCGTCGCCGGTGAGCACCGGGTGGGTCAGCGGTCCCTTCAGGAGAAAGGTGCCGCTCGGACGCAGCCGCAGGTAGTTGGGCACATCGAGCGCCAGGAAGCCGGTCGAGAAGAACTTCAGGTCGAGATTGGGATGCACCAGCTGGGCGAAGCGAACGCTGCCCTGGACTTTCAAGTCACCCTGACCGCTGCTGAGCAGCAGGGTATCGACCACCAGCGAATCGCCCGTGAAGCGGGCGATGCCTTCGATCGGTCCGTAGCGCACGCCGAGATCGGGAAGCGTCATCCTCCCCTGGTGGATTGCCACCGAGCCATCGAGGCGCGGCGCTACCCACGAGCCGGTGGCGCGCATATCGAGCTGCACCGTACCGCGGGTGTCGCGAATCGACGGTGTGAACGCCTCCAGCACGAGGAGGTCGACCGAATCGGCGCGCGCGGTGATTTCGAGCGGGCCGGCAAGCTTGCGCTCATTGCGGCGCGCGAGCGCGAGGTCGAGCGGAAGCGACACATCCACTTCGAGAATCGGATCGCCGGTGCGCCAGAAGGAGAGCCGCGACTGCAGCCGCTGGGCGGTATAGTCGAACGCGGCGCGCACCATCGGCGCACGGACCGTCCCGACGACCGGACCGGCGATGCCGGCGCTACCTCGCATCACCGGCGCTTCCCGGGTGCCGGTCAGGTGCAGGTCGAGTGAGCCGAGTCCGGACACCGTGCTCGCATCGGCGTACAGCAGGTTGAAGACATCACTGAGTTGCAGGCCCACAACGCTCGCCGTGAGATCCCCAGCGGCCGAACCCGGCACGCTGCCGACCAGCGTCATCGCACCGCTGCCATCGGCAGTATGCAGGGCAACGGTGTCGGCGAGGACCGCCCCGCGATCGCTGATCGTGACCCGGGCCGGACGCGCCAGGTGCCACTGCTGCAGCGGGAGGCGCAGCGACAACGAGTCGAGCCGGAGCGTCGACACATCGGCCCTGGAGAGCCAGGCGCCGCCGCCGCCGATGTGACCTCGGTGCATCCGGGCATCACCGGCGAGCGAGAGCGAATCGGGGCGGCCCGACAGTCGCACCCGCACCGAGTCGATGATTCGCTCGCCCATCGCGAGGGTATCGATGGTCGCGTCGAACATCACTCCCTTGGCGCCGAGGGAGTCGGCGGTGAAGTGACCGGCCATCGCACTCACGCGCCAGGCGTCGAGCACGAGTTCCTCGGCCTGCAGGTCGCCGGCGATGTTGGCATTGTCCAACGCTCCGCGCACTGTGGCGGTGGCCCGGACGAGTCCGTCGAGCGGTCGCGGGCGGAGCGTGTCGCGTGCAATGCCGAGGGTCGCCCGTGCCAGCGAGTCGAACGCGGTCAGCGACGAGGTGGCGCCGACGACGCGGAGCGTCCCCGAGTCGGGCGCGGCGTAGCCGATCGTGCCGGCGGCATCGATGCGCCCTTCCGGCCAGAGCACCGATGCCGTGTCCACGGTGACGACGCCATCGGCGGCGCGGAAGCCCGCGAGGATCGCGTCGAAGGTCACCCCGCCCACGCGCGACTGATCAAACGCCACCGTCATCCGCCCACGCGGCGGAACCAGACTGTCGATGGTCCCCGTCATCGTCATCCGGCCATTCAGCGAGGTGGAGGTCCCGCGCCCGCGCAGCGCCGCGAGATCAACGCGTTGCAAGTCGAGCACGAGCGAATCTGCCCCGTAACGTGGCGTCATCACCGTCACACGGCCCTGCGCCTTGAGGTGGCCGATTTCACCGGAGAGGTCGGCGTTGAGGTCGAGCGATTCGAGTGAACCGTTCGCGACGACGTGCCCGGTGAGGCCGCCGAGTGCGGTCAGGCTGGGATAACCGCTCCGCAGTGCGTCAAACGAAAGCTGATCGAAGTCGGCATCGAGCCCGAGGCCGAGGACGGCCGCGCGGGTGTCGAAGCGGATGCTTCCAATCATTCGTGAAAGGGCAGCGTTCGGTGCTCGATGTTCTGCCGTCCCCTGAAAGCGGGCGTTCTGCCACGGACCGTCGAGCCGGCCGATCAAGTGGAGATCCCCGGGGAGGATCACCGACGGAACCAGCCGATGAACGGTGCCGAGCGCGATCACCGATTCATTGAGCCGGAATCCTTCGAAGACTGCCCCTTGCGCCCCGCCGAAGTGGATCACCCCGCTGATCACGAAATGGGATCGTGGGGTGCCCGCCACCAGTGCATCGGCGAAGACCAGATCGCCACCGAGCGTCAGCGCGTCGAGGAAACCGTCGGTGTGCAGGCGCCCCGTCAGCGTGCCCCCGACCGGCAGGGTATCGAGGTAGGGACGCATCACACTCACCGGCACGTCGCGCAGTTCCAGATCGAGACCGCGCATCCCCAGTCCGCGGGTATTGTCGACGATTGCAACCAGTTTGCCAGTCGCGACAGCCTTGCCGTCACCCAGCGTCAACGGATCCAGGGTGTAGTCGGTGCGCGACCCCGAGAGCGACTTGGCAACCACCCGACCGCGCCCCTTCCAATCCGGGAAGTCCGGCGAAATCCAGTGCAGATCGGCGAGGTCGACCCGGTCGGCGTCGAGGGCGAAATCGAACAGCACGGTGTCGCGCGGCCAGCGCACCGCCCCGCCACCACGGACGCGCGTACCCGGGAGGTCGGCGTAGTCGAAATTGAAGCGCAGCGAGTCGTGCGCGGTGAGCAGCTCACCCTTCAGGTCGGTCAGGGTGAGGCGCGGGTCGCCGAAGTGTGCCGCGAGTGACGCGATGCGGGCCAGCACCGGATCGCGGGTCGGCGTCGAGATGCGGAGGTACGGCAGTGATGCGGCGAGATGGGTCGCCGTGTAGATGCGCACGAAGCCGTCGGGACCGGAGAGAATCTGCGGCTGATCGGGGATGGTGCCGTTGCGCGACACCGCGAGTTTCGGCGCGTGCGGACCGGTCGGTGCATCGACGCGAATGTCACCATCCCGGATGGTGACATTGCGGAACTCCACCAGCGGCGGAGGACCATTACTCGGCGCGCCGGCCGCGATGCGAAAAACTTCCTCGTAATTCCACCGGCCGCGATGCAACCGGACCAGGTGGATCACCGGCCGGTTGAGGACCAGCCGGCTGAGGACGATCCGTCCGGCGACCAGATCCGCCAGCGCATAGTTGGCCTCGATGACCGGCGCCCGCAGGACCACGACACCGAGCGAGTCGAGGATCGTCACGTCGCGGACCACGACGTGATTGAGGATGTTCCCGGCGAGGGAGCCGATCTCGATCCGGCCGGCCACGTTGCCCGTGAGCCAGGAGGTCGCCAGTCGCGCGGTCACCGCACGCCCCGGGACGGTCCACAGCAGCGCCACCACCGTTCCGGCGAGAGTGGCCAGGACGACGGCTGGCGGCAGCAGCAGCCCGGCGGTGAGTCGGCGGACCCAGCGCATCTAGAAGGCCTGCCCCACCGAAAAATGCAGCGTGTAGTTGCGCCCGCGATCCTTGACGTACGCTGGCCGGAAGAGCAGCAGGTCGCCGGTGATCGAGTTGGCGGAATAGAGTGCGCCCGACTGCAGCTTGTAGGGGTTGTATCCCACATCGAAGCGGATCGGGCCCAGCGGAGAGGCAAAGCGCAGCCCGGCGCCGGGGGTAACCCGCACCACCGGCGTGCCGCCGCCTTCCCACAGGGCACCGGCATCGACGAACAGCGCGAAGCGCAGCCGCTGTGGGAAGATCGGTGACGGCAACCGCAGCTCGAGGTTTGCCCCCGCGGTGCGGTCGCCGCCCGTGGCCGCGACGCGCACCGCGTTCACGTCGGGCACTCCGTCGGCGTCGATCGCGCTGTCGCGCACCACATACACGACGGGACCGAGCTCGTTGCGATCGAAGCCGCGAACATCGTTGGGGCCACCGGCGTAGAAGCGCTGCTCCGGTGGGACGAAGTTGGCCGTCGTGCCGCTCGCGAGATTGATCAGCGGCGCGTAGATGGCCCCGGCGCGAAGGTGGCCTGCGAGCACGGTGTTGCGCGTCACGGGGAGATAGTAGGCCGCGTCGCCGACGATCCGGGCGAACTGCTGGCGGTCGGAGGAGCCGAGAAAGCGCGAGGAAAGCGTCGCTTCAACGGACAGCAATGAGCCACGGGATGGATCGAGCAGGTTATTGACTCGCTGGCGCACCGCGCCGAGCGTCAGCGTGGCCAGCACGCGCCGTTCCCGCAGCTGGGCGATGTCCTTGGCCACACAGGCATTGAAGAAGGCACAGAACGACACCGCGTTCGCCTCGGTCGAGCCGTAGGCGAGACGGTAGGTGAGCGTCACGGGGATGCGGGCGTAGGTCTCGCGGCGCACCGCAGCCGAGACCCCGACTTCTTCGCGGAGGTAGACCTTGTATTCACTGCGACGCTCACTGAACGCCGCCAGTACCAGGGCATTGTCCGGCGAGAAGAAGCCATTCCGACGCAACGAGAGCGTGACCCCGTAGTTGGCCTTCCGGGAGCCGACCGAGTCCGCCTTCAGGGAGGAGCAGATGTTGCGCTCCGCACCGAAGCCGAGCGGCGCACCGACTCCGATCTTGGAGACGTGGGTGGAGAGATCGATAATCTTGCCGCCGCCGAGAAAATTGCGGGCGGTCCAGCCGGCGCCGACGCGGAAGCAATCGGTCGTGGCATAGCCGATCGAACCGAGTGCGCGATGCATTTTCCCCTCCTGCACCGTCACGACCAGCGGTACCCGTGTGCTGCTGTCGGCAAAGGCGACGCTGTCGATCGCGACGGTCGCGAAGCGGAACAGTTCCGAACCGTACAGCGCGCGCTGCGAGCGGTAGATCTCCTCCTGTCGATACGGTCTCCCCGTGTGCGCCGTGAGCAGGGACGCGATGAAGCCGCTGTCGACCTGCTGCTGTCCGACCACGCGTGCCGCACCGAAGACCGCCCGCGTCCCCGGGCGCGCCTCGAGCGTCGCACGGGCGATGCGCAGGGTGTCGTTGACGCCGAACCGCCCGGTGACTTGCGCACTGGGGAAGCCGTCGTTCCGCAACCGGGTGAGCAGCGTGTCCCGCGACGCCTCGAGGACATACCGCGAGAAGACATCGCCGATCGCGAGCGGCAGATCGACCTTGAGCAGATCGGCTTCGTCTTCCGGCAACGAATCGAGCCCGGTGATCTCGAGGTGGTCGACTCGTACCGGCGGTCCTTCGGTAATACTGAACGTGATGTAAATATCGCTCGCCGTGCGGCGAACGATGGTGTCCACCTTCACCTCGAGATAGCCGCTCCGGCGATAGACCAGTTGGACGCGCAGGATGTCGCGGAAGAAGTCCTGCTGATTGAAGAGCCGCTTGTCGCCGAGGCCGAGCCAGCGGAACAGCCCCCAGCGGGCGAAGGCGGAAGAGTTGGTGGTCGCGATCGACGCCGCCAGCGTCGTCGCATCGATCGCGTGGTTCCCGCGGAAGGAGAGCCCCCGCACGGTCAGCTGGGTCGCTTGCGCCGGGGCGGGCGCCGGCGCTCCCGCCGCCAGGACGACCGCCACAAGCGCTCCCCGGAGCAGCCGCTGCACCGTGCTGCTCCCCTGACTCGACCAGCCGATTGACCGCATTGTCTAAATCTGGTTTCTTGAAGGGGTTACGCCAACCTTCTCGCCGTCCTGTCGTCGCGCCGGAGCCCGATGTCCCGACCGCTCGTCGTGCTGCTCGGGCTGCTCCTCGCCGCCTGCGGCAGTGGCATCCCCAAGGGGTTGACCTACTACTGGTCCGGGGACCCGCGGTCACTCGACCCGGCACTCTCTACGGACGTCCCGACCGGCGAGGCCGTCACACTTCTCTTCGACAACCTGACCCAGTTCGACCCCGACGGCCGCGTCGTGCCGGGCCTGGCGACCGCCTGGACGGCCACGCCAGACGGCCGGACCTGGACCTTCCGGCTGCGCTCTGGGGTGGTGTTCAGCGATGGCCGGCCGGTGAATGTCGCGGCGATCGAGGCCTCGTTCCTCCGGGCCCTCCGGATGCGAAAGGAGGGGGGACGCATCTGGCCTCTCCTGCCGATCGCGGGATCAACCGCTGTGGCCGACTCGGGCGCCGAACGGCTCCGCGGCCTCACGGTGCTCAACGATTCGACCATCGCCTTTACCCTCTCCGAACCGCTCAACATCTTCCCCAAGCTGCTGGCAATGCCGGTCGCCGCGATCGTCCCGACCCCGACCGGCGAGGCGTTCGGCGAGAGTCCGATCGGCAGTGGTCCCTGGAAGATTGTCTCCTGGTCCCACGATGACCTGCTGGTGTTCGCCCGGAACCCCCGCTGGTGGGGACCCCGCGTGGCGTCCGACACCCTGCGGGTGCGGATCATCCCGGAGATTTTCACCCAGGCGGCCGAGTACGAATCGGGCCGGCTCTCGGTCGTCGAGATTCCCGCGGGCGAAAGCGCTCGCTGGGACCGCACCCACGGCGCGGAATTGCAACGACGGCCGGCGATCCGGGCGGTGTATGTCGCAATGAATACCAGCCGCGGCGCACTCACGGATGTCCGCGTGCGTCGCGCGATCAATCACGCCATCAACATTCCCGCGATTCTCGCACGAGTGCTGCACGGGCGCGGCGTGCTCGCGGCGGGCACCATCCCTCCGGGGCTCGACGGCTACGACGCGACGCGAGCCCGCTACCGCTACGATCCGGCCCTCGCCATTCAGCTGCTCGCCGATGCGGGCCACGGAACCGATCTCAAGTTGCAACTCTGGCGATCACAGCGCGCCGATTTCGCACGGATCGCCCAGGCGATTCAGGCCGACCTCGAACGCGTCGGTGTCGCCCTCGAGATCGTGGAGCGTGACGCCTCGACCGCGCGCTCCACGGCCCGCAAGGGGGACGCCGATCTCTTCCTCTCCGACTGGTGGGCCGACTACCCCGATGGAGAGAACTTCACCTATCCGCTCTTCCACTCGAGCAACGCCGGGACCGGCGGCAACTACGCCTTCGTGAAAAACCCCGGGCTCGATTCCCTGCTGGTGCAAGCGCGATCGACTCCCGATTCGGTCGCAAAGCGGCGCCTGCTCACCGCCATCGATCAGCAAGTGTTCGATCTGGCACCCTGGATCTTCTGCTGGTTCCCGACCGATGTCTGGGCAATGCGCCCCGAGGTGCACGGCTGGCGCTATCCCGCGGTGTTCACCGGACAGCGCTGGACGACCGTGACGATCGACCGATGATCCGCTACATCGCGCTCCGCCTGCTGCTGCTGATTCCCACCCTCCTCGGGGTGCTGGCGGTGACCTTTGCGCTGCTCTACCTCGCGCCGGGTGACCCGGTCGCGGCGATCGTGGGGGAGCGCGCCGACAGCGCGACGGTGGCGCGCGTACGCCTGGAATTGCGCCTCGACGACCCAGTCCCGCTCCGCTTCGCGCGCTATGTCGGCGGCGTGGTCCGGGGTGACCTCGGCCGCAGCTACATCACCCGGCGACCGATCGTGCGCGAGCTGGCGCAGCGTTTCCCTGCCACCCTTCGCCTCGCCGGCGCCGCGATGCTGATCGCGATCACCTGCGGCCTCACCATCGGGATCCTCGGTGCCCTGCGCCCCGGTTCGTGGGCCGATCGGATCGCGACCCTCGGCGCTTATCTCGGCATCTCCTTCCCGGTCTACTGGGTCGGGTTGCTGCTCATCCTCGCATTTGCCGTCACCCTGCACTGGTTTCCGCCATCCGGCTATGGCGGCTGGCTCTTTCTCGTCCTCCCCGCGATCACGCTCGGGATGCGCTCCGTCGCCTTCCTCGCCCGAATGACCCGATCCACGATGCGCGAAGTCCTCGGCAGCGACCTGGTGCGCACCGCGCGGGCCAAGGGACTCAGTGAGCGTGCCGTCGTCCTGCGTCACGCGCTCGGCAATGCGCTGCTGCCAATCATCACCGTTGTCGGACTCGACTTCGGGTCGTACCTCACCGGGTCGATCCTGACCGAGACAATCTTTTCCTGGCCTGGCGTCGGTCGCTACGTCCTGACCGCCATCGACAAGCGCGACCTGCCGGCCATTCAAGGGAGTATTCTCTTCCTCTCCCTGGTATTCGTGCTCGCCAATCTCATCACCGACCTCTGCTATGCTGCCGCCGATCCGCGAGTCGCCTATGACTAGCCTCACCACCGCGCTCCTCGCGTGCGCCATCCTGCTCCCCGGTGGCGCACCCGCACAGTCGCTGACCACGCGGCTCAATGCCCGGCTCGATGCTCCCGGCCTCGACCGACTGTACTGGGGCGTCGCCGTGACCGACACCAGCGGCAAGCTGCTCTTTGGCCGCAACGCCGAGCGGCTCTTCGTCCCCGCGAGCAATACCAAATTGCTGGTGAGCGCGGTGGCGACCGCCCTGCTCGGGCCAGCCTTCACCGTCAATACCTCGCTCTATGGCAATGGTCCGATCAGCGATGGGGTGCTGCAGGGCGACCTGGTCCTCTACGGCCGCGGCGATCCGACTTTTTCGCGTCGCTGCTACGGCCCCGACACCACCGTTGCGAATGCGTGCGACAGCGAGCCGGTGACCAGACTCCGTGACCTCGCGAAGCAGTTGCGTGCCCGTGGCGTCACCGTGATTGCCGGCGACCTGATCGGTGACGGCTCCTATTTTGACGAGGAGATCGTGCATCCCTCGTGGGAGATCGGTGATCTCGCCTGGTGGTATGCCGCCCCGGTCACCGGCCTCGGCTTCAACGACAACTCGTTCGATGTCCACGAACTCCCAGGCGATTCGGTCGGCGCCCCTGCCCGCATCACCTTCCTCCCCGAACTCGGCGCCGCCACGGTGGAAAACCGGGCGGAGACCGGTGCCAGGGGAAGCCGGCGGACGATTGATGTCACCCGGAGTCTTGATGGCTCGAGCTATCTCGCAACGGGTGTCATACCAGCCGGGGCCAGCGAGCGCACCGAGTACGCTGCCGTCGCCGATCCCAACCGCTTCACGGCGCTGGCACTGCGTCGCGAACTGGCCTCCGTTGGCATCACGGTGCGAGGCGCCACTCGCTCCACCGTCGACTCGTTCCCCTATCAGCACGCTCGCACTGCACCACCGCTCGCCGAGGTCCGCTCGCGCCCGTTCACGGAATGGATCTTCCCGATCCTGAATGGCTCGCAGAACTGGTACGCCGAGATGACCCTCAAGCAGCTCGGCAAACGCTTCGGAGTGGCCGGCTCCTGGCGCGAAGGGCTGCGGATCGAGCGACGCTTTCTGATCGACTCGATGCGAATTGACTCCACTCAGTTCGCGGTGGAGGATGGGTCGGGGCTTGCCTCCAACAACCTCGTCACGCCGTTGGCCTTCACGAAGCTGCTGCACTTTATGCAGGGTCACCCGAACTTCGCGGCATTCGAAGCCGGCCTGCCGGTGGGCGGCAGGAGCGGCACGCTCAAGTCGCGATTCATCGGGACCCCGATCGAAGGCCACGTCCGTGCCAAGACCGGAACCATCTCGCGGGTGAACGCGCTGAGCGGCTTCGTCGACCGACCGGACGGCAGCACCCTGATCTTTTCGATCCAGGCGAATCATCAGACGATCGGCGGCGCCCGGATGCTCGCGGCCATCGACAGCGTTGTCGTCGAACTCGGCAAGAGCAAGGGGAGACGGAAATGACCATCACCCCGGCAGATCTTCACGTCGCCATCGTCGGTGCAGGCCCATCCGGGTTCTATGCAGCGGAGGCGTTGCAGAAGGCCGCCGCCGGCGTCCGCATCGACCTTTTCGATCGCCTGCCCACGCCCTACGGCCTGGTGCGCGGTGGGGTCGCGCCAGACCACCCGAAGATCAAATCGGTCACCCGGGTGTTCGACCGGATTGCGTCCCAGCCCGGGTTCCGGTTCTTCGGTCACGTCACGGTGGGGGAGGACGTTACAATCGAGGAGCTGCGCGAGTACTACGATGCGGTCGTGCTCAGCTATGGCGCGCAGACCGACCGGCAACTGGGCATCCCCGGGGAGCACCTGGTCGGGAGCCACGCGGCGACGGAACTCGTCGGCTGGTATAACGGCCACCCCGACTACATCGACTGCCGATTTGATCTCTCCCAGCGCGCCGCTGCGGTCATCGGCCTCGGCAATGTGGCGATGGATGTCACCCGGATCCTCGCCCAGTCGACCGATGTCCTCGCCACGACCGATCTGGCCGCGCACGCACTCGCGGCGCTGAGCGACTCCCGGCTCGAGTCCATTCACGTCATCGGACGTCGGGGGCCGGTGCAGGCGGCCTGCACCACGCCCGAGCTGCGCGAACTTGGCGAAATCGGCGGCGTCGACGTGATCGTGGACCCGCGCGACCTGGACCTCGATCCGATCAGCGCCGCATATCTCGCCGCCGTCGAAGACCGTACCGCCGAGAAGAACCTCGAACTCCTCCGGGGCTGGGCGGCCCGAGGTGCGACGGGTGCGAAGCGGAGCATTGTGTTCCACTTCAACGTCTCCCCGGTCGAACTCCTTGGCGACAGAACCGCTGCCGGACTCCGGCTGGTGCGCAACCGGCTCGAGTCCGACGGACTCGGCGGGGTGCGCGCGCTACCGACCGACGAGTTCCGCACGCTTCCCGTCGGGCTGGTGTTCCGGTCGGTCGGATACCGCGGTCTGGAGATGCCCGGGCTTCCGTTCGATGCCCGGCGCGGCGTCATCCCGAATGTCAGCGGTCGTGTGGTGGAATCGCCCGAGAGTGCGACGGCGGTTCGCGGGCTCTATGTCGCCGGGTGGATCAAGCGGGGTCCCCAGGGAGTGATCGGCACCAACAAGTCTGATGCGGCCGAGACGATCGACCACTTGATCGCCGACGCCGCCACCGGTCGACTGGGCGGTGGAGGAGGCCCCACCGGAATGGTCGATGACCTCTTGGCCGAGCGCGGTGTCCGCTTCGTCGACTGGAGCGATTGGCAGCGGCTCGACCGCGAAGAGCAGGCCCGCGGTGCGCCGGCAGGGCGGCCACGCGAGAAGGTGACCCTGGTATCCGAGATGCTGGAAATCATCGGAAAGTAGGACGGCGAGCCGTTGCCACGGGGCTATCTTTCGCGAATGGCTTTCAAGATCTACACCCGCACCGGCGACGCCGGCGACACCGGGCTCTTCGGCGGGGGACGGGTGCCGAAGTATCACCCTCGCGTGGCGGCCTATGGCGACGTCGACGAACTGAACTCCGTGCTCGGAATGGTGCGCGCCACGGCGCCCAGAGAGTTCTTCGATCCACTCTTCGAGTCGATCCAGCGTGATCTCTTCGCCATCGGGGGGCATCTGGCCACCCCCGATCCCGAGCGCGTTCGGAAAGCGCTGGAGAAGGCCGAGCTCGCGCCGGGGCGCGTGACCGAGTTCGAGCAGCTGATGGATGAGGCGGACGCCGAACTTGCGCCACTCAAGGCATTCATTCTCCCCGGCGGAACTCCCAAGGCGGCCGCCCTGCATCTGGCGCGCACCGTTTGTCGACGGGCCGAGCGCAGCATTGTTCAGCTGGCCGCCAACGACGATGTCCCCGACCTCTTCATCGTGTACGTCAATCGGCTCTCCGACCTGCTCTTCACCCTGGCTCGCGTGGCCAACGCGCGCGCCGGGCTCGAGGACGTGATCTGGTAGCCCCGGTCTGGGTGCGCCACAGGGCGGGGAGTTATCCCGTCGTGGTCCGTCCCGGTGCGAGCGGCGAGTTGGCGCAGTGGCTGGCCGAGCACCAGCCGGACGCGCGCGTGGTGGTGATCAGCGACGACACCGTTGCTGCCAGGATTCACTCTCCGATCCCTGAGGCCGAACAACTCACCTTCCCGGCCGGTGAGCGCCAGAAGACTCGATCCACCTGGTCCCGGCTCACCGATGACCTTTTGGACCGCCACTGTGGCCGTGACACCGTGCTGGTCGCGATCGGCGGCGGCGTGACGAGCGACCTGGTCGGTTTCGTGGCGGCCACCTTCCTGCGCGGCGTCCCCTGGGTCGCCATTCCCACCACGACATTGGCGATGGTTGATGCCGCCATTGGCGGCAAGACCGGTGTCGACACCGACAGCGGCAAGAACCTCGTTGGGACGGTCCATCACCCGAGTGTCGTACTGATCGATCCCGATCTCCTCGCCACACTGCCGGAGCGCAACTACCGGGAGGGGCTCGCGGAGGTGGTCAAGCACGCCGCGATCCTCGATGCCGACTACGGCAGCTGGCTTGCGGCACACTCCGCGGCGATCACAGCGCGCGATCCGGTGGCGTTGGCAACGCTGGTCAGGCGCAGCGTGGAACTGAAAGCTTCGGTGGTCTCGGAAGACGAGTTCGAGCACGGGCGGAGGGCGATCCTCAACGCCGGGCACACCGTGGCCCACGCGCTGGAGCAGGCGACCGACTATGCCTTGCCCCACGGCGAGGCAGTAGCGGTCGGGCTGATTCTCGAGACACGATGTGCCGAAGCGGCGGGCAGCTGTGAGGCCGGGACCGCCGATCAGATCGTCGCGCTGCTGCGCGTGCTTGGGCTTCCGACGGCGCCGCCCAGCGGGTTGGGGAAATCCGCGCTCGAGTTGGCAATGAAGCGCGACAAGAAGAATCGCGACGGAGTGGTCCGCGCTGCGCTGCTCTCCTCCTTCGGAGCCGTGATCCCCGATGGCAACTCGTGGACACGACCGCTGAATCTCGAGGTACTTCGGTCGCTCCTCTGAAGCACCGATCGAACAGCGACCACCAGTTTCCCACACCGCCCTGCCTCGCTCCCTGACCGCCACTGCTTTCACCACAATGAGTTACCCATTTCGTGCACAGCGGAGTGGACAACTGCGCTGTGGATTTTGTGCAGGAAACTCGCAACGTGAAGTGCTGTAAGTCATTGTAATGTTTAAGTTTACGGCCTCTTGACAAGACGATTGCAGTCCCCATCTTGGGGGTGCTGTCCGAGAATCATCCCATACCAAAACCCAACTGCCGAATGGGCCACTAATGCCCCGCCGCACCCGCCGTATCCCGGAAAGGGCACGCCCGCTCTTGGCCGCGACCGAGTCGTTTGAGCAGTACCTGCGCGATATCAAGGACCTCCCGATGATCACCAACATCGAAGAGGAGCGTGCCTTGGCGCGCAAGGCGCGGGAGGGATGCCCGGAGTCTGCCGAACGGCTGGTGACCGCCAACCTCCGGTTCGTGATCGCCTTCGTGAAACGCTATCAGGGTCACGGGCTCGACCTGAGTGACCTGGTCGCCATCGGGAACGAGGGGCTGCTTCGGGCGGTACGGAAGTTCGATCCCGAACGCGGCGTCAAGTTCATCTCCTACGCGGTCTGGTGGGTGCGTCAGGCGGTGCTCAAGGCGCTGGCAGAACAGACGCGTTCGGTGCGCTTTCCGCTGAACCAGAACACCGCAGTGGTGCGCTTCGCCAAGGCGCAGGGGCTGCTGGCCCAGGAGATCGGACGCACCCCGACCGATGAGGAACTCTCCACCGCGCTCAATATGTCGCTCGACGATGTCCGCGATGCGAAGCGACTCTTCGTGACCGAGGTGTCACTCGATGCCCCGGTGGAAAGCGGCGACAACC